>NATP01000050.1 GCA_002085375.1 candidate division Zixibacteria bacterium 4484_95 | reverse complement strand
GAGGAGATTGCGTTTCGATCCACATTATATAACTTTCCGGATTCAACATCAGGTTGGAATATGATCTATAACAACGGTGAATCGTTTAACTTGGTAAGTCTGCGGAATGGCCAACGTGAGCTTCTGCTTAAAAGGGAAATTCCAGTCGGTTATATCGGTTCATTGAAAATCACTTTTGGCTCAAGCCGTATAGTTGTGGATAGTGTTTCGCATGATCTGAACTTCCCATCTGGCTATAGCGCCATCAGCGAGGGAATAATTCAGGTTTCAAATGATCGGAATGTCTCCGCACTGGTGGATATCAACCTGTTTTCATCAATCCTGTATAACACCGATAGCAGCGAATACTATTTTTCTCCTGAGTTTATATTTATAGATATCGACTCCACAGGGGGTATGTTTGGTTATACAAATCCCTCGGCGGATATATTTCTGTTTAGTGTCGAAGATGATGATACCACCGGTTTCACCACTTCAGAGCCTGATTCAAACTATTTCGGCTTTTTCGGGTTACCGGAGGGCACTTATAATCTGTATTTATTCCCCCATGATACATTGTATGGCAACTGGGAGATTATAGATTTGCATGTATTGCCGGACAATGTAATCGAGCTGGGAACAATAGACCTACCAGGAGGATAACAAATTATAATGGAGCGAAGGGAGTTTATCAAGGCTACTGCTATCGGTTCGGGTTTGGTTTTTTGTCCAAGGCTTGTTTTTTCGCAGGGCGTTCCTCTACCTAAAACACAATCCCAGCTTGATGAGACTTATCATAAAGCCCGCTATTACGAAAAACTGGCTGATGGAGTGGTGGAGTGTCACCTATGCCCTCGTCGATGTCGGGTGAGTGACCATGAGAGGGGTTATTGTGGTGTGCGAGAGAATGTTGGCGGAGAATACTATACCCTTGTACATTCGCGGGTATGCTCAGCCAATATCGACCCGATAGAGAAAAAACCGTTTTTCCATTTTTTGCCGGGAACATCAGCATTTTCAATTGCTACCGCTGGTTGCAATATAAATTGTAAATTCTGCCAGAACTGGAGTATCTCGCAGTTTCGACCGGAGGATGTCAACCATTTTAGTTTAACACCCGAAGAATGCGCCCAATATGCCTTTAAGAGTGGCTCCGTCTCAATTGCATATACGTATTCTGAACCCACTGTATTTTATGAATACATGTACGATTGTGCCATAGCCGCCAGCAAAATCGGTGTCCGCAAATCGATCTCAAGGCTTTTACTGAAAAATATTATCACGAAATATGTCGGGGTGAACTAAAACCAGTCCTTGAGACACTTATTACCATAAAATCATCCGGTAGATGGCTTGAAATCGTATATCTGATGTTGCCGGGCCTAAACGATAGTAAAGAGGAGATTATAGGTTTATGTGATTGGTTGTTGGACAATCTTGGTCCCGACGTGCCAATTCATTTTACCCGGTTTCATCCTGCCTATCTATTGCAAAATTTGCCTGTTACCCCCTTAGAATCTCTTGAACAGGCTTATGATATCGCTAAAGAAAAGGGTTTACATTATCCCTATATTGGCAATGTTTATGGCCATAAAGGGGAAAATACTTACTGTCATAGTTGCGGAAAGCTATTGATTGGTCGTCGAGGCTTTCAGGTAACTACCAATAACCTTGACGAGGGGCAATGTCCCTACTGCAAAAGCCAGATCCCCGGCGTCTGGAATTAATATCAGGCGCATTTTATTTAGGTCTTATCAGCTTATCTATACAGGTCTCCTATGCCCGACTGGCAGTTGGTTTCGCCGGTGGTAACGAGGTCTATCTAAGTCTGTTCTTCTTTTTCTGGTTGTTTTTTACATCTACAGGTGCGTTTTTTATAAAAAAAGTAAATCCTTCACGTCTGTTTTTAATATTAGCATTTCTAACACCTGTATCTGCTCTTGTTTTCTTCTTGTCGCCTAGAATAGCAGGTATAATACCAGGCCAGTTAATACCACCATTTATATACACGATCACAATTATCATTACACTTCTCCCGATTTGTCTGATAAATGGTGGTCTGTTTTCATCAATAGCTTCGAATATCAAAGGTTCGGGGCGCTCGGGCAGAACATATTGGGGAGAAGCATTCGGTGCCTTAATTGGTGGTGTGATTACAACAATCTACTATGTTAGTGGTGGCAGGGATTACTCATTTTTGATCTTTATCGCTTTTGTTTGCCTTATAGCATTCATACGAACTAAAGCCTCGATAAAGGCGATTGTTTTTATCGCTTGCATTATGCTTTTGGTCTTTGGAGCTGGAGACCCATTGGAAAACCTTTTATTAAAAATTCGTTTTCGACCTTATATATTTTTAAAGTCAGTTTCAGGAAGGCTTGTCAGGTATGACAGCATTAAAACCAAGAGGATAACCTCTCTATATTCGGGTGGTATTAAAATAGCCGATTTTCCTGATGAAATAACAGGCCAGGAATTATTTTACTGGCCGTATCTGGTAAAACCCGACATGAGTAACATCGCTCTTGTAAGAGCAGAGTCTCATATGGTAGATAGATTTATTCCTTCCCATATAAAAAGGTTGTACATATATCCCGAGAGAAGCTGGAGGGAACTGATAAAACCGGAATATCTGCCGTCAGATGATAATTGTCAGGTGAATGATCCCGTCGTTTTTTTCAGGGAAACCCGGGATAGATTTGATGCTATTATTCTTAATCTTGGGCCCCTCTTATCCCTTTATGATTACCGTCTTGAGACAAGAAGATTTTTCGGTTTTTGTAAAGATAAACTTACGGGAGATGGAGTATTATCAGTATCCGTATCCGCTTATGATGGCCTTTGGTGTGATGACTTAAAACAGAGATTGGTCTCAATCTATAATATTCTTAAGGACAATTTCATCAATGTCTATTTTATACCAGGGCAAAAAATTACATTTATATGTGGCGATAATATTGATATCGCTTTAACCTCTGAAGAATTGATAAATAGATATAATACGCTTCAGATCGATTCTCCTTATTTTAATCCTGCCTTAATAAGGTCCCGCACAAATCCGTTCAAAACGAACCAGGTGCAAGCTCAACTTAATCAACCGGTAAGAATAACCGGGCCATTATCAATAGGATACGGTCTCTCCTACTATTTTTCCCAGTTTGGATTTAAATATAATTTAAAGAGGATTATTAACCTTCCAGTTTTGACTATAATTACTGTGATTATATTGTTTTTGATTTTAATGTCATCCGGTTTTCATGGTAAAAAATTCCTACAATTGTTGAATATCTTCTATTTTGGAGTAACCTCGTTCATATTGGAAATTATCGTGTTATTTTACACACAGCTTTTAGGAGGTTATCTTTATATAGCCCTTGGAATTATACTTGGCCTTTTTATGATAGGAATGGCCCTTGGAGCATTTTTGGGCACTCATTATAATAAACATCCAGTTCTGCCGAAGAATAAATATAATGGATCTTTAGTAGCGTGTGTTTTATTTGTGTTATTATCTGGTTTGCTTTTACTGACTCCAGGCCGGGAATGGATCTTGTTAATGATAGTAACTATGGCAGGTTTTGCGGGCGGACTCGGTTTTACCTCAAGTTCAAAACCTTTTGATACAAAACCCGGTTTGCCGTATGCGGTTGATCTGGGAGGGGCAATGATAGGTACATTGGCTGGACTGGCAATTTTAATTTCGGCTTTGCCTTTTAGATCTGTTTTTTATATTATATGTTTGTTAGGTGTAGTCCTATTTGCAACAAATAGGTGGGCCAGAAAGTAAATAAACTTGTAAGCTCCTATCGGGGGGTTTACTGAAGTTATGATAGAGCGAAATAGGAGGTTAAATGTTTAAGAGAGCTGGAACTATTATCATATCAGCTGTAATAATTACATTCATATTTTTGTCCGTTTCCGCTCAGAAACCGAATGATTCTCTTTATAGTTTCATAAGGTTATCATCCGATATCGCTTTCCGAATATCTGCCCGATATGTTGATGATGTAGATGCCAAGGAGTTAATATATTCGGGTATAAAAGGCATGATGAATACTCTTGACCCTTTCTCGGAATTTTTAGAAGAGGTGGATTACAATAAACTTCAGGAAACCACCAAAGGAAAATACCAGGGATTGGGTATGACCATCATGTTAAAAGATGAGGTCGTGACCGTTGTGGCGCCTATGGAAGGGACACCGGCATACCGTATGGGTTTAAAGGCGGGTGACCAAATTATCAAGATTGATGGTAAATCAACCAGGGGTATGAGTACTCAGGAGGCTTCAAGCCTTATGCGGGGCCCTGCTGGAACAAAAGTAACTCTGACCATTAAACGACAGGGAGTTGATGAGGCTCTTGAGTATACGATTGAGAGGGCTGTTATCGAGCTTAAAACTGTTCCTTTTTACACAACGTTTGAAGCCAACGGTAAGACGCTGGGTTATGTGAGATTGGCTCGGTTTGGCGAAGAGGCTAAAAACGAGCTCGATGTGGCTTTCAAAGAAATAATGAAAGAAAATATCGACGGTTTGATATTTGACCTTCGCTCTAATGGCGGTGGACTTTTGAGTCAGGCAGTCAATGTGGCTGATTATTTTCTACCCAAAGGGGCTGAGGTTACATCGACCAAAGGACGAACATCTGACCAAAATCGAACTCTATATGCAAGCGATAAACCTTTAATCCCTGATTCGGTGCCGGTGGTCATCCTTGTAAATGGGATGTCAGCCTCTGCCTCCGAAATAGTAGCCGGCGCCATTCAGGATTGGGACCGAGGAATCATCATTGGCAACGACACATTTGGTAAAGGGCTTGTCCAGCAGGTGTATCCGCTTTCTGATGATGTGGCCTTAAAACTCACAACAGCAAAATGGTATATACCTTCAGGAAGATGTATCCAAAAGGATTCGCGCTCGAAACGGCACCCTGACAACATGGATATAGCGGAGAAAAACGTAGACGAGACCGAAGAGAAAAAAGATGTATTTTTCACCAAGGGAGGACGGGTTGTCTATGGTGGAGGAGGTGTCATTCCCGATATAGAAGTGGAAGAGCATAAATTGAATTCCCTGGAGTTGAATCTTGAAAGATTATCTATGTTTTTTGATTTCTCGATAAAATATACGACCGAACACCCTGATTTACGTGAGGATTTCGATGTTACTCCTCAGATTATCGATGAATTTAAACAGTTTTTAAAAGAAAAGGATTTTTCCTATAAGTCACAAATTGAAAAGGACTATGAAAAATTGAAAAATACAATCGAACAGGCTAACAAAACCGCCGAATACTCCGAACTCCTTGACGATTTAAAACAAAAGGTAGAAATTGACAAGCAACGGGAGTTTGATGAGAGTATTGAATATTTATCAAGGTCTATAAAAAGAGATATTCTTACAAAATTGTATGGTGAAAAAGCTGTTTACAGACAGATTGTTTTAAAAACCGATCCCTGCGTAAAAAAAGCTGTGGAAACGTTAACCTCCACTGATGCGTATTCAAACATACTTGAATCAGGTGGTTAATGCTTAAGATACTTAAAATATAATCCGGGTTTTTTCATTGTTTTTAATAAACCTGTTTGTCCCTGTATTTTTGTTACAGGGACATTTTTTTTCTTGACATTTTCAAATATTTAAAATAAAAACCTCAATAAGGAAATAGGTTGTTCCTTATTAAACATTCTGGTTGTTTTAATAATGTTCATTTTTGGGTTTATGTTTTTTTAGATATTATATCTACAGTTAATTTTCGGTCTTAGTAAGAAGTAGAGAAAGAGAGGGGGAAAATGATTTCTGTTGAAAAAGCCCTGCAAATTGTCCTGGACTCTATAGAGGTTCAGGAACCTATGAACATACCTATTCTCAATGCCAGAGGGAAGGTCCTGGCGGAGGATGTAATATCACCGGAAGATATTCCATCATTCGATTATGCATCGATAACTGGTTATGCACTCAGGTCGACCGATACCGTTGGCACAACCTCTTCAAATCCGGTTCAGCTCCATTTAGATGGCGAGTTACTTCCCGGACAACAGTGGCAAGCACCTCTTAAATCCAAACATACGCTGCGAATAAGTATGGGAGCCCCTCTTCCAGAGGGAGCTGATACGGTGTTAATGGAGGAACATGGTGTTCGACAATCAAGCAAGAAGGTTTTAATTTACAAAGTAGCTCAACCCGGTGAAAATATCCGCTTGAAAGGGGAAGATATTACTAAGGGGAAGCTTGTTTTACCCAAAGGAAAAAGTCTAAACGCTGCTGATATCGGGCTTCTTTCAGCTATTGGTTATACGGAAATAAAATGTTACCGCATTCCCAAAGTTTCGTTTTTGACAACTGGTAGAGAATTAACCGAAAGTAATGGCCCATTACCAACTGGTTTGATGAGGTCATCTAATAGGTTTACGCTTTATTCACAGTTGGCTGAATACGGTGCGGAACCTGTTGACCTAGGACTTTCAAATCATAATAAAAATGTAATATTGAATAAGATTTCTAAGGGGCTTGATTATGATATGTTTATCAGCTCAGCGGGACCCGCTATTGACGATTTCACTTATGTTAAAAAAATTCTTGAGCAGGTTGGTATGGATATTAAATTCTGGAAAGTTGCCATAAGACCGGGTAAACCAATAATCTTCGGCACCTGCGGGAATGTGCCAATTTTTGGCCTTTCAGGACATCCGTTTTCTTTCTACATAGTCCTTGAACAGTTTATACGCCCTGCTATCATGAAGATGATGGGTAAAAAGATAGTTAAAAGGACAGAGGTTCTGGCAACTGTTACTAAAGACATAAAAGGAGCTGATGGCGTCACTACTTTCATGAGAGGAGTGGTAACTCTTAATGATAACGGTTTTACCGTTATCCCAAATTTTAAAAAAACCTATTCAGTTAGCGCCTTTTCTACAATTAATGGCTTAATTGTGATTCCAGCTAACTCAGGTTATATTAAAGCTGGTAGTAAAGTCAAAGTCCAGGTTATTGCTGAACCCGAAGGTTAATCTTATTCTGATTTATATTAAATCTATTATATGTTGATCAAAGGTTTTCTTGTTTTTTGAATTTACTCTTAAATAGAATAATAGTACAGCCGGCGATCAATATAATATCTTCGATTATGCCCCATAATAAATCGGTTCTTGTAGACCGAGAAGTGGAAAAGCAACCACAGTTGATGTTGATTCCTCTGGCGTAGTTGATTGATAAGGCAAATATGAAAACAGCCAGCATAATTAGTAATATTAAAGTAGCACCTCTATATTTATAACCGACGACCAAACAAACTCCGCAGACCAGCTCAAACCATGGTAGTGTAATAGCCAATAAATTTATTAAACCTGGATGTAGAAGGTGGTAGTTATGGATGATTTTCGCGAATACATCGGGATGCATGATTTTATCGATAGAGGCATAGATAAAAACGCCTCCGATAACCAGCCTTATCACAAATATTGACCAATGACTCTTGGTTAAAAACAACTTTAATTTGTTTTGATGTTTATTCTTCACTGGATGTTTCTTGGGGAAGATTTAACTCTAACCATTTATCGTAACCATTAAAAAATATATATGTATTAGGATATCCTAAAACTTTAAGTTCTCTGGCGGCATCGACAGATAGCTCGCAATTGTAACCTCCGCAATAGGTTACAATCTTGGTCTGGGGAGTGATAAGCGATGACACATAATCCCAGTAATTATCCCAATGTTCGAATGGAAGGTTTATTGCACCACTTATATGGCCTGAATTATATTCAGATTTATCACGTGCATCAATGAACACAGCATCCCCGGATTTCCATAAATAAAAGGCATCTTCCATAGTCAGAAGGGAATCATAGTCAGGGTCATAAGATGGGGGTTTATCCAGCGCAATTTTATCGCGATTATCATACCAGGTTCCGATATATGGTATTCTCTTGGGCGATACGGAATTAGCTATAAAGGCTATGAGGATAATCAAGACGAATAAAATGATCGTCTCTTTGATAATTCTTAACATACATTGAAAATATATTTATAAGGTTAATTGTCAAGATAAAATATTAAACTTAAATATTTTTGTAAAAGTATCTGTTTTTATTGTTAACATCACACTTTTGATATTATGGAACAGCAGAATACATTGAGATTGTGGAACTTACGCGGAATTTTTTCAATGTATCGGTTTCACAACTTATTTAAATTATTACTGTAAAATTGATGTAAAAAAATGCTTGTGTTTTTAACCTGACTTGTATAATTTTAATCAAGTAGGTGATCTGTTCTTATTCATCTAAAAAACGGTGATAAAATGTTTAAGGAACTTGAGAGCCGCAGAAGCTTTATTAAAACCCTTTCTAAATATATCGTTTCACTTGTCACGTTTTTACCATTTACTAAGTCTTTACTGTCGAAACCATTAACTCTCCAGCCCAGGGAGAGGATTGCTAATCCTTTTGTTACTCCTGATGGCCGTCCGATTCTAGTTTGTGTAAAGGGAACAAATTTTAAGCAGATGCTTATCGCCGGGTTATCTGCAATAGGCGGGCTCGATAAACTTATCGGTAACCATCAAGATGTCCTGATTAAACCGAATTGTGTTTATACTGAGGAATATCCTACAACCTCGGATATTGATTCTGTTGTAGCAACAATTGAATCTGTAAGGATGGTTACATCAGGGGCTATCAATGTTGGAGATGCTGGGGCTATTAATAATCAAGACATCTACAGATTCTTGCAGTTATATCAGGCTATAACTCAGGCTGGTGGAACATTGATAACATTTTCAGACGTTTATGATGTAAGACGCGATACCTGGGAACCTGACATCCCCGATTTCAAGGTTTACACTGATATATATGATGCCCCCCTCATAGTAAACCTTTGTAGTTTGAAACGTCACTACAAGGCGTTTTTAACCTGTGCCATCAAACATCATGTGGGCACTATTTCTGGCCCTTACCGAACGGATACGAGGTACTATATTCACACTTTCCCTGACCGATCAATTGAATTTTTACATATACTTGCCGAATTAGCTGGACTTATAAATCCAGAGTTGTCCATTGTGGATGCTCGATCTATTATGGCTATTAACGGTCCTCTTCTATCATATGGCGGTGAAATCAGGGAAGTAAACAAAATTGTAATTTGTGGTGACATGGTTGCCACAGATGCCTATTGTGCCCAGCTTATGGAGGAAAATGATGAGACATTCAATGCCCATCGTATACAACCGACACTACAACGTGCAGAGGAGCTTGGCCTGGGAATAGCAGATTTGAGAAGAGTTAAAATAATTGAGTTTGATATCACGCCATATGATGATTCCATTATTTCATCTGGCCAAAATGGAATTGGATTGCATCAAAATCTTCCGAATCCATTTAATCCTACAACTAGGATCATCTTCACGCTTCCAGAGAACTCACATGTAACATTAAAAGTTTATGATATCTTGGGTAGAGAGGTGGCAACTCTCGTAGATGGCATTTGCGATGCCGGTGAACATTCTACGACTTTTAATGGAATGGGATTATCAAGCGGAACCTATCTTTACAAGTTGATTACTCCGCGTTTCACTCAAACGAAAGCAATGGTACTTGTAAAATAAAACCTGATTTTCCTGTAGCTGCAAAATTATTATCTTGTATCGAAACACGATTATGTATCTAATGATACATGTATATATTACGTTATTTTTATAATATATTACTTTAAGTATTGGCGATATTTTACATATTTTAATAACATTGGGATTTTCAATAAATATATTCAAGTTGAAGTCATCATTTTTTACAAATCATTGACAGCGGGCAATAGTTTGATATATTTAAATAATGACAATGTTGCTTGAGAAGCTGTTTTTTCAGCTTTTTGGCTTTTATTGAGTAGGATTACAATTTGTTTAAAAAAATTCTGGTAGCAAACAGAGGCGAAATAGCCCTGCGGATTATCCGTGCATGCAAAGAACTGGGTGTTTTGACCGTGGCTGTTTATTCTGAAGCTGATGCTGATTCCTTGCATGTTCGATTCGCTGACGAGGACGTCTGTATTGGACCGGGTCCTCCGGCCGAGAGCTATCTTGATGCCAAGCGGGTTATTGCTGCCGCCGAGATTACAAATACCGAAGCCATCCATCCAGGTTACGGTTTCTTGGCCGAGAACGCAGACTTTGCCGAGGTCTGCCAGTCATGCGATATCGCTTTCATAGGACCATCACCAAAAGTCATTCAGCTTTTGGGTGATAAGTCACTTGCTAAAAAAACAATGAGAAATGCTGGTGTTCCGACGATCCCAGGCTCGGATGGAGTAATCAAAAGTTACGATGACGCTATTGAAATAACAAAAGTAATAGGTTATCCTGTTATTATAAAAGCTGCTGCTGGTGGTGGTGGCAGAGGAATGCGTGTGGTGGAAAATCAGGAGGACCTTGAAAAAGCGCTTGACATGGCGCGTTCGGAAGCCGGTGTTGCCTTTGGTAACTCAGAGGTTTATATTGAAAAATATATTGCAAATCCTCGCCATGTTGAAGTCCAGATACTTGCGGATAACCATGGCAATATCATCCATCTGGGCGAACGTGATTGCACCATACAAAGACGGCATCAAAAGCTTATCGAGGAATCACCATCGGCTATTGTTGATGATCAACTACGCCAAAAAATGGGAAAGGCGTCTATTAGGGGCGCTAAAGCGGTAGGTTATACAAGTGCCGGCACGGTTGAATTTCTAATTGACCCCGAAGGTAATTTCTATTTTATGGAAGTAAATACCCGTATACAGGTTGAGCACACAGTTACTGAAGAAATCACGAACATCGACCTGATTAAAGAGCAAATTGAGATTGCTGCTGGAAAACAACTTAGGTGCAAGCAATCGGACATAAAGTTTAACGGTCACGCTATAGAGTGCCGTGTTACAGCTGAAAACGCGGTGAATAATTTTACTCCCGTACCAGGTAGAATTACAACATTTCACACACCGGGAGGGCTGGGAGTAAGAGTTGATACCCATGCCTATGCAGGCTATGAAATGCCCGAATATTACGACTCCTTAATTGCCAAATTGATAGTCCATGGTAAAGACCGTTCTGAGGCAATTCTGAGAATGAGAAGGGCACTTGATGAATTCATAGTTGAGGGTGTCCCCACACCAATCGATTTCTATAAAAGCATTTTTGAAGACCCTGTATTCATTTTTGGCAACTATGATACTTCGTATATAGATAAACTCATGGCTGGTGTTCTGGCTAAGAATCCGGCAAAAAGCAAGGAGGTCTTTTGATACCTGAAGAATTAAAATATTCAAAAGAACATGAATGGGTAAAAATCGATGGTGATATAGCAACCGTCGGTATTACAGATTACGCTCAGGGTGAACTTGGTGATATCGTATTTATTGAGTTACCGGCTGTTGGCTCAAAAGTTGAATTCATGAAGCCGTTTGGCACTATTGAGGCGGTTAAGGCTGTTTCGGATTTATTCTCACCGATATCAGGCGAAGTTACTGAGATAAACACTGCTCTTGAAGACGATGCTGGTATCATAAATTCGAGCCCTTATGGAGATGGCTGGATTATAAAAGTTAAGATATCTGATCCCTCTGAAATCAATAAACTGCTTGATCCTGACGGCTACAAGAACCTTATAGACCAAGATTAATGAATTATATACCCAACACACAGTTAGAACTTAAATCGATGCTGGAAAGCATTGGTGTTCATGATTTCGAGGAGCTCTTACAATCAATACCGGCCTCGTTAAGATACCGTCACCCACTCAATATCCCTCGACCTTTACCTGAATCCGAACTTGTTGCTTACTTAACAAAACTGTCTGAGAAAAATAAACATTATTATGCATGTTTTGCTGGTGCTGGTGCTTATGACCATTTTATTCCCGCTGTTATTGAGCATATCATCTCGCGTCCGGAGTTTAGGACCGCCTACACTCCATACCAAGCTGAAGTCTCCCAGGGAACTCTTCAGACAACTTATGAATTCCAATCCATGATAAGCCATCTAACCGGCCTTCCAATAACAAATGCATCGATGTATGATGGAGCCTCCGCTCTGGCCGAGGCAGCAATTCTTGCGGTACGACATACGCATAGGGAAGAAATAATAATCTCCTCCACGGTTAATCCTTATTATATTGAGACTATCAAAACATACTTTAAAGGAACCAACATAAAACTAATCACTATTCCTTCTTTTGATGGCCTTGTTGATTTTGATCATCATAGGTCAAAGATTTGTTCTAATACCGCTGCTTTCATTATCCAGAATCCGAATTTCTTAGGGCTTATTGAGGATATCGATGAAATCGCTAGAGATACTAAAAAACACGGTGCACTATTGGTTGTTTTCTATGATCCGATATCCCTTGGCATATTGAAATCACCTGCTGATTATGGTTCTGACATCGCTTGTGCTGAGGGACAACCGTTAGGGATACCTCTTTCTTTTGGTGGACCATACCTTGGGTTACTTTCAGCTAGAAATGATCTGGTTCGCAAAATGCCAGGTCGTCTAGTAGCCCGGACTACGGATGAGCAGGGCAGGCAGGGATTTGTATTAACTTTACAGACCAGGGAACAACATATCCGCCGGGAAAAGGCGACATCCAATATCTGCACTAACCAACAGTTGTGTGCTCTGGCAGCAGGAATTTATTTAGCGGTAATGGGAAAAGCCGGTATTAAGCGTGTAGCTGAGTTGAGCCTGGCAAAAGCACATTACACGGCTGATAAAATTTGCGAGTTGCCCGGTTTTAATCTGTCTTAAGGGATGTATGATGATCGCTGTTACCGAGAAAATTACCTATGAACAAATAGATGAGCTTGTATACAGACTTTCGAAAGTTAAATAAATGCCGTTTTGTCCAAAATGTGGAGTTGAATATCCTCCGGGTATTACCAGGTGTCCGGATTGTGGCTGCGAACTTGTGGATACTCTACCCGGGAAGGAGGAATCAATCGATTTTGATAGCGAGCCAATAATGCTCTGTAAAACAGGTGATATGCTCAGTGTGGAGTTTTTAGAAGAGGCGTTGAAAAGTGAAGGAATTCCATGTTTGATTCAATCCCGACACGGTTCATTAAAGGGGTTGTTACCGATTGAGCATGGGGAAAAAACCATCATGGTTTATGTCCCCCAGACAGCTTTTGAAAAAGCAAAATTGATAGCTGAAAGGATACTACCAGATTACTCGGAGCCTGATGATGAAAACGAATAAGTTATTTCTACTAATTTTAGGGTTATCGATTTCCATTTTTATCCTTTCAGGATGCGGGAAAACTAAGAAAAGCCCTACTGAAATCGATTTCAAAACAGATTTAGATACCGCTAAAAAGATCGCCACCGATAAGAACCAACCAATGGTAATTGTATTTTTAAACAGCAAATGCCCCTGGAGCAAGATGCTTATCGATTCAACGTTCAGTGATAAAATTGTTATCGAAATGTCGGAAAAGATGGTTTTTGTGAAGTTAGATGTTATAAAAGATTCAACGTTGGCTCATCGATTTGGAATTGTATACTATCCCACTGTGGTGGTAACAAAGCCTGATGGTTCAGAGATCGATAGGCTTGTTGAATATTACCCACCTACCGATTTTTACAACGAGATTCAACTTTACCTTATTGGTAAAGAGACCCTCGAAGACTACCTGACTCGCTTGGAGGATGAACCTGAAAGAGTCGAATATCATCTAATTGTTGCTGAAAAATATCGAAATCGAGCCAGCTGGGACAAAGCCCTTGAGTATTACAATAACGTTATCAAGCTCGGTCATAAAAACCAGCAGGATGAGGTCGAAAAAGCAATGTTTGAAATAGCCAATATATTTACTGAAAAAGGAGATTATAAATCCGGTATAAGGGCATTTAACGATTTTATCAAAAGATTTCCTCATTCAGAAAGGGTTGAGGATGCCCGAAGAATAATTCCGTATTGTATGGTTCAAAATGGCGATTTCTATAAAGCCCTTAACTATTTTAAAAAGTATCTTGATGATTATCCCCAGGGTAAATACGTAGATTGGGTGAAACAACATATTGATGAATTAAACAAAGTTATGAAAAAGGGGTAATAGAATTGTATGATAAACTTTTGATTGAACTATCAAGGCCTGGTCATACAGGTTTTTCTTTGCCAGAGTTGCCCGAGTATTACGGTGGTGCCGAATCAATTCTACCATCATCGTGCCTGCGTAAAAGCGAACTGGATTTGCCCGAGTTGTCGGAACCGGAAGTAGTCCGGCATTTTATCGCTCTATCGGTGAAAAACCATCATATAGACAAAGGAATATACCCTCTTGGGTCGTGCACCATGAAATATAATCCTAAGGTTAACGATGTAATAGCCTCATTGCCTGGTTTTTCGTCGGCACATCCTCATAGCCCTGCTGATTGTGTTCAGGGCACGCTTGAGCTGATGTATGATATGCAGAACATCCTGGCAGCGATCTCCGGTATGGATAGCATTACTTTACAACCAGCGGCTGGAGCCTCGGGCGAGTTTACAGCTTTGCTGATGATGAAAGCATATCATAAAAAACAAAATCGTAAAAATATCATTATCCCTGATTCGGCCCATGGGACTAATCCCGCTTCAGTGGCGCTTGCAGGTTATAATATGGTGAAATTGCCATCTAACAACAAGGGCCTTATTGACACCGAGAAGTTAGCTTCGGTTTGTGATAAAGACACAGCGGGCTTTATGCTTACCAACCCCAACACCCTGGGATTATTCGAGAACGATATAGAAAAGATTGCAACGATAGTACATGAAAGTGGTGGGCTTTTATATATGGATGGAGCTAATTTGAATGCCCTTCTGGGCTTGGTCAGGCCAGGCGATATGGGGTTTGATATTGTTCATTTCAACCTGCATAAGACTTTATCAACTCCTCATGGAGGTGGAGGACCAGGGGGTGGAGCTCTGGGTGTCAAATCATTTCTCGAGCCTTTCCTGCCCATACCAGTTGTCTCAAGAAAATCAGGGAAAACCGAGAAATATACTTATTTTCTCGATTTTAACCGCCCGGACTCAATTGGTAAAGTTCACGGGTTTTATGGTAACGTGGCAATTGCTATAATGGCTTATGCATTTATCAGGCAACTTGGCCCGGAGGGTTTGAAAAATATCGCTAAGACAGCTATAATCAACGCTAATTATTTAAAAGAAAACCTCAAGGAAGACTATATATTACCTTATGATTCTCCCTGTATGCATGAATTCGTTTTGTCCGGCGATAAACAGCTTGAACATGGCGTCAAGACTTCGGCCATCGCCAAGCGGATTTTAGATTTTGGCATACATGCACCAACTGTTTATTTCCCCTTAATTGTGCATGAGGCACTGATGATTGAACCTACCGAATCCGAAAGTAAACAGTCTCTTGATTATTTCATAAGCGTCATGAAACAGATCGCCAGGGAGGCAAAGGAGAATCCGGAAATCGTTAATTCTGCCCCCACAAATACACCTGTTGGTAAGCTTGATGAGGCAAAAGCGTCAAAGAACCTGGATGTTTGTTGGAAAAGTAAGGTTTACAAATAGATATTGTATAAGATACTTTATTTCTTGGAACATAATCCATATAATGTTATATGTAATGTTTATTGAGTCTGCTCTCGGTTATGAAATTATTGTATTCTCTTAAAAATATCTGCTTGAATTACACATGTTTCGATGGTTCGGCAAAATATAGGGAGATTACGGCATTAAAGGATTTTACTCTGGATATTTATGAAAATGAATATCTGGTTGTTCTCGGAGCTAACGGTTCGGGAAAATCAAGCCTTGGTAAACTACTTGCTGGTATAGCGGATTCTTTTACAGGTGAACTTTATTATTACGGTGAAAAGATCGTTGAATACAGCCGCGATATTTTTCAAGATACGGCATTAGTTTTGCAGGAACCCCAATTCCAGCTTTTAATGCCAACAGTCCGCGAGGAACTAGCATTACCTCTGAGAAACAGAGGTGTTGGTGACGAAGAGATTAAATTGAAAATAGAGGAAATAGGCGAAAGGTTCGGTTTAAAGGAATCCTTCAATAATAAACCGGATGATTTATCCGGTGGACAGACTACTTCTCTTGCTATTGCGACCGCCTTGATTACCGAACCCCTGACTATCATCCTTGATGAACCTGATTCTCATCTGGATTCAACTATCCATAAAACTCTTGATGATATCATCAATCAATACCACCACCACAAAACAATAATATCGATATCCCAATATCCATTATCAGCACGGAAAGCTGACCGTGTAATTATTCTGAATAAGTGCAGATTGGTTGCTCAGGGAACTCCTTCAGAAATACTTGAAAATACGGAATTATTAAATAAGAACAATCTGAAAATATCCAGAGAAAAGAAGTTTTTGAGTATCCAGAAGGAAAAAACAGGATGTATACCTCGGGGCAATGAAATTGATAATAACGATGTTTTGATAGTATTTGATAATGTATGTTTTGCTTACGATAAAGGCGAAGATGTTTTAAATAATATCGACCTTAAGTTATATCGTGGACAAAAAGTTGGCCTGGTTGGCCCATCGGGTTCAGGCAAGACAACTTTGGGGCTTATAATGGCCGGTCTTTTAAGACCGAATAGGGGAGAGGTACGTTTGGATGGAAAGGATACAAACAGACATTCTGACAGGGGTAACCGTAACCGAATAACAATGGCAATGCAATTTCCCGAACGGGCGATGTTTGAGGAGACTATCGCTGATGATATCGCTTTTGGACCGAAAAACCTTGGAAAAAGTAACATCCATCGCATCGTGGATGAGCAACTTTCCAATTTTAAAATAACAGCAATTAAAAGAAGGCATCCTTTTTCGATTTCTGGCGGTGAAAAACGTAAAGCAGCATTAGCGGGCATCATGGCAATGGGAACAGAAATCATCATCCTTGATGAACCCTCTGCCGCTTTGGATCCCACCTCAACCTATGAACTTATTGAATTGATTAATTCGTATCGGGATAAAACCATAGTAACGATAAGCCACGACCTCGATTTTATCGCCGCTACATGTAATCGCATTGTCGGAATGAAAGATGGAAATATTATCTGTAATTTATCCACTGCGGATTTCTTCGCAAATAAAAGTATTATAAAAGAATTAGGACTCGTTTAATCCAACACTATCAATCCTGCGAAACCCGGAGTCTAAACAGACGAATTTGATTTGGGTTTAAGCTTTCCGTAATATATCCTGTATTCAAAAGAGCGTATATCTGAAGCATCGTAAACTGTTTCATTTTTTTGTAACATTGTTTCAAAATGAAACACCAGAATAAAGGTGTTATAATGCCTGTCGAATACTTAAATGAAAATAATATTGGATATTTGATAATTATTGAAAAAAGAAAACGGATTTAAACTGTTTATACGGGATTATATGTTCAAAGTAATAAAAGGAATCAGTTAAACATGACAATCGAACAGGACATTGGAGCCTATGGACTGGTGGAATTGGCTAATAGAATCATCGATAAAAGCATAGCTACCGATGCCTGGATAAAAGCGTCTCTGGTAGGAATTGAGCTTTTGGCTGTTGAGGCAAGAGTAGTGTGCACAGGAATTGAGACATTCTTGAAGTATGATAAGACTGTTAACTTGTCACCCGTCCCTTTTGCAACATGAGTCTACAGCTAAAAATAAAAAGCGAGGATATCCTACTAGTATTTTACGGGTTTTTCGTGGAATTTGTGTGAAGAGAGATTTTGATAGCGAAAATGAGAACGGTTGAGCAAACAAAAAATCCAATGCAAGATCTAATCGCTTCTTACCAAGCACGTGTGGACGAGATAACAACGATTATTGATAATACCTCTCATATCATGGTTGATTCTAAAAGGAAAAAACCAATGATGAGCTTTAAAACAAATGAACCTATAGTGAAGAATAATTTCAACAAGATGATGACCGGAATCCTCTTGGACCAAGAAGAAAACGAAAAAAAGGCCAAACAATATTTGAAGAATTTTCTTAAAATACAAAAAGAAGAAGCTTGTAAGCTGAGAGAGGCTTTAATCGGGGGCGATATTGAAAGAATGAAAAAGGTACAAAATGGAATAGAGAAAGAAATAGCCGAAATAAAAACCTTATTAAATGATATTTATGGACAACAAAATGAATCAACAAAAAAGCTCAGAAGGTTTCTAAGTAGAAGAAAGGATTTTAATAAAACAGAAAAAGTATCAAATATGGTAACCTATAATGAATCCGGGAACCTGTCCTCATTTTCTAATAGTGAAATTCCATCGCTTTTTGATAGAGCAACATCTATCGAAGGATTATTAAAGGAAATTAGAAAGAAAATCGGGATATTCAAGAAAGAGCACAGCGAAATAAGAACTGAACTTAATAAGAAACTAAAAAATTTCGTAGAGAATCTTCATAAAGAATGTAATCAAACTATGATACTTGACAAATAAAGAGGTTACCGCCGATTAGTTAGTTTAAAGACTTTGTCTTAATAAAGTTCTTTGCGACATCCTGGGGGGAGATGTCCGGACTTCTAATCGGTGGTAATCTTTTTACTCACTAACAGGATAATAATGCTCATTAAACAAATATATATGTTTTACTCAACTATTAAAACCTGAAGACCAGCATCATGGCAGGCTGCATAGATGTAACCATTAAATGTAAAAACACTATATGCATATCCAGCAGTAATATAGTTTGCCACTAATTCGGGTATCGTTGGCTCATAGATATTCAGGATTTGAAGACCCTCATCAAAATCAGCGACATAAGCATAAAATCCTGAAACAAAAATGCTCCAGGCAGTTCCGGGTGTATTATAACTATTTTCAAAGGTAGGATTTGAGGGGCTGAGTACATTTATTATCTGAAGCCCACCAGTGTAACCATCAGCTACAAACGCATAATCTCCTAAGACATATACATCATGAGCTTCTCCGGGGGTATCATAACTTCCTACATAAGACGGAATTTCTGGATCTGAGATGTCTATAATCTGAAGTCCTGATGTTCCATCTGCAATATAGGTATAATAACCAGAGACGAAAACCCCCTGAGCATCACCAGGTGTATCATAATCCCCCTCAAAAAGGGGACTTGATGGGTCATAGACATCTATTATCTGCAATCCGGAGTCACCATCTGCAATATATGCATAATTATCATAAACGAAAACATCATGGGAATATCCTGGCGTATCATAGTTTCCCGCGTAAGATGGATCCTGTGGATTTGAGATATTTATAATCTGCAGACCTGAGGTTCCATCTGCAATATAAGCATAATTATTAATGACGAAAACGTCGGATGAAAATCCTGGTGTGTTATAATTTCCTTCGAAAGATGGGTTATATGGATCTGAAATATTTATAATCCAAAGTCCAAAAGCACCGTCGGCGATATAAGCATAACTATCATCGACAAAAACACCATGGGCATATCCCGGTGTGTCATAACTTCCGACAAGAATAACACTATCCGGTTCGGGACGTGTCTCAAAATTCCAGAGCGGCCCCTCGGTTTGGTGCTGATGACCATCGTAGGCGATTATTTTCCAATAGTAGGTTGTACTATACTGAAGATGGCTCGCATTGTAAATGTTGAAAACGAGATTTGAGTCCAGCAATGGTGGAATCGAATCGATGCCGAAATAAATATCATAGGTCAAATTTTCTTCTTCCGGGTCTGTGCATAACCATGATAGTTGTATGCTTGTATCCTGGTTGGCTGCTCCATCAGGAGGGTTGGGATCTGACGGTATGGCTGGTGGTAGGTTGCCGGTAGTGCTGAAATGCCATATCGGGCCAGCGGTCGTATCATTATGGATATCTTTTGCCACTATTTTCCAGTAATAAGTGGTTCGTTCCTCAAGCTGGCCAGAGTTGTAGTACTCCTGCGTTAAACCAGATTCCAGTAAAAATAAATCAAGGCTTATTCCAAAATATAAGTTATAAGTTAACGAGTCTCCATCTTGATCCGAGCATTGCCAGGCAAGCTGGGGGTTCGTTTCCACATCGGTCGCTCCAGTTGGTGGCAAAGGATTGGAGGGAATATTCGGAGGATGGTTAACGGTTGTATCTGCAACATTATCATTACCACATCCTATAATTATTCCTATAATTAAAAGGCAATATATAATGATTATTATTGTTAGAGGCATAGAGAACTTATCGTATTCTGATGATATTTTACTCATACAATAACCATATAATCGTTAATATAACCTTCTTAGAATTTCGGTCGTAATGTAATATCTGGCTTAAAACAAAAATACGCCCAGGAGGAGTTGAACCCCCAACCTTCTGATCCGTAGTCAGACGCTCTATCCAATTGAGCTATGGGCGCATTAATCAGTTTATAATGATTTAAAAATATCGTTTTCAAAGAACTTAACAAGTGTATATTGAAAACCATATTATTAAATATCTTTTTTTACAGATTTGCAAGCGTTTTTATTAAATTATTGTCAACCGAAACAATGATTGACAATATATTATTTATCTCTGAAAAACCGCCTGTTTAAAATTGAGACAATGTTGATATTTTGAGCTAATTTCGATGCAACAAAATATACGGTTATTTGTAATAAATGTTAAATACGAATTCTAATTCGTTGTATCGGTTGAAGTTGCGATTTTTATCCCAAAAAACGATTTCTGGCATCAAATTTACTTATTTATTCGACATTGGAAAGGGGGTTTTATGCAAACAAATAAATTAATAGCAGACCTATTCAAATATAATACGGGTTATCTTATCAAACACCTGACAGAGATAGATAAATCGAGACTGTTTATACGTCCCAATTACAATTTAAACCCTATCATCTGGATATTCGGCCACATAATAGTGTCCCGTGGTGGTTTGGTGGAAATTCTCGGTGAGGACTCCCAAACGGACAATATGGTCTGCTTCTTCTCATCTGGCACAGTTCCCTTAAATGACCCGTCAGAATACCCACATATCGATGAATTAATGTCTAAGTTCAGAAATCTCAACGCCCAGCTCGTTAGAATAATAATAGAAGGTGGTGAATCGCTTCTTGTTAAACAGGCATGGGGTGAACATGATACATTAGGTAAACATTTAATCAGTGGTTACATTCATGAGTCATATCACATAGGACAGATAAGTTATCTGTTCAAATTCACCTCAAATCCATTATCGAGAACAACAAGGTTTAACTATAAAACCAAGCGTAAAAACAGCACTAGCAAAATATTGTTGGATAGCTTAAAATCGGTGTTGACAGTCAAGTAACAACAAGGCTTTTCTTGTCTAAGTAAGAATGTTGGGCTATAAATAAATGTATATTCAATAACTCTGTCTTCAAATCAAGAACAGAGGAAATCCGCATTTTGAGTCTGTATTACCGTAAAAGCGTACCTGCAATAACTAATCTTTGAATTTCAGAGGTGCCTTCGTAAATTTCTGTCACCCTTTGGTCGCGATAAAGTTTTTCAATCATGGTAAATTCACCTATATAGCCATATCCGCCATGGATTTGCATCGCCTCGTTGACACAGAAGCCGGCAGTCTCGGTAGCATAAAGTTTTGCCTGGGAAGCTTCAAGGGTAAATTTTTCACCTTTATCCTGAAGCTGTGCTGCTTTGTAGGTCATTAATCTGGCCGCCTCAGTCCTGGTTGACATATCGGCGATTTTCCACTGTATGGCTTGAAACTTGGAAATAGGTGAACCGAAACAAACCCTCTTTTTAGCATAGGCAATTGACTCATCAAGAGCACGCTGAGCGATACCAACACCTTGGGCGGCTACACCAATACGGGCGCCATCGAGAGTATTCATAGCAATCCGGAACCCCTTCGTCTGTTGGCCAAGAAGGTTTTCTTTAGGGACTCTAAGATTCTCAAACCAGATACGGCCGGTGGTTGCAGCTCTCATACCCATTTTCTTTTTCAATGTTTTCACTTTTATCCCCGGCACGAGCTTACCGTTTTGCCTGGCCTCAACAATTAAAGCAGAAACTTTTTGTGACGGTTTCCCCGCCTGCTCTTTACTGTCCTCTTTTATCTTTAAAAACAAGACAAATAAGTCAGCAACATCACCATGCATTATAAAGATCTTTTCGCCGTTTATAACATAATAATCGCCGTCGGGAACAGCATTAGTTTGCTGATTGGCGGCATCGGAGCCAGCCGAAGGCTCGGTGAGAACAAATGCGGGTATCAACTCTCCGGATGCGCATTTAGGTACATACTTTTTCTTCTGCTCCTCATTACCGAAATGTATGATAGGGTAGGTTGCAAGTTCGCCTACTGCTGTGAGCAGGCAAATAGCCGGATCATGGTAACAAAGCTCCTCTATTAACGTAATATATTCTAAATTTGAGCGACCGCCACCCCCATATTCAACCGGCATGTTAAAACCGATAAATCCCTCCTTACCCAGTTTCCTGTATATATCATAGGAAAAACGATCGGGATCATCTCTGTGGTCAAGCTCTTTGAAAACAGGTTCGATATGTTTTTTTGCAAATTCGGCCACAAGCTCGCGGACAGCTTGCTGTTTCTCATCAATGTTGTGTATTTTCATCTCTTCTCCTCAAGGTTCAAAAAAGTTTCTCCTGTCTTTCTTTTAAAGTGCTTTTTAAATAATCTATTATCTTTTGGGTGGATGTTCCAGGAGTAAAGATTTCACCAACGCCTAACTGTTTAAGTTTTTCTGCATCTGATTCGGCAATAATTCCACCACCGAATAAGAGAATGTGTTCGGCACCCTCCTTCTTCAACCCCTCTAAGACTGCCGGAAATAAAGTCATATGGGCTCCTGATAAAATCGACAGACCAACAGCGTCAACATCCTCCTGAATAGCCGCCGTAATAATCTGCTCGGGGGTCTGCCTTAAGCCGGTGTAGATAACCTCGAAACCGGCATCACGTAAACCCGCAGCTACAACCTTTATTCCGCGGTCGTGGCCATCAAGACCCGGTTTGGCTAAAAGAATTCTCCATTTCTTAGGCATACTTTACCCCTTATACTTATAAATTTTATCCCAAAATATATGTATCTTGTCTTTATTGCAAATAAAATAAACGTTTGCTTCATAAATGACCAATACTAAAAACCGATAAAACCTCGCTTAAGTTAATTGCCACCGATCTCATAGTATCCCTCGCCCTTTACCCGTATGGTGATAGAGCCATTTACCGTAAGAAATACGCTATGGCTGAAAAGAGGTGATTGCGGATCGTTCGGGTTAGCCGCTTGAGATCTATAGTCAATTGTTATCTTGTCACCGCCCGGGAAAATCAGCTCACCGTTAAAAAGATTAATAAGACGGAAACTACTGCTCGGGAAAAGTATCTGGTCTAAATCCTCAGATATAGTCTCTCCTTCATGACTTTGCACCATCTTATTGACGATAATCGTATAAGCACAGTCATTACGAAAGATTATCTCTCCATTGACGTAATTTCTGGGATAATCAGTAGACTTTTCAGAGCACCCGGATATAAATGATATAACAATAATCCCGGCAATCATTATATTCAACCAGCCTCTCATACAAATATATTATAATCAAATGTATCTGTTTTGGCAAGATTGCATTAAAAAAAAGAAATATATATATTTGTGTTTGGAATTTACAATTTCTGAAACAAGGAAAGCCGCTCTATAATTGGAGCGGCTTTGT
>NATP01000049.1 GCA_002085375.1 candidate division Zixibacteria bacterium 4484_95 | reverse complement strand
CCCTCTCCTGATGGTGATGGAGCGGCGAGAAGCATAAAAGCAGCAATTGACGATGCCAATGTTAGCCCTTATGATGTTGATTATATCAATACTCATGGCACATCTACTTTACTTAATGACATTACTGAAACGATAGCGATAAAGAGTGTTTTCGGGGAAAGAGCCTATAAGATTCCATGTAATTCTACTAAGTCGATGACTGGTCATATGTTGGGAGCAACCGGAGCAGTTGAACTTATAGCAGCCGCTTTACAGGTAAAAAATAAAAAGATTCACCAGACTATAAATCTTGAAAACCCTGATAGCAAGTGTGACTTGTATTATGTTCATGATGGACCAAAAAACTATGAACCAAGTTGTGTGTTGTCTAATTCTTTTGGTTTTGGGGGGCATAATATAACGCTTCTTTTGAAAACCTATTCGGATGGCAATCGAAGGTGAGATTTTTTCGATTTTTATTTGGCGAGAAGTCTGATCCTATAGCAAGGCTTGAAAAAATAATCGGTTATCGGTTCCATAACCGGAATCTCATAAAGAGAGCATTAAGTCATCGTTCCTCGGTAAGAGAAACCGGACTGAACTCAAACGAGCGGCTTGAATTTTTAGGTGATGCTGTTCTGGGGATGATTGTATCGTTGTTTTTATTTAATCAGAACGACGATCTTACCGAGGGTGAGTTAACCCAGATGAAAGCGGCTTTGGTTAATGAGAAAGTTCTTTCTAAGGTTGCTTTATCGTTTGGCCTGGGTAACTTTTTATTTATGAGTCCCGAGGAGGAAAAAGCCGGGGGCAGGCTAAAACCCTCGATTACAGCAGATGCTTTTGAGGCCCTGATCGGAGCAATTTATCTTGATGGAGGATATAAAGCGGTTGATAAGATGGTGAAAAAGTATATTCTTAATGATTATTTAAGCATTCTTGAAGATGAAAAGCTCTACAATTACAAGGGCGAGCTTTTAGAGTTTCTTCAAGCAAGAGGAGTTGGTATGCCATACTACAAAGTAGATGACCAGACCGGGCCTGACCATGACAAGATCTTTTATGTTGGAGTATATACCGATGGTGAGAAGCTTGGTGAGGGTATGGGCAAGTCCAAAAAAGAGGCTGAACAGAAAGCAGCTCGACGGGCGTTGATAAAAATAAAAACCGGACAAACCCAATGGAAATAACAACTACCATTTTTATATATATGAATTTTAATAATGAAAATAAACGCTCTGTTATTACCGGATTGATAATGTTCCCTTTTGAATACGGCTTTATTTCGGTAAAAAGAATAAGGTGATAAGTAATCAAGTAAGACATAGAATAAATCTTGTAAAAATGAGGAGTAGGTCTAAATGAACATAGCTGTTCTGGTTAAACAAACTCCCCAGGTTTCGGAGGTCAAGGTAACCGATGAAGCCCGGTGGCCTGAATCTGAGATGATAGTTAATCCATTTGATGAATATGCGATTGAGGAGGCGCTCAGGATTAAGGAAAAATTGGGTGGTAAGGTTATGGCAATCTCATATGGCACTGAAAAAAGTGAATCGGTTTTAAGAGATGCTCTGGCTCTGGGTGTGGATGAAGCCTATCTTATAATCGATGATGATTATAACAATCTTGACCCCCAGCGAGCGGCCAAGGCCTTAACAGGTGCATTGAATAAAATCGGTGGTGTTCAGATGGTTCTTGCTGGTAAACAGGCTACTGACGATGATTCCTCGGTTACTGCCCCGATGATAGCGGCTTTACTAAATTGGCCTCAGGCCGGTTTTGTGAAGAAGTTCGAGTCTGTTGAAGAAAATAAAGTTATATGTTTGAGAACAACTGATGAAGGTTATGATAAGATTGAGACTCCCTTGCCGGCAGTGTTTTCAGTGGTAAAAGAAATCAACGAGCCACGTTTACCCTCATTGAGAGGTAAAATGAAAGCGAAAAAAGCACCTATCACCAAATGGTCACCAACCGATATCGGAGTTGAGCTGGAAAGCTCAATCAAGATAAAATCTATTAGTTCACCACCCCCAAGACCATCCGGTGAAATCCTTGAGGGTGAAAAAGATGAAATTATTGATAAACTTATAAATAAGCTCAAAAAGAACCAGGTGTTGTAGATTAAAAATAACAGTTATTTATAATTCTGCAGTTCAAATTTTTAACATTATTTTTATATCCTATTATCAGCCAATATCTTATATTATTTATTTAAAGTCTTATTTTAAATAATTAAAGGTTGACAATTTTTTGTTTATACATTATTTTGTTGTTGATATTTATAACACTTTGACTGGGAAATGTCTGAGATAAACAATAAGCAATATCAAATTGTTAAGAGCCTTGGCAAAGGTGGAATGGGGGAGGTTTTTGAGGTTGTGAGTTTGCATGATGGTTCAAAGAAGGCATTGAAATTACTGCACCCAGATTTAATTACCCAGATTGATAGTTTTAAGGAAGAATTTAAAATTCTTACTCAACTTCGTCATCCATTTTTAGTCAGGGTATATGATTTTGGTATAGATATGGATGGCAGGCCTTATTTCACAATGGATTATATGCCGGGTGGTGACATATCAACCAGAGCCAAGAATATCTGTTTAGATGATTTTTACCGTTATGCTCTAATGATACTTTCAGCTTTAGATTATATTCATTCCCGTGGTCTAATTCATGGTGATCTGAAACCATCAAACATTCTTATCGATGAGCTGGGTAACCCTAGACTTGTTGATTTTGGTATGGCTACCCATTTGAAGTCCGACAAGTCTCACCGAAAATCGGGCACTCTTGAGTTCATTTCACCAGAGGTCTTAAGTGGTGATATAATTTCTCCTAAAAGCGATCTTTATAGCTTGGGGCTTATCTTTTTCGAATTGCTGTTTGATAAACCTCTTCTGGAGGGTACAACAAGCAGTTTGCTGAAGTACAAGCTTGAAAAACAGATAAAATTACCGGACTTCCCGGGGGAAAAAGGCGGAGCTAATTTACGATCGATTATAGCTCGTTTACTTGAAAACATCCCCGAGAACAGATATAAATCTGCGGGTGAACTTATCCAGGAGATAACAGAATTATCCCAATCATTGTCAAATAGCCAGTTAGCTACAAGCCGTGACTATTTTGAAAGGGCATCATTTTGTGGCCGGAAAGCTGAAATCGACCTTTTAAAGGACTGTTTCAACTCGTTAACGAATGGCCATAACTTCGTTATATACATCTCTGGCGAATCGGGTGTTGGTAAAAGTCGATTGGTTGAACAATTTAAATATGATGTCCAGATGGAAGGTACATCTTTTATTCAAGCAGGATGTAATCGCACCGATAACCAACCCCTGGCTGTGATAAGCAGACTGATTGAGCAGGTCTTCACTTCTTTTGACTCCGATTATGAAAAGTACAAATCTTTAGGAAACGAGGTTACAAAGTTATTTCCGGAATTGTTCCCTCAAGAACCAAGTGTGCCTGATTTTAATCGTGGTAAACAACGTTTATTTGATAACCTGTTTAAGTATATTGAGACTATATGTGAAAAAAAACGGTTAGTACTTGTAATTGAAGACCTTCAGTGGGCTGACAGCCATACTATTGAATTTTTAAATTACATCTGTGAAATTGCTTTTGGCGATTTTAAGAGTAACAGTAATGGATTTATGCTTGTTATAACCTCACAGATAATATCTGGAGAACCTGAATGGAAATTTATATCAAAGGCTAAAAAGATTGCTTTAGGTCCCGCTGGAAAGAAACTCTGGAGAGAGTTTTTATCGAACCTCTTCGGTGATTTCAAACTACCTGAAGATTTCACAGAGAAACTGTACCATGAAACAGGTGGCAACTTCCTGTTTGCTGAAGAATTACTAAAAAGCCTTACGGATAACGAGGTGCTTTACCGACTGGGTGGATATTGGTATTTTCACCCTGACAGGTTAGCCAAGTTCCCTTTGCCTGTAACGGTCAGAGAAGCTATAAGCAGACGCCTTTCCCGACTGGGTTTACAATTGATGGCAATTGTAGAACATGCATCGGTTCTCGAGAACTTATTTAAACCCCACGATATTTTAAGTCTTTCAGGTTTTGAAGATGACCATGAGCAGTTTTTGGATGAGCTTGTTAGGCTTAGGGTATTCAAAAGACAAAATGGTGATTTTCAGTTTTCACATAACCAGATAAGGGAAGTCGCGTATGAATTGATTCCACATACAAAGAGAATGGCTATTCACTGCAAGGCGGCAAGATATTTCGAGAAGATGAATGCAAAGCCCGAGTTTTTAGCACGTCAATATTTCGCAGGAGGAGACAGACCCAAGGCATATAAATATCTTTGCATATCTGCTCGAAATGCTGTTTCCGTATTTGGCTGGGCTCAGGCGGCTGATTATTACGAGCAGATTTTAAAGCTTATCGAAGATTGGCCAAAAGCACCTAGGTCGGCACGTTTTGAAGCGCTAAGAGAAAAAGCGAAGTCATTAATGTATATAAACCCTAAATCTGCCCAAGATGTTTTCATCGATGTTTTAGCCCTGGTGGAAAAAACAGATGACCCAAAGAAGAACTTGACAGAAATGTTGATCTTACAGGCCGAAAATTACCAGCACCTTGGTGACAATGAGCAATCCCGGAAGCTTTATAAGAAAGCTTTTGGTATCGGTAAAAGCTGTCAGGTTTCTTCAGACAGAGATAATCTTCTGGGAGCGGCAAGCATGGGTTTAGGTTTTGTCCTAAATAAAATGGGCAAACTTGATCAGGCTGGAAAATGGTATCTACAAGCTCTTGATTATTTCATCAATAATCCCGAGAAGTTATGCCAGGTGTTGAGTTATCTGGGAGTTCTTTACAGGAGGAAGGGCGACCTCGACGGTGCCCTGGATTATTATAACCGTTCTTTGAAGGTATGTCAGGACTATCGTTATAAGTGGCCAGCGATGTATTTGTATGGTAACATAGGTAATGTTTATGCTGCCCGAAGCGACTATCAAGAAGCTCTTGATTTTTATCAGAAATCATTGAAGATAGCTTTAGAGATTTCCGATCGGCGCATTGAAGGCGTCAATCTCTTGAATATCGGTCATTCATATAATCAATTAGGCCATCAAAAAAAAGCACTTGATTACTTCAACAGGGCTTTGGTTATTCAAAAAGCTGTTGGCGACAGGGGATCTGAGGCTGTTAGTTATAATAATCTGGGGGAGACATATCTTCATCTTGGACAATTCAAAAGGTCGTTTGATTACTATAACAAAGGCTTGGAACTTGCCAGATCGATAAAGGAGCCCCGCATCGAACTTGCGAATTTAAGAGGGGTGGTTGATGTCTATTTAATTATTGGTGAGCTAACCAGGGCTTGTGAAGATTTAAAAACAGCTCAGGAACTGGCTGAAAAGATCACTGACAGAGAACAAAAAAATTGGGCTCTAACACTTAAAGCTGAGATTCTTTACGAACAGGATAAGTTCGATGAAGCAGAGAAAACGATTACCGAGGTTTTATCATCGGAACCTGAAGATGTTGGTATGAAAGCCAGGTTGTTGGTAACCAGAGCTTCAATAATGATAAAAACAGGTAATATGTTATCGGCTGATAAAATAATTAGAGATATTTCGGGATTATCATTATCTTCGGGTTTTAAGTCAACATTACACCGTATTAAGTCGGACTATTGGTTACAAAAGGGAGAAACCGGAGAGTATTTAAAGCTTGCCGAGAAAGAGATTTTACAGGCTTTACGATATGCTGATCTTTATGGCCCTGCACGAGAAAAACCGGTTTGTTATGTTATTCTTGCTAAAATTAAAAAAATCCGGGGAAACAAAACCAGATCATATATCACTAAAGCCGAAAATTTTGCCCGAGAATTTTGTGCAGGTTTTCCTGAGGATATCCAGAGTAGGTATCTTAAAAGATTTAAATTAGAAGAAACTTTGATGGTTGCCGATCAGGAGGAATCAATGGAGAAGTCGATTAAAGAGAAAAGACTCGAAACGCTTTTTGAAGTTGCCAAAACGATAAACTCTATACTCGAACTTGACCCGCTATTGAACCAGGTGATGGATTTAGTGTTGGGTAATTTGCGAGCAGAGCGTGGATTTATAATGTTAAAAGATAATAAAGGCAATATCGAGCCGGTAGTAGCCAGAAACCTTGACCGCGAGAACATACCTGGTGAGCTTACCATTTCACGTTCGACTATAGATGATGTTTTTGAATCATCTCAACCTCTTATAATAAACTGGACGCCGGAGGAAAAAACCGACCGTGAGTCAGTGGCCGATTTCCAGATTACATCGATACTGTGTGCCCCTTTAAAAGTGAAAAATCAAGTAATAGGTATTGTGTATATTGATAACCGTTTTGATGGCCGTATCTTTGATAAGAGTGACCTTGATTTCTTGGTGAGCTTTTGCCATCTAGCAGCCATTGCCATCGAAAATGCCCGCCTGACCAGTAAGCTTACTGACCGTAATGTTTATCTTCAGAAACAGGTGGAGAAATCATCTGGTTTTGGCAATATCATCGGGCGTTCTTCGCCTATGCAAAAGGTATTCCGAATGGCTGAATCTGTCGCTGCTACCGAAGCCTCAGTCGTTATCTCGGGTGAGTCGGGCACCGGTAAAGAAGTACTTGCTCGCGCCATTCATTTTTCTGGCCCTAGGAAAAATGCTCGTTTTATACCGGTTGATTGTGGTGCTCTACCGGAATCGCTTTTGGAATCAGAGCTTTTTGGTCATAAGCGGGGTGCTTTTACAAGCGCTATCTCCGACCGTCAAGGACTGTTTGAGGTAGCCGATGGGGGTACGGTATTTTTAGATGAAATAACAAACACTAGCCAGAATTTCCAGGTAAAACTTCTGCGCATTATTCAGGAGGGTGAATACCGTCGTGTGGGTGATACCAAAGCTCGTCGGGTTAATGTGCGCATTATCACTGCCACCAATAAGGATCTCAAGGCCGAGGTTGAGAATGGAAATTTTCGCGAGGACCTTTATTACAGGCTTAATGTTGTCAATATTCACCTACCAGCTTTAAGGGATAGAAAGGAGGATATACCAATACTAACCGAATATTTCCTAGAGAACATCTGCAAGAAGATGAACATACCTAAAAAGTCGATTACATCCAGGGCTATCGACTACTTGGTTAACTATCGCTGGCCTGGTAACATCCGGCAGTTGGAGAATGCCATCGAAAGGATGGTTATATTTTCAAAAGGAGATTATATTGATTTTGCTGATATGCCTCAGGAGATCAGGTTGATGTTTGACGGCCTGCCGGCAAATAGTAAAACCAGGCTTGCAATTCCTCAAACTAAAGTTGAGTTGAAATCAGCTAAAGCACAGCTTGACAGGTTGTTTTTAGTAGGTGTAATGAAGCAGGCAAAAGGTAATGTAATGAAAGCAGCTAAGATTTCGGGAATTGATAGGACCCAACTTCATCATATGCTAAATAAATACAATATCGATGTTACGAATTTTAGGGGAAAATAACTGTTATTTTGTTGTCATCCAATGATCGAATAATATCTTCACCTTGACATAACGATTCCTCAGAAGTAATATACATTATGTTGATAAACTGCCCCCGTAGCTCAGGTGGATAGAGCAACGGCCTCCGGAGCCGTGTGCGGCCGTTCGAATCGGCCCGGGGGTACTATGATATAAATGTGATTTTAATTTAGGGTGGTTGATTTTACAATGTTATTTAGAGCGAAAGAAAACCAACCGATATATATAAATTGGAAATAAATTCATTAGGAGCTTGTAAAAATTATGCTTTGGACTAAAACACATATTCCAACCTTGCGTGAAGATCCTGCCGATGCCGAAATTATATCGCATAAGTTGCTGGTGCGAGCGGGATATATCAGAAAATTAACTGCGGGTATATATAACTATTTACCTTTAATGCAGAGAACTCTCCATCGTGTTGAAAACATAGTCCGCCAGGAGATGAATGTTGCTGGCGCTATTGAGATAACCATGCCGGTTTTGCATCCAGCAGAACTCTGGCAGAAAACTGGCCGCTGGGATACTGTGGGCAAAGAACAGATGCGTATGAGAGATCGTCACCAGCATGATATGGTGCTGGGGGGCACTCATGAAGAAGTAGTAACCTGGATTGCTCGCGGTGAGGTGAGAAGTTATCGTCAGTTGCCGTTAAATCTTTACCAGATACAGGTCAAATTCCGTGATGAAATCCGCCCTCGTTTCGGGTTGATGAGGGGGCGAGAATTCACAATGAAAGATGCTTATTCTTTCGATGTCGATGAAGCTGGTTTGAAAATCGCTTACCGGAAGATGGCTGAAGCTTATTTCAAGATATTTCGCCGTTGTGGCTTTGATGTCAAGATGGTTGAATCTGATGTTGGGGCTATGGGAGGTTTCGCCGCTCACGAATTTATGGTACCGGTTGAAACCGCTGGTGGTGAAGAGACTATTCTTTCATGCAGTCGATGTGATTACGCCGCCAATATCGAAAAAGCCATCTCGGTTCCACTAACCATACCTAAAACCGATGAGGAACCCAGAACCAAAGAGCTGGTATTTACACCGGGCATGAAAACTATCGAGGAGGTGACCAGTTTTTTAAAACAGCCTGCTGAAAAACTTGTGAAGACCATGATATACCTTGCTGATGCTAAGCCGGTAGCGGTATTGATTCGTGGCGATCGCACCATCAACGAAACCAAACTTAAAAACCATCTTCGATGTCTCGAGCTTGAAATGGCGGATCCATCTACCATAATGCGTTTGACCGGTGCCCAGGTCGGTTTCACTGGACCGATTGGCCTCGATAATGTGCCTATTATCGCTGACCCCGAGATTAAAAGTATGGTGAATTTCGTAGTAGGTGCCAACAAGGATGATAGCCATATTATAAACGTCAATCTTGATGATTTCCGTATTGACGAGTATGTGGAACTCCGTCGTGCCGAGGCTGGTGAAGTATGCCCTCGTTGTGGAACAGGTCATCTGGAAGCGTATTCGGGTATAGAAGTGGGTAATCTTTTTATGCTGGGTACCAAATACTCCGAGGCATTAGGCGCTTATTTTGTGGACAAGGATGGCCAAGAGAGACCATTTGTTATGGGCTCTTACGGCATCGGTATAACCCGCACTGCTCAAGCCGCAGTGGAGGCGTTTCATGATGATAAAGGTATCATCTGGCCCAAGGCTATTGCTCCATACGACCTTCATATAATTCCCTTGAACATGGAAAACGACCAGCATAAACAGATTGCCTTTTCTGTCATGGAGAAACTGGAAAATGCCGGCTATTCAGTTATTCTTGATGACAGAAATGAGCGTCCGGGGGTGAAGTTTAACGATGCTGACCTTATAGGCATGCCTGTTCGTATCGCTATAGGGGATAAAGGGCTTAAAGAAGGTATCGTTGAGATAGTAAGGCGTAAAGACTTATCTGTTGAAAAAGTACCAATTGATAACACCGCCGAGAAGGCAATTGAGATTTTTAAAGAGTTGTAGATAGCATATAGTTACGTATAATTTAATGTAGGGGCGTATGGCATACGCCTATTTTGTGGTGTCAAGTAGCTTCATCCGATAGCAATACTCATCAGGTCTCCTTACATGACGGCAAACTAAAAAGATTTAACTTGACTTTTAAAGTTATATAATTTATTTGTACTTAGAAGGAAGAGTATTTAAGAAAAATATCTACACTCTTTATAAAGCATATCTGGTAACTCAGGTATGTTTAGGGCAAGTGATTTTGAGAGTGTGGCATGGGGAGAAAATATTTAATAACCTCTGGTTATCATTCAGATTACCCATTTAGTAGGGGGGGTAGCTCGAAGCCCGCCACCAATACGATCTTCTCAAACCCATAAAAAGGCTGATTAAAAACAAGGAGGATAATAATGTGGCGGTTTTTTTTAGTAGTTGTAATTGCTGGGCTTTTCCTGGTTTTGTTTTTTGGTAATGATAATTGTGCCTATGCAGGATGTAAGGCATATGCCAGCTGTTCGGCAGATGATGATTATGGAAGTAACCCTTTGTGCCAGGATGGCCCTTATACGCCATGTAACTGGATTGTAAAATGGTATATATCGTTCCATAGGACAATGAATACTAATGGTTCAACAACATTACAATATAGTTTAGCAGGATGTAACCTTTTATTCAATTTTGATTCACAGGACTATGCTGCTGGTCAAGACCATGAATGCTGGGGTTATGAGGATTGTGAACCATCAGGTACACATACTCTAAGATTACTTAAAAATGGACAAGGTGGACATTTTACAGATATTTTCGTTTCTGCAACTTACTATGCAAGTAAACCAGAAGGCGGTGAAGAGTAGTATAATATCCCCCCGGACAAAACCCGGGGGGTGATTCTTATGGAGAATAACATGTTTCATTTAAAAATATTATCCCATATGTTTCTGGCTATTTTGCTTATAGGAATTCTGTCTATATCCGCTTTTTCTGATGAGAATAGCTGGTCAACAAATGGTCCTTATGGTGGAAGTGTAAAGACAATTGCTATCCATCCATTCAATAGACAAATTATTTATTTAGGAACCATTCAGAATGGCATGTATAAGACGACAGATTCAGGTGAAACCTGGACTCATCTTGAAGCTGAAGATGTACATCCAACTATGCGTGTAATAACCATTCATCCACTCGGGCCGGACACCATGTATGCGGCAACAGCACAGGGTATGTACAAAAGCACAAACGCAGGCGTTGATTGGAATATGCTCTATCCTCCAACAGCTCCAGAGAATGAAATTAGGGCTTTAGTTATACATCCTGTTGAACCTAATATATTGTTTGCTGGTGGGATTTTTGTTGATTGGAGATCAACGGATGGTGGTCAAACATGGGATAGACTTGAAATTCCTTTAGGAATAGGTTTAGAAGACATTGACATTGACCCTATTAATACTGACATTATCTATTTGATCTGTGGTTCAGCAACTTTGATCGGTTTAGGAGTCTGGAAAAGCTATGATAAAGGAGAAACATGGTATAATATACATAATAATTTAGACAGCACAGGTTATCTTATCGATATTGAAATTGATCCGTTTGATACTGATGTTCTTTATTTATCTAAACTCAATGCCGAACCACCAACCCCAAATGATAGTACTTGTCTTTACAAATCGACTGATGGGGGTCAAACATGGTTTGATAATACTCCAGAAGGACTTACCAGACCTTATATTAAGACTATTAGGGTATCACCATTTAATCACAATACAGTTTTTATTTGTACCTCTCAGGATGGCGTTTTAAAGAGCACTGATGGTGGCATGCATTGGCAAGCCATAAATGAAGGTTTAAAAGTAAGGGGAACAGCAACTCTTGAAATTGATACTACAAATGGAGAGATTTATCTTGGAACTTATGATGATGGTATTTACAAAAGCACAGATGAAGGAGAAAACTGGCAGAAAATAAGCTATAATATATCTGCTTCGGTTTGTATGGATATTGCTATCAGTAACCATCAGCCTTCGATTGCATACGTAACATCTCTTAATGGTTTGCATTGCTCTACAGATAATGGTCAATCATGGAATTATGTAAATGTTGGTTTCCCTTATATCCATGGCCCCCATGCTGTTGTTCTCGACGAACATATGCCCGGGTATATATACACAGCTACTTTTCATAAAACTAGAAAACCATTACCGTTATATCCAACAGGTTTTTATCGCTCGACAGATAGCGGTATTTCATGGGATTTTTTCAATGATGGTCTTCCCGGCAATATTAACTATGTAGATATGGCGATTTCTTATGTTGATGAAGAAGAAAGAATTTTCCTATCTTCCAGCCA
>NATP01000151.1 GCA_002085375.1 candidate division Zixibacteria bacterium 4484_95 | reverse complement strand
GTAGCGTCCTTCCGCAAAACGCCCCTGATTGCAGAGCTGACAGTTTTAACACCGTGCTGAGCGACTCCTCTCATAGTCAAACAGAGCTGCTCTGCTTCCACCACAACCAGCACTCCTTTGGGATGAAGAACATCCATCAGGGTCTCCGCTATTTCGGTGGTCATCCTCTCCTGAATCTGCGGCCGGCGGGAAATAATATCCACCACCCGGACAAGATTTGAGAAACCGGTGATAGTGTTATTCTGAGGAATATAAACTATATGAACAGTACCAAAAAAAGGCAGAAAGTGATGTTCACACATCGAAAAAAAATGAATGCCCTTGGCAATAATCATCTCATCGCGGTTATCGGCATGGTAAAGTTTCAATTTTTCCCGAGGGTTACGGCTTAAACCTATAAAAAACTTCTGGTAAAAATCAGCCATGCGACGAGCGGTATCTTTCAAACCCTCGGAAGAAGGATCTAAACCCAATCCCTCAAGTATTATATTGACACCTTTTTCGATAACATCTTTATTAATCTTTTTCTTCAGTAACCTCTTTTTCTTCATCAAATTCCTTCAAGATTTCATCTATTTGAACACCATCAAGACATTCCTTCTCAAGTAAAACCTGCGCCAATCTGTGTAATTTATTAATGTTTTTAGAAAGCAGTTCCCTTGCCCGTTCTTGAGCTTTCATCACGATATTTTTTATCTCCGAATCTATCTCAATAGCGGTTTTTTCAGAGTAATCGCGATGTGTGGCTAATTCTCTTCCTAGAAATACATGTTCTTCTTTTTTGCCGAATGTCAAAGGTCCCAGCTTATCAGACATTCCCCAATTGCATACCATCTTTCTTGCTAAATTGGTAGCCTGTTCAAGGTCATTTCCAGCTCCTGTTGTCAACTGGTTAAATATAAGGTCCTCAGCAACGCGACCTCCCAGCATATGAACCAGCTTGGTCTCAAGATATTTTTTTGAAAGAGTATGCCTTTCATCTATAGGTAGGTAATGAGTCACCCCCAGAGCCATACCACGAGGTATAATGGTTACTTTGTGAATCGGATCCGAACCGGGAATAAGCTTTCCAACCAGGGCATGCCCAGCTTCATGATAAGCCGTGGTCTTTTTCTCCTCCGGTGTTATTACCATAGAGCGACGTTCAGTGCCCATCATCACCTTATCCTTAGCCTCTTCGAAATCCTCCATGAAAACCCGCTTATGGTTTTTCCTGGCAGCTAAAAGAGCAGCCTCATTTACAAGGTTAGCAAGGTCAGCTCCGGATAATCCGGGTGTACCACGAGCCAATACTTTCAGGTCAATATTATCATCGATATTTATCTTACGCACATGAACCTTGAGAATTCCTTCACGGCCTTTTATATCTGGTTGATCCACCATAATTTGCCTATCGAACCGACCAGGCCTTAAAAGCGCTGGGTCTAAAACATCAGGACGATTTGTTGCAGCTAAAAGGATTACTCCTTCATTGGACTCAAAGCCATCCATCTCTACTAAAAGCTGATTTAAAGTCTGCTCTCGCTCATCATGGCCACCCCCAAGACCAGCACCACGGTGCCTGCCCACCGCATCAATCTCGTCTATGAATATTATACAGGGTGCATTCTTTTTACCCTGGTCAAATAGGTCACGCACACGGGAGGCACCCACTCCAACAAACATTTCAACAAAATCAGAACCGGACATGGAGAAAAACGGCACACCGGCTTCACCGGCAACCGCACGGGCAAGAAGCGTCTTGCCCGAACCCGGCGGACCTAAAAGCAACGCCCCTTTTGGAATCTTACCACCGAGTTTCTGGAACTTTGCCGGGTCCTTTAAAAACTCTATTATCTCCTGAAGCTCCTGCTTGGCTTCGTCAGTTCCAGCAACATCGTTGAACGTAACTTTGGGACGATGACCAGTAAGGAGCTTTGCCCGCGACTTGCCAAAAGAGAAAAGCCCCTTTGGCCCGCCTCCCTGCATCTGCCTGAGCATAAACATCATCCAGAAAACAAGAATCAACCAGGGCAAAGCTGTTATCAAAAGTCCACCCCAGTGTTGGGATGTCTCCGCCTCAATGGAAACGTTGTTTTCCTCTAAAAGCTCTACAATCTTCGGATCATCAAAAGGAACACGCGATTTGAACTTCTTGCCAGTAACCGTCCTGCCGCCGCTTTCACTTGTGTATTCGTTTAAAAATTCCCCTTTAACCTCTTTTTCTATGAAAACAACACGGGTTATGTTACCGCTTTTAATCTGCTCGACAAATTCCGTATAAGAAATCTCGATAAGGTCTTGCCTTCCTCCAACTAAAACCTGATATAACAATAAACCCGCCATAAAGATTACCGCCCAGAAAAGGAGTGTTCGAGCACTCCTCTGCCATTTAAACTCAGGCCCCCCACCCTCTGGAGGTTTTGGGGGCGGACGATTATTCCTGCCGGGATTATCACGATTTAATCTATTGATGTCCATTCTTGCCTCAATTCAATCTTCATATACGCAAATATACGGTAAGTTCCTATACTTCTCTGCACAATCAAGACCGTAACCAACGACATACTTATTAGGAATCTCAAAGCCGATATATTTAATATCTACATCGACCTTACGAGCATCCGCCTTGTCTAAAAGAACAACAAACTCGACTGATTTTGGTGATCTTAGAATAAGATATTCCCTGATATAATTCGAGGTTGTCCCAGTATCAATTATATCCTCAACAATCAACACATGACGCTTCCTTATGTTTATATTTATGTCTTTTATCAGACGTATAATGCCCGAACCCCTTTTCGAACCACCATAACTGGCAAGAGCCATAAAATCCAATTCACAATCCAAACCATAATTTCTAATCAAATCGGACATGAACATAAAACTGCCTTTCAAGATACCTATAAAAACAGGAACTTCACCCTTGTAGTCGGCTCTTATCTGTTTTGCTAAAGCCTTAACCCTCAATGAAATCTTGCTCTTGGAAATTAATACCTTCATCCGCCCGCTTATGGACCATATAAAAGTTCAAGTTTCAATACATTTCGAGTTTGGCCGGTTACTTTATAGGTATCAGCAATGCCAAAACCAGCTATCCAAACTATTTCACCATCGGAAATCACAATCGGTATCGACGATTTGAATATCCGAGGTAACCCTTTCTCGTTAAGGTAATCTACCACTTTTTTTGAGCCTTTCATCCCTAACGGTCTGAACCTATCACCCTTCTTCAAACAACGAACAGCTAATCCACCAACTTTATCGAAATCAAAGTAAGCACGACTCTCATCCTTGTTATTCTTAATCTCAAGCAGATTAACCTCATTTGATTTCTCGGCCTTAATCATCAAACCGGTCTTTCCTAACCTGATGGTTTCACCTATTATAATATTTATACGTCTAAACCTGCCATGTGGTCTACCTAAAATCAGCTTGCCGGCATGATTTGAAACTAATATTTCACCCTTAAACTGTATAAATGAACCCCTCCTTTTAAGATTAACTGCTCTTTCTATTTTCTCCGACTCTGGACGGCTATAGTCGCCAGTCAAGCGGGAATAAGCTCTTAAAAAAATCCAATTTATTAAACCTTCATTGTATTTTTTTATTTTTCGTAAGTCAAGAACTATTTTAGTATTAGATTCTTCTAAAACATATCTTTGATATAGCTTATCAACGATATCATCGATTATATCAAACCCTTCTCTTATTTTCTCTGATGCTTTTGAAATATTCTTCAAAGCTCCTGGGTTGATTTTTTTCAATACGGGTATCAACTTATTCCTGATTATATTTCGATTGTAAGTATCCTCAATGTTACTTTCATCAACCATGTAGGATATACCAAATTCTTTCAGGAAATTCAGAATCTCCGTTTTGCTTATCCCGAGAATCGGTCTTATCACATTCTCTCTTTTATGGTGGATCCCCCCGAGTCCACCCATATCAGCACCTCGAGCGAGATTCAAAAGAAAGGTCTCAACAGCATCATCAGTGGTATGACCGGTGGCGATTTTAGTATAGCCATATTTATCAGATAGCTTGCTAAAATAATTATAACGTGCCTGGCGCCCCGCCTGTTCAATCCCCTCTATCGGAAAATCGGCGTAACCTATGGTCAACATGGGCAGCTGCAAGTGTAAGATCGTATTTTGGAGCTAAAAAATAAAGAAGATGAAAAAGAGCTACCGAATCGGGACCACCTGATAAGGCTACCAGTATCCTATCGCCGTTGTTAAACAATCCATACTTGCGGTTAGTCGATTCAACCCTGCTAAGTAATTTCTGCATTATTTTATAATAAAACAAGTTGAAGCTGATGTCAACTTGCCCTAAGCAATCAAACAACAACAGTTATCATTCAAGGTCTAATAGCTGGGATAAATAATTCGATTGCTTGAGCAGTTTTTTTGCTAATTCATCATATTTTCTTATAGATATTGATGAACGGATTACCAAAAGAACACCATAGATAAAAAACACCAAACAGAGAAATCCCAGAGGTATTGCAAAAATTAGGGCATCCTTGATATCAAAGAACCTGCTGGTAGCGACAAGAACGGTCAGTACCGAAAGAGGAAACATGATTATAGCTATACCTGTGCGAAGCACAGAAAGGGCAGTCCTTTTTTCCGAGAGGATAAGATTCACCTCGTTGATTATGTGTTTGACAGACTTGTTTGTTATAGAATCATCGTTTAACATATCTTTATTATGATATTACTATCGGCAGAATTAAAAAGTTGCTTGGGTTATAAATCTACCAAGCCAATGATTAAATCAATAAAACTTATAATCCAACCGGTAAGCCTCCAGCAATTTTAAGGTTGCAATCAACCTTTCCCAAATCATCATGACTAAACCTGAGTTGGAAAACCCATACACCTAAAGTCTCAACTTATCGCTGGTTTTTTTACTTTTCCAGTCCCGTTACAGAAACGGCAATTAACCATCTTTTTAGAGTTACGTTTCTCACCAGCAGCTTCAAGACATTCAAAGCAACTTGTCAATCGTTTCTGAGTAAAAATACCCTGGTGGTGCATTTTATCATAAGGTTCGCCAGCGGCACATTTGCCAGTCCCATCGCAATGGCTACAATCAACCAATTCCTCTAAAGGGATGTCTTTTACCATTTCAGACTTCTTACTATCAGAAATCTTTTGTGTTTTTTTTCTGGAGGTCTTTTTTATCGTTTTCTTGATAGTTTTCTTTGTTTTCTTTTTCACCGGCATAACCACCTCTTTTTTATCTCTATTAAATTAAAATTTTATTGTCACAAGCCCAAGCATATTCACTCACAAACGCCCAAAATCAAAACCGACAAAGACCATATTAGTAAAATCCATTCTACCTCAGCGACTTAATAATATAAAATAAAACCGTCATCAACTATTTTCTGCTTTTGAAATATATCCTGCTGACGATAATTTTATAAGATGGTTGAACTTAAATAAAGCATACAAAAACAAACGAGGGGACCATTATGAAAACCTTAATGATTTATATAACGTGTTTGATGATACCCTGCCCGCTTTTAGCATTTACTAATTATATCGGTTATTCTGGTGCGCCTGCCTCAAATGGCACATGCACCAGATCCTGTCATATCCAGAACAGCTTCTCACCATCCTGCCAGGTAACAGGTTTTCCTGAAACCTATATACCAGGACAACAATACCTTATAAGTGTTCATCACAACGGGGAACAACCGATTAATCAATTTAACTGTTCGATAAGAAACAACTCCGATTCCACCATCGCCGGAACGGTCTCAGCCAACGAGAACACCTCTATATACAATACTACCAACGAAACCAATGGCGTTCACTGGTCAACAGCTGATACAGATTCAGGAACTTTTATCTGGACCGCTCCCGAACCCGGTGTTGGAGATGTAACATTATACTGGTCGGGTCTGCAGGGTTCTCGTGCCAATGGCGCAGATCAGCAAATAGTCCTCCAGGCATCACAACAATCATCTGAAATCATCTATGTTCCCGAATTGCCAGAAAAAATATCATTAAACCAAAACTACCCAAATCCATTTAATAATGCCACCACTATCCCGTTTGAGATATCCAGACGATGCAATATCGTTCTTGAGATATCCAACCTTCTTGGCCAATTAGTTCGTATCTTCACCATCTCTGATGCTCAACCCGGATGTTACGTTATAAACTGGGATGGTCGCGATACCAAAGGTAATTACATAACTTCCGGTTTATATTTCTACCAGCTGAGAACACCTGATGGTAATCTAACGCGAAAAATGACTATATTGCGGTGAACATCATAGCTCGTAACACACATAAATTTTTAATTCTTCCATAAAAAGCAATAGGGGCATCCTAAAAATCCGTATGGATATGCAATATGCCCCTATATGATACAATCATTTTTCAAGGATTAATCCTCAGCCCATGCCGGCATTGATTTCATGTATGCATCAGCACGATTTAATGCCGTCTGCTCGTCAATATTCGGTTGCCAGCTTTTAAACCATTCAGTAATACCCTTTCTTACCTCATCACGAGACTTTAACTTACCGCTATCATCACTACAGTATTTACAGTAGTTCTCTGCTGGCCCCTTAAAATCGGGCACGTTCAACGGTGCTGCACATGAATGACAAAACTTGTCCATCGTTTCTCCTTTTGTTTAGGTTAACCATCAATACCATAAAAACGTTATGGTATTTCCTTCTTACAAACCTTCTGAATTTTTTACCATATAACCTTAAACGCAAACCTCCAGACCATCAGCAACAATAGTCAGTAAGCCATCTCGATTTTCGACCTTACCGCTTACCTCTAAAAAAGGTTTTTTGAAAATCCTCTGTCCGAATCTGCGATACATCTCAGGAAATAAAGTTACCTCAAAATAATCGAATGCATCTTCCATGCTTAAAAAGACCATAGACTTGCCGTTTTTAGTCTTAATCCGCCTCCTGTTGATAACCTGCCCGATAATCTTAACATTTTTCCCTATTAAACTGGACAACTCGATTGATTTGACATGTCCGTTACCTGCTATGATACGTTCGGTTGGATGACATGTTACAGCTATTTCGAGGATTTCCATTTCAGCGGACAACTTCTCATCAATATTATAATCCGGTAAATTCACAGCAAATGCGGCATCCTGGGGTGGTATGTCACTCAATAAAGTTGTATCCGG
>NATP01000150.1 GCA_002085375.1 candidate division Zixibacteria bacterium 4484_95 | reverse complement strand
CAAATCTATATATGCTATCGCTAAAATACAACCTTCTTATCACACCTGTTTTAACCAGAAGATTTAAATTGCGATAGACGGTTCCAAGGCTTATTTTGGGTATTCGTTTTTTAACGACCCTGTATAATTCATCAGCGGTAGGATGAGAAGTCAGTTTTTTCAACTCTTCATAAACAACTCTTCGCTGATTGGTCATTCTACTTTTTTTAATTGATTCTTTTTTCATACGAAACCTTATTAATAATGCTTATTATTACTAATAATTTATTGAATAAGTTCCCATGATTTTAGAATATTTTTCATAATTCTATGTATGAAACATAAACCGGAGACCGTAATTTTTTCAATTGCCTCAAGAGTTACCCTCTTTTTATCTGGGATAACAGTTTAAAAATTCTTCCTGCAAATACCGATGCATGTTAAAATCCCTGTCAGTTGAATCTGCTGGAGTTAAAAACATAAACGGCTCTGAGCTCTCATATGCCGATATGGAGTGACAAAGAACACAATCATAAGATATACTATTATTATTTTCATCCACGAGTTTTGAATTATGGCACCGGAAACAACCGTTTTCTCCTTTGTGGCCGATAAGACTTGGGTAACTTCCCCATGATATATTCATCTGAGGATGAATATTTCTATTGTAAATATCCCCAAGCACGCTGATGCAGGTATCGATAACAGCGATGTTCTGGGTTATCACCTCTGGATAATTACGCTTGTAATAACCTCTTAGATGATTAGCGATACCATTTTGGGCGGTGTTTTTATCAGGATAGATTTTAATTATAGCGTGAAGGGCTTCTCTGTTTAGATATGGCAAGGAGAAATCTAATAATCCTTCGCTTATCCGTTTATTAATCGCTCTCTGTGGGTCTTCATATATGTGTGTTGCGCGGTTATGGCAATCAACACAATCGAGGACCCGAATTTTTTCAATTTCATCTGGTTTCTGCTGGTAATCTTTGTTTGTATAACGTTTGAAATTGCCATCAAGTTGATGAACTTCCACCCATAACATTTTTTCCCGCTTATCTTCAACAGAGGCATACCGAATTTCGTTCTTCTGGGCTATATGCCAGTGTATACCAGAGCGTTGCCCACTTTTTCCCGTGTCGATTTTCAAACCTAAAGAGGTATATTTAGGTGTGGAGAGCGAGTCCCTTTTATAATTAACCATTGTTATTAACCGAGTGCCGTAGAATTTGTCGGGCCAGTGGCATTTTTCGCAAGTTTCCCTTGCCGGACGAAGTTGATGAACGGGTGTGGGAATTGGACGCTCATACAAATTAAGAGTAACTGATATCATTTGCCAAGCGCCGTTGAGCTTGGAATCAACAAGAGCGCCAACGCCCTCGCCGACATGACATTCTACACACTTAACCTTAGCATGCGGTGAAACCTGGTAAGTTGTCCATTCAGGATCCATCACACTGTGGCAGGCGGTTCCACAAAAATACGGTTCGTCCATAAAGTGAAGCATTCTGATACTGGCGCAACCAAGAAAGAGGATATTGATAATTGTTAAAACGATAAATGTTCTGAATACTTTCGCGCCTGAAACTCCTGCCTTTGTATCAACCGGTTCGAAACGCTCATTTAAAAGCTCTATAGTGGTTTTACCCGTGTTTTTTTTATACTTATACCAACCAATCGGTGTTAAAATCAGGCCTATGACGAAGAGAGAAGGAAACAATAAATAAACAATCAATCCAATATAGGCGTTGGTGAGAACTTCTGTTAACATTGCCAGTTGAGCGATTAGAAATATAATAAATGAAGATGTGATCAGCACTACTCCGAGTTTGCTGACCCCGTTTACTGAAATGCCATATATAAAATTACCAAACTTCGTGAACAAGGTGCAACCTTAGTTTAGCCCGAACAGTTTTTTATAGATTTTCTGCATCTTGCCACTGCGTATATTTTCCTTAAGAGTCTTGGCGTCTTGGGACAACCAGGTATGCATCGGATCATCGGTCAACATCTTGTCTATATAGGTATTTACCTCGGTATCATTGTAAGCGCGTGCCTGGGGTAAGAAAACGAAATAGAAATTATATGCAACGTCATAAATACCATGCCACCAGGTATAATCAGGCCCCATCATTGAGGCACCATGACGAGCGCGCCGTCCCTCGTGGTGCCAGAGTTCCCAGAATGACCACTCGATATCGTTGCTGAAACCAGCCGGGTTTTCCATTAATTTATTTTTCTTTACAATATTCATGATATCAGTGGCAGGTCTGGCGAATTTCTCGTTGTAAAGGTGAACAAGGGCATCATACTGATAGTAATGGCCATTTACAAAAGTTTCCCCATGACAGTTTGTGCAGACCTGTTTCATATTTCCGCGTTTCTTTTTCCAATTTTCTTTATGCTTTGAAATGACGGGTCGAAGCGTCCAACTAATACGTTGACCGACATCATGGGTTGCTTTTTGAGTGGGAGCTTCCGACATATGACAGGTGGCGCAGGTAGGCGCTTTAAAATAATCCTGTCCTACAACCCAACGATCGGAATTTATATTCATTTCATCCAGATTTGTATAATAAACGTTGCCATGTTTAGATTCTTCATATATTTCTTTCTGTGGATGGTCAGGTCCAAGGTGGCATTTAGAACATGCTTCGGGTTTACGCGCTTGCGCTTTACTGAAAGAATGACGGGTATGACAAGCATTGCATGAGCCAAGAGAACCGTCAGGGTTGATACGGCCAATACCGGAATTGGGCCAGTTTTTATGGGAAAGTTTGTTGGGCGAATTTTTATCAATAACAACTTTTGTCCCGTGACAGCTTTCGCATCCGGTTATAGCCACTGGCTCGCCACCAGCAACATGAGCCAGATAGGCATCATTGGATTTCAGTATCTGCCCGGCGGTAGCGTGATATGAATTTCCTACCTCAGAAAATTGCTTATCATGGCACTGACCACAGTCTTTGGGAGTCACCAGTGTAGCGATTAACGCCCCCTCATGCTCGAAAGCATCTTTATCTTTTCTGTCGGCGCTATGGCAATTCAAGCAGGTAACATTATGCGTTGCATGCTCGGACATATACCACTGATTGTATAATCCCGGTGATTTCTCTTTGTGGCAGGTCATGCACTTACCAGTGACCGTCGGGTTAGAATCACCGCCATTTGCCATGATGTTAATTGCAACAATAAGTGCAAAGGTGAAAATAATGGTTATAATTCTCATTGTCTCACTCCTTTTTACTTAAGTTTTCGATCTGTTATCGCCTAAACTTTTGTTGAAAAAAATTTATGGTTTCACCGTTTATAACCGGATCGCGGTATTAATTTGATTAGTGCAATCATTTTATAATGTGAATATTATAGTTTCATGTGAAAAACCAGCATTTTTTACAATATATAGCTACCTGTTCAATGCCAGCAATCTTTAATATGTTTACAGCAAGAATACGATGATCTTTTATTATAAAATTAATCAGGAGCAATACTATCTATTTTCCTTTGATCATCGTTAAAAGCATTTTGAAACGTTCCTCGGCAAAAACAGCATGCGGGATATCAGCTGGCATTAAAACCAGTTCACCTGATGAAGCTTTTATCTGTTTACCGCCAATGGTCAACAGCGCTCTGCCATCAATGACCTGTACATATGCATCATAGGGGGCAGAGTGTTCGCTTAGACCCTGACCGGCATCGAATGAAAAAATCGTCATCGTGCCGGATTTGTTATTGGTAATTGTCCGGCTGACAATAGAATCGTTTGTATAATCCGTTAAGCTTTTTATATCGTAAGGGACCGATGGAACCAAGCTACTGTCCGATTTTATCTTTCTTATGTGTTCGGATCTATCACTTGCATAATCATTTTTCATAATTTAAGAGCCTTCTTTCGCCTTCAAGTTTACGTTTTTCGGTCAGATCCTGACTGACTTCCAAGGTGCCCAGATATTCGCCTTTATCATCGCGTAAGGCGAAATACTCGATATGGATAAAGCGATCATTCAAATTAATCCAGAAGGCACAGCTCTCCTGATGGCCATTTTTAAAATCGGATAAAATATCCTCGACAACGCTGACACTCGATGGGGGATTTATCAACAAAGGTCAAATCGAAGGGAATTGTATTTAATATTGCTTGAAGTTCAGTTGCGCTGAAATTGCCACTGGGGAGTTGAATCCTATTGTTGTCAACCGATCGAATATTCTTCTTGAGTTCTTTTGGATGCCATTTTGCTTGAGGGTCGTATAGGCAAAAGCCAATCTCCACACTTTGCTTATAAATTTCATACCACTCTGAATCCGAAAGTTTGTCCAGGCACATTGGAAACAAAATTTCGTTTTCTTTATATATCATCTCCTCGACGGATTTGGATGCCGGTTTAAGTGTAAGCTCTGTTACGGTTTTGGCTTTACCGGCCGATATGGATTCAGCTTGGGATGATAGCGTTTCCATGGCCGCTTTTAGAAGTTCCCTGGTTTCATCGTGTTTGCCCCACATGACCGTTGGCGGTCCGGTTATACCATGTTTCTCCAAAAAAGGGAAGAGAAGATTCTCCTTGCGCTGATAGTGTTTATCCACATCCATCAAAGCGTTAAAATGAGTTTTGATTTCATTCCAGATTTGTCCCAGGTTATCATTATTATCCAGTTCGCTTATTTTGGCATACAATTTTTCCAGTTTATCGATTTCCCAGGCTAAGGCGCGATTTTCCATTTTGAATGTATGTACTGGATGGCCGACAACTGCGCTTTTGGCACCCTTATGGTCAATAGTCCCCTTTAATGCCTTAGTATGAATATCACATAACTTTAAAATCTCTTCCTGAGGTAATCCTTCTGATATCAATTCCTGCTCTACCTCAACGATATCTGAATAAGGAACTTTACCCATTAATTGAATTAGCTGCGTTTTTACTTCATGAGGCGCCTTGCCCTCGTGAAGCTGGAGTATCATAAGCTTTAAAATCTTTTTTCTTTTGACAGCATTATTAATCATCTCGCTCATAGATTTTCCTTTTTGTTATCATTCCGTTCAAATAAATCCAGCTAATAATAAAAAGAACCAATTGATTAGCCACTTGGTTCCACCTTATTTCCGATTTAGTATATCATAATATGAACTTGGAAAACCTTTGACTTAGATCGAGAAATTAGAATTTTTCTCTTTCCGCGATGGAAATTAAGCGGTTAATTTCCGGAATGGTGATTTACTGGTTATCAACTTTTATTAAATCGTTGTCAAGACCGGTGAATAGTGAATTTTCCCTTATGTAACTCATGGCCTCGTATATAAACAACATAATTGAAGTACCTGTCAATAATTTTAAAAAATGTTCTTAAAAAACTTTCCTATTTTAGTAGGAAAGATATGATCTGTTAGATACTGATAATATTCAAAAAGGTCATGATAACTTATAGCTGCATATATAAATATGTTGAATAATAACAGATTGTCAAATTGAAAGGAACAAAAAGAAGTAACTTCGGGTTAGTTAAAGTAATGGTGAATTCAATCAAGATAAATAATTGGTGGTTAAATAGGACTTATCGTATCTTAGTAATTGCCGCTTTCTCATCTTTCTTGACTGTAGGACCTTTTAGCCAAATTATTCTATCCTCTCAAATAGCTGGTTGTGAATGCTGTCAACCCTGTAAATGTTGTCGTGTGCCGTCGGTAGACAATCATTTGAACGAGATCTCCGGAGGATGCGGTTGCAAAGTTTCGAATACTCCCCACATACCCCGGTTTCCGTTAGGATTGAACTATGAACAAGTTAGTAGAGTTGATATATCATTCGGCGTTATCGAAATCAAACCATTTAATTTCACCTATGATGTCAATAATATTAGCCATAAGTCGATAGATTATTCAATAGCTCTAAAAGCCCCTCCTTTATATTTAATTAATTCCACATTTCTTATTTAAAATCCTTCCTTTTTTAAAATCAGGTTATAGGTGCGCCCATAATCATTATTAAAATGGAAGGAGTTTTTGTGTTGAAAATTATCTGTCTCTGGATGATCATTATGGTCATTCCAATTACAAATAATATATCTTTAGCTGGGGAAATCGATATTGTTCTTGATTCGCTTATTCAAGTTGCTTTGGAGAAAAATCCGGATATAATTGCGGCAGAATCAAACTATCAAGCGGCTCAATATAACAAGAAAGCATCAGGCTGGTTACCCGACCCAATAATCTTGATTGCGGGCTCAAACTTGCCATACACCGGCTTAAGTCTTGGTCAGACAGCTATGTCTGGTGTCTCGATTGGATTTTCGCAAAAGATCCCCTGGCCAAGCAAACTTTCCAGTAAAAAAAATATTGCGGGTCTTAAAACCC
>NATP01000004.1 GCA_002085375.1 candidate division Zixibacteria bacterium 4484_95 | reverse complement strand
TACCCGTTAGCACTGCGATTGGATAGATTCATTATCCTGAAACGGGTGATAATTATCAGGTTTTACAATATTTTTATATATTAAATGGTTGCTTTCAAGATCATGTGAGATTATTATTCTATATAGTTATTTTAGTTTTTTTAATGGTTTTTTTGGGGAACTATTTATTAATGTTTATGTATAATTTACAGAATATGAAAGAGGTATATTTTGGAAAAAATGAGTGATAGAGAACTTTTCTCACAGATTACCGCTGATGATGAGAGGGCATTTACGGTTTTTGTTAAGCGATATAAAGATCGCCTTTTCAATTTTGTTGCCCGAATAATTCCCGAGAGGGAGACGGCGGAGGATATTCTTCAGGAGACATTTTTGCGTGTTTACAATCAGCGTAAAAACTACAGCCCGGATTATGCGTTATCGACATGGGTTTATACGATAGCCCTAAATTTAGTACGTTCAGAGCTTCGCAAGAGGAAGCTTCGTCGTTACATGAGCCTTGATTTTTTAAAGGAACAAAGTAGCGATTTTATGCGTGAGTCCGCAGAACCTTTACTGAAACGTGGTGCGCCACCGGGATGTGGTGCAGAGATAGAGGGATGGAGCGTTTCGGGAGAGGAGTTAAACTATGGATTGTCGAGCGGTCTCCCAGCCACTATTTGCTTATATTGAGGATGACCTTACCCCCGTTGAAAAAAATGGGCTTGAGGAACATCTTAAAATATGTGGCTTTTGTCAGCGAAAACTTGCAGATTGCAAGTTGCTGATGGCAGCTACTAAAGAAATTGAGCCACTTTCTCCAGGACCTCATTTTGTCAACAGAGTCCTCTGCGCAATCAACCAGAAAAGACGCCCGATAGAGTTATTGACAGATTGGAAATATAGGCTAACGCTTTCGGGTATGGCTTTTGCCATTGCTGCATGTTTAACATTTTTTATTGTAGGTCCCCCGACATCTAACTGGGAAATGTCAACACCAAGGATAAAAGATACCCCTTCTTTTTCAAATCAGGTGGAAAATCCAGGTGTGCAGAAAGGGTTTCCAGTTCCTGAGAATATTTTAAAAAGGGATATGGCCTTAGTTGGTAAAATCATCACTGATTCTACTATCCACGATTCTATCGTGCTACCCAAATACTATGTTCAACCTGTTGGAATAAAAAGGGAGAATAATAAAAGGGTTTTTTAAATGGAGAATAGATGGTTAAGAAAGCTAATGTTTTTTTGTTGGCGATTTCGATTGTTTTGTTATCCATAGTTGATGTAAATGCAGGAATCCTCCAGAATCTTGATGATGAATTAACCAGCCTTGTAAAAAAGACAGAACCTTTTTTAGTTACAGTTGAGTCACGGGGAAGTCATTCAGATGTGCTCCTTGTTGGTACTGGTGTGGTTATAGATAAGGAGGGACATATATTAACTACTACCACCATAGCCACGAAGGATGATAATATAACTGTAACCTTTAAAGATGGAAAGAGCTATCACGCTGATTTTATTGGTGCTGATGGTTATACAGGCTTGGCGATGTTGAAAATTGAACCGGTTGATAAAAAAATACCGGATATCGGAGATCCGTACAGGCTTAAAGATGGCTCATGGGTTACGGTAATAGGGAACTCCTATGATATGCCCAGCTCGGTTAATTTCGGAATATTTTCTGGAATAACGGATGAAAATTTATTGCAGTTGTCGGTGGCGACCGGGCCCGGTAGTTCGGGTGGAGCCGTTTTTAATACAAAGGGAGAATTGATTGGCATATTGGTTGCCAAAGCTACAGAGACTGTTTCGGCGTATATACCAAGTTTAAAAAATTTAATGGCTAAAGCCCATAACCCAGTAGAATCCCAAGTGGGAGATTATCATAAGGTTGGTGTGGAACTGCCCTCGTCGGTTATAAGTTTGGCTGTTCCCGTAGATAAAATGCTGATGGTTGCCGAACAGCTTGAAAAGTATGGTAAAGTAAGACGTGGTTTTTTGGGTATCAGCCAGAGAAGGCTTAGTAGAAGAGAGGTGAAAAGATATAGAATCGATAGTGGAGTCTGTGTCACTGATATTTCTATCGGTTCGCCTGCTTATGAGGCAGGTTTGAAAAAAAAGGATATCATTCTTAAATTTGATGGGGTAACGGTTAAAAATCCAGGCCACTTATGCGAATTGGTTCGTTCACATCTTCCCGGTGATAAGGTAGGTTTAGAAATATTGCGAGATGGTTCAAAGATTGATGTCAAAGCGACCCTTGATGAGGCTTCCGATAGTAATTTTCTTGCGAGCTGGCAACTTCCCTGGATTCATTCAGGAAATGATGACACTGCAGCTGATGTTAATGTGTCCGATTTAAAAGAAAAAATAGATGACTTGGAAGAACGCATACAAAAGCTGGTCGAGAAGATAAAAGAATTAGAACATCAAACGAAGTAAAAATGTTATAGATTATAACTATGGTTATTTTAGTAACAGGGTTAACCTTTTCATCTTGTTGCATTTCATATTATTAAGCTTATTTAGTTTTTCTGATATAAATTATAACTAATTTAAGAGCTTTTAGTTTTATAATAGTTGAATTCGATTTTTAACTTATTACGCTGCTTGAAAATATAAAAATAGAAGGTTGTTTTAAAATGGCACAAATATTGCATTAAATATTTTTGATATGTTGGATATTGTTGACAATAAAATAAATAAATTGGATAATAATCTGCTTGTATTAGGACGCTTGCGGTTAAGGTGTTTTATATTGACTTATGTCAAATATTTACTTAAATTTAAAATATTGGTGAAGAGGTTAGAGATTAAAAGGAAGTGTTAGGTATAATGATAATTTTTCGTAGGGGAATAAGAGTGTTAGTTAATATATTTTTGGAGGCTTTCAATGTTAACAAAATTTAAGGATCATAATGGGTTTACTTTGGTTGAGATTCTTGTTGTGGTAGTTATTATTGCGATTCTTGCTGCTATAGCTGTACCTATTTATCTTCATTATGTTGAGCAGGCGCGTGCCTCGGAGGCTAAAGAGGCGATAGGCGCAGTATGGGGAGCGGCCAAGGTTCACCATGCAAAAACAGGCACCTGGCCTACCAGAATAGAACAGATGAAGCATCTTGAACTTGACCAGATAACCCGTGACAGGTGGAATTTTAATATTGTTGCTGGTGGGCAGGGTATTAATTCGATCATAGCAACATCAACGGGTTTAATGCCAGGTGGTGCTGGGAAACAGGTGATTTTTGATGTTCGCACCGGTAAGTGGAGAGGTTATGGCGAGGATTAGTATTAACCATAAAATTTAGGTTGGTTTAAATTGGAGAAATTTGATACTGTCAGCGGTACTAATACAGCTGATATAAAACAGCTTCATATTGACGATCTTTTAAGTTTTACTAGCCTTCAGGGTGCTTCAGACTTGCATCTTTCCGAAGGGTCTGTGCCAATGATCCGCATTGATGGGAAAATGATGAAGCTTGACCTTGTTGGCATTGATGATGGTCATATCCGGCGCCTGATTTTAGAGTCATTAACTCCTGAATTGAAAAACAAATTTGATAACCAGTTTGAGGTTGATTTTTCACGTGAGATTAATGACTCTACGAGATTCAGGTGCAATGTCTTTAAGCAGATTCAGGGATTAGCTGGCTCTTACAGGGTTATTCCGGCGGAGATTCGAAGTTTTGAGGAGCTTGGTTTGCCTAATGTGATGAAACGACTTGCCTTATTGGAACGGGGACTGGTGATTTTAACCGGCCCCACCGGTTCTGGAAAAACCACCTCGTTAGCTACGATGGTTGATTGGATTAACCATCACAAAGAGTGTCATATTATAACTATTGAAGATCCCGTGGAGTATTTTCATTCGTCGTTGCACAGTTTGATAAACCAGCGAGAACTTGGCACAACAACTCATACTTTTGCCAATGCCTTAAGGGCAGCCTTACGTGAGGATCCTGATGTCGTATTAGTGGGTGAGATGCGTGATCTAGAGACAGTCAGTTTGGCATTGACTGCTGCTGAAACGGGTCATCTCGTTTTGACAACTCTACACACATCTTCGGCGGCTAAGACAATTGACCGCATTATTGATGTTTTTCCTGCCGAACAGAAATCTCAGGTGAGGTCTATGTTGGCTGAATCGATTCAATCGGTTATTGCCCAGACGCTTATGCCCCGCAAAGATGGTGGTCGGGTTGTCGCTTGTGAGATTATGATTGCCACAACCGCTGTACGCAATTTAATCCGTGAGGATAAAATCTACCAGATACCATCGATGATTCAGTCCGGCGGTAATATTGGTATGCAATCTAAAGACCAGCACCTTCTAACGCTGGTTGCTGAGGGAAAACTGGAGAGAAGTGAAGCTGCCAAGCATGCCGATAACGTTAAGCTTTTCTTGGAGTGAAAAGTTGCAAAATCGTCTCCGGAATGCATGTGGTTTTACATTAATCGAACTGATGATGGCTATACTTATTGTCTCCATTTCAATTGCCGCATTATACTATATGTATGCGCAGGGAAAGGTCTTATTGGAAGAACAATTTCATCGTCGCCTCGCTCTTGAAAAGGCTCGGAATAAAATGGAATGGTTGAAATATCTGGAGAGAACAAATGAGAATAACCCGGGACATGTGCCTCTAAATGCTCGTGAACATGGAGTGGAATTTCTCGTCAGACCTGACACAGCTAATGGAACGGTAGGTATTGTAGCTCAGTATGTGGTAGATGTAGAACCTTCTCCCGGGGGCCAGTCGTTGTATGAAACTGTGTCGGTTATATATAGCTGGGAAGAACCCTCGGGAAGAGAATATGAGGTAAAATTAACATCAATATATTAAAAATTCAATGATTGGGTACTTGAGTATAAAATCGGTAGGGAAATTAAAAAAAGATAACGGTGTTAATTTGATAGAGTTGATGTTTGTTATGTTTATCTCGGGTATTGTCGTGACTGCTTTGGTGTCGGTATATTATTATGGTATTGTATCGTTTCAATCAGTCTCGTCAGAATATCAAATGCTTTCTGAAGGATCAGCGGTATTGGATTCGATAGGGCGTTCTATAAGTCAGGCTGATTCAGTTTATGTCTATGAAGCTTCGGATTCCAACAGGACGAGGTTATTTACCTATTATTCCTCGAGCCAGAAGAGGGGTTCCTACGAGTATTTTTATAACTCTCAAGATAAGATTTTGAAGATGAATGACCTTATATCCGGTCACAACGATTACAACATAACAATACTACCGATACCTTCATCTGGAAGTGGTTTTTCGAGGATGGAGAAACCTTTTGATGTCAGGACGGTTTATTTTCAGAGGATAGATGATGATAACAGCCCTAATGCCTGGACTGTGAAGGTGGATGTTGTCTTAGAAGACAAACGAGGAGATATTTTTACACTTTCTCGCACCGCTACAAGGTTTATTTTAGAGGATTAAATCAATGGAGTTAATCTAGTGTTCTGTCCAAGAAATATCATTATGATATATAGTCATTGCGAACGAAGTGAAACGATCTCAGCTACATTTGTATCAGGAGATTGCACAGATGTGTCTTGGGACTTCGTCGTCAAATTTGGCGAACTCATCGCTATGATAAATGGTTGTATTGTTGTTTTTAGGATGCTAATTTAGGAGGGACTATATGAGATATTTGAAGCCAGAACAATATTTGCTAAAAAACCAGAGTGGTTCGGTGCTGATAATGGCTGTAATTATGTCAATTATAATCGTCATTCTTGGTACCGCTTTTATGAAGTTCGTTGACCATACCAGACAGCTGATAACTTGGGATATCGCTGAATCACAGGCACGCTATGCAGCAAATGCAGGAATATTAATAGGCAATCTTGAATATGAAATAAGGGGGGGATTGCCGGATGGTTATAGAAGTTCGACATTTCGATTGGCCAAAAACGTAAATTATGATTATGAGATCAGAATCAACAATATCGCTGAATATGGTCTTTCAACCATCATTAAATATGTTGTACTTGGCAATGGTTATGCATCCACCTATGAATTTGAGAACCCCATAGAATATACTGTTGGCTGGGCTGCTGGCGCTCAATCTTTTGCCGATTGGCTTTATTTGACCGATAGGGAGACTCAGGAATACAGGCCTGCCTATGCTTGCACTCTTAGATTCTGGGGACCGGATACTCTTGATGGAAAGGTTCATTCAAATGATAAATTATGTTTTCAATTTGGGAATGGTGGCTGGCCAGCTTTTTTGGAATTCGTGACATCGTGCTCTACCAGATTTTCATTTGATCCTTCTCCAGGTCCTCCATATGAATCCATATTTCTTGGCGGTTACGAACTTGGTTACTCATACATTTACTTGCCCAATACCGCTGATTCAGTAAGGTTATATAACGGCATTACGCCTGTTCTTGGAAACCCCTCACCTGATATCGTAACCGAGATTACTTTGGATTATGGCACGATATACGTTCGGTACCGGACTGCCGATTCGTTGAGTCGAGAGGATCCATCATCCTGGGTCTGGTTAGGTGGGGCTGATCATTATACGCTGGGGGAGATGTATCCCGTACCATCTTCAGGAGCTTTATTTGTTGATGACGAGTTATGGATTGCCGCACCTAAAAACAAGCCTCATTATTGCGACCCGGGTGGTGATGTGTTAAATGGTTTCCAGGGGCAACTTACTATCGCTGCCTCCGGTGATATCATTATTGCTCAGGATGTGGTTGTCGCCTCAGCCAATCCTGATGGCACAGTTCCCATAGAATCGGAAGATCTTCTGGGCCTTATATCCGAAAAACATATACTTGTATGGAGACATTGCCCTAATACAGTTAACATAACGGCGGCCTTAGCGGCTGTTGGTCAAAATATTCCTGATACGTCCAAGGCCAAGATATGCCTTAACGGACAGATTTCCGAGGATGGTCAGAATGGTACTATATCAATGGATGGCATAAATTGTTATGGTATATTTAATGAAAAGACGGAGTTGTTTATATTTGGTTGTCTGATACAGCGGGAGCGCGGTCTAATCCATACACATTACAGCCCCTCTCCAGATATCCCCCAGGAATACCGTGGTTTCGAATCTAAAGATTATAAATATGATTTCCGGTTCAAAAAGACTCCACCACCACATTTTTTAACGACAGATGCCCCTGGTGCCTGTTATTTTGAAAATTACAGGGAGAGTTAATAAATATGATGTTTGTAGTTAATGGAAAATTAAGTGATAGGAGGACGGGGAACTGGTGATTTCAGAAATGAAATAATCAGTTATTTAGAATATTAAGGTGGTTTTTTTGATAAAAGTAGCGCCAAGTGAAAGGATGGTATGGCTAAGTCGGTTATAGGCCTTGACATAGGTTCTTTTGCCATAAAGTTGGTTGAGCTTGAGAATGATGGGGGGCGGTATAAACTGAAAAATTATTTCATCAAGGATCTTTATGGCAAGGGGGAAGAATATGATACCGAGGGTCCAGGGGTAAGCAGGCTTGAATCCTCTTTAAGAGAGGTCCTAAGTTCGGTAAAGCTTAATCCTAGAAGGCTGAAAATCGTTAATACAAGTATAGGCGGGCCAGTTATTTCAGTAAAACAGATTAAATCGATACCTTTAGCCCCCGAGGAAATGGAGTCATCGCTTTTGTTTGAGGCTCGTAAGCATTTACCTCTTGATGAATCTGATGCGGTGATCGACTACCAGATATTAAGGGGTGATATGCAATCTCAGGATATGGAGATTTTATTGGTAGCCACGACTAAAAAGGTGTTTGAAAATCATCTCAAGCTTCTAAAAAGTGTTGGGATCTCTCCCCACATAATAGATGCTGATATCCTGGCCGTTGTTAACAGCTATCTTGTGTCAACAGGTAGTCTTATGGGTGATAAGGCACTTGTATTTTTGGATGTTGGAGCAAAATATACTAATATAGCGATTGTCAGTGAAGAGACGATGTTTTTTTCACGGGATATAAGTTGGGCAGGCACAAATTTTACTGAAGATATCAAAAACAGCATGAAGCTTGATTATATTGAAGCGGAGGCTATAAAGAAGGAGCGCGGAATGGGAGCCCTTTTGGGTGAGGGTTCAAAGGAAAGTGGCGGTATCAGGGTTGCCCGGAGAATGGCGATTGACAATTTAATCGACGAAATTCGAAGGTCCTTGAGATATTATACCAAAGAGACCGGATGCCGCGAGTATCAGAAGATTTTATTGTGTGGTGGTTCATCCGCTTTGCCTAATTTGAATTCCCATTTAGCCCAGCATTTAAAGATGGCTGTAGAGCTGTATAATCCTTTCATTAATTTTGTTACACCCCCTGGTTTTGACGATATGCTTGGTTCTCGCCTGGCTGTTTCATGTGGTTTAGCCTTGAGGGAGGATTGATATGACTAAAATTTACTATACAATCAACCTGAACAAAGTCTCTAACCGCCTCGATCAATTCCAAGAGAAACAGAAGCGAAGACGAGTTTTTGCTGTAGGTTTTTACTTTTTTATCATTATAATAATTACAGCTCTAGCTATTGGCAAATCTGTCTATACTCAAAGAACCATTAATGGACTCAAAGCTGAACTTGCAGAGATTCAGAGCGAGATTGACAATCTTGAGGCCTCCTCGGACTACCTCTCGCCTGAGGATATTTTTGCTTTAGCAGAACTGGCTAATTCACGTTTGACCTGGACTGAAAAATTTGACGTTCTGGGAAAGATAATACCAGAGGATGTTACCATTACCGGGCTGGATTATGACTATCAGGTGAAAGCTCTGATGATTAAGGGGATTTCTAAGGTTAATCCGCAATTGGAGGACCTTGACCTAGTCGTTTCTATCATCAATTTGATAAAAAGTAATAAAAATTTCTCCTCGGATTTTAGCGACATCAAGTTCCATTCCTCAAATAGGATTAAACATAAAGGACAGGATATTGTCGAGTTTGAAATTGCCTGTTTAGTAGGGGTGGGTTGATCATGAAAAAGAACCTTATTTTGAGTGGTCTTTTGGTTGTATATATATTGGGGTTCTGGATTTATTACAAAAATGTCATCGAGCCCCAGCCAACTGAAATAGCCGAGCTGGAAATGAAACTGGCCGAGAAAAAACGTCAGCTGTTATCAGCTCAGATCATTTCTAAAAATCTTCAAAACGTCAACGAATTGATTCAATGCAACCTAGTCGAGGATTTGAGCGATTCATTAGCCGAATCGGCAAGTATACCTTTTTTAAAATACCTCACCAGCCTCATGGATGAACTGGATATTGTTTTAGTCTCAATGCAACCCATGGAGGTTTTACAACAGCGCAATCTGGCTGAAGAACAATTAATCGAACAGGATTATATCGAGATACCTTACAGCATGACTATTCTTGCCAGCTATAAGCAGTTTGGGAAATTTCTTGAGAGGCTCGAGAAATATCCACAGTTGATTAAAGTAGCCAGAATTCAACTTGAGAACTCTTTAGATGCCGCTATTTATGAGGGGCAGATCGTTGGTAAACCTGACCAACATAGAATTAACCTTGAAATTCATACAATGACAATTTTGAAAGCGAGTTTTAAAGGTGGATCAGAACAGTTTAATTAGAGCTTTAACATTTATACTTGGCGTGGTCTTGTTATTGGCAGTTTCTTGGGGTGCGTTTAAAGCTGTGACAGAGGCCAAGGCTGACTATAAAGTGGTAGATGCAATCGAAACTTTGGATACTGATATAGCCCTGGCTCAGACTATCGATTCGCTGGAGGCTAAATGGAATCACCGCTTGAACTATCATTTCAGTGTCAAACAGGATCCCCTTTTCCTGGGAAGAGTGATTGTCGGTTTTTCTTACTCTCGTATGGGCTACAGAGAATTTGATGAGGGTATTGGTTTTCGACTTTCTGCAACCGTTATTGATAACAATCCCAAGGCGATTATCAAGTTTAAGGGGAAAAGCCATGTTCTCCAGGTAGGTGATACTTTAGAAGGTGGATATGTAATAAAAGAGATAATGAAGAAAAAGGTTGTGCTTAATCGAAATGGCGAGTTAACGGTTTTATCTACCAAACCCGTTGCCCAAATGTTTGACCAATATATTGACCAGAGTTATGATTATCGGTAAAGACATAACGTTTTCGTTAATAATGTAAATCGGGAGGATATTTTGAGAGATTTGGTGCGGATAAGTTTTGCGGTTTTGTTGTTTATGCTTTTAACATTTTTTAAAAGCGACATATCGTTTGCTCAAACCAACACTGAAAATCAAGCTCCATCGACAGCATTAAGGAAGGGTTTATCCAAGACAGTAACACTTGATGCGGATGATGCTTTTCTGCCGTCGATTTTGACCATCCTGGCAGAAAAATCGGGTTTTAACATTGTAACCGGTCCGGGAGTTAACAGGCAAGAACGAATATCGGTTCATTTAGCTGACACACCAATTGAGGAGGCAATTAACCTTGTCGTCAGGGCGGCGGGTTTATCATATGAGATAGTCGGCAACTCATTTTTAGTTGCTGAACAAGAAGCTTTAGAAAAGGAGGTTGGTCTTTCGGCTCATGTTTATGATTTACAGTATGCCAATGCAGCCGAGATAAAAGAGTTGTTAATGGATTTAAGCGATAAGGTCCAGGTTGACACCTCCGGCAATAAAATTTTGGTTTTATCATCACCTAAGATAGCCTCTGAAATAACAGAGATAATTAAACGTGTGGATACTCCACCGATGCAGATTTTGTTGGAAGCCAGGCTGGTTGAGATTGCTACTGATGACCTTGATGAGTATGGTATTGATTGGGAGAAACTTTCACATTTAACGACCATACTGGCTGAATCTCCTCTGATAAAGGACGATTACGGTCGCCCGTTGGATGGAAGCAGTCGTGCTCCTACCGAACAAGATTTTGGTGGCCAGTTGCCAGACCTTGAACAACTTCCCGAAAAATATTCTTTTGAGAAGGTAGAGGGTTTTGATAATGTTGGGAAATTTTCCCGGCAGTTGAATGCATTCGATATCACCTTAGATTTTCTTGTTAAGCGAAACGTAGCCAAAGTACTTGCCCATTCTAAGTTGACTACTGTGAACAATCGTACTGCAGAGATTTTGATAGGTGAGAAAATGCGCTGGGCTGTGGTTTCGGAAAGGGGTGCTATAGTTCAAGAGGAAGATATTGGGATACGTTTGATAATCACGCCAACTATCAATTCAAATGGTTTCATTACTGTTAAGGTTGAACCGGAGGTTTCCTCTGTTATCGAATTGGTGCAGGGGCTTTTCCCACGTAAAAAAATCCGGACTGCAAGCACCACTGTTTTGGTAAAAGACGGCCAAAAGATATTTATCGGTGGGCTATTGTCGGTTGATGATACCAAGACGGTATTCCGTTTGCCCATTCTTTCGGATATACCGCTTTTAGGAAAACTATTTACACATACTTCTTATGGAACAAGGAAGACCGATTTGATAATAGAAGTAACCCCGAGGATATTGAGACCTGGTATGAGTTATGCTGATGCCGCCAATTTCACCTCGGATGGATACCAGCTTTTGGGGCCGGGTTCGACCTCGGACATTAAAGCGGTAGAACCCGAGTTGGAGAAAATGGAAAAAGTAAAAAATTTACAGGAAGATATAAGAGAATTTCAAGATAGAGTGGTTAAACCGAAAAAAGAGAAGCGATAATTATGTGTTAAAGGATGATTAGGAGGAAGATTATGCATAGAAGCAAAAGATATTTATACATTTATTTAGTTATTGCGATAACCGTATTAATTGGCTTTGTGATATTTTCAGCCTGTGATAGCAGGAAGCCTATCTCCTCGACCACAGCGAAAATAACGAGCGTTTCAGAGATTACAATTATCTTCGATCCTCCTCAGGTTAATATTTATAATGAGAATGAGATTGACACAGTAACTATAGATATTACAGTTACAGACGATGAGGGGGTTGGCATAGACAACCTCGATGTAGATTTGAGCCGAAGCCCTAATATTGGAGCTGTAACCAAACCGGAGGCAACCTCTACTCAGGGTCATTATCAGGCCAAATATTTTACAGCTCTTAACGGTTATGGTGATATCGAGTTTAGAGCATCTGTAGGCGATGTTTATGCCGTGGATACGCTATCTGTTATACAGCAGGCACTTGTTTCTAATATTACGATTTTCTTTAATCCCCAGTATGTTGTTTTGTATGGTGAAAATGATATAGACACTGTTAATGTAAGCATTCTGGTTGCTGATGAGAATGGTATAGGGTTAGATAACCTGGATGTGGCTTTAAACATCATCCCCAATCTTGGAACTATCACCAATCCTCAGGCTACCGGTAGCGGGGGGTATTATCAATCACAATATATTACAGCGCCAGGCAGAGATGTTGATATAACGTTTACGGCGACTGCAGGTAGTATGAGTATATCAGATACTCTCAGTATCTTTGTCCAGCCAGCAAATACTGTTGAGGAGATTTTTATGAGTTTCAATCCTCAACCTCTTATCATACATTCTCCTTTTAAATCGGATACAGCTTTAATAGATATCTGGGTAAGAGATGCCAATGGAGTTAGCTTAGATAGTATCATGGTACAGGTTTCGAGAATGCCCGAAGTTGGCACCATTGTTCCACCGGGTTTGACAGAAGATGGTTATGCACAGGGAATGTATATTACCGATCCCGGGATTTACCAGGATGTTGGTATAACGGTTAACGTTGGTGAAGTTACGATTACCGACACTTTGTTGATAAACGTTCAGCTTCTGGGGGAAATCGGTTCGATGAACATATCGTTGCAAAAACAGATATTGATAGCTGATGGTATGGATGCTACATCCATTTTTGTCTCTGTTACGGATACTACCGGTATTCCTATAGGGGATGGGACTATAGTTTTCATTCAGAATTACGGCCCTGGAACCCAGGGAACTTTGAACGAGAGTTCGGGTTACACAGAAAATGGGATTGCCACATTTACAATAACTGCGCCCCCGATTTTAAATCCTGATTTAATTGTCGAAAGCGATTCCATAAGAGCCTGGGGTGTAAGTTTGTCGGGCGACACAGTCTATGCGTATTCGGCGGTGACCTATGTTCCCGGCGAACCCAACGATTTGAATATTATTACAATACCCGAGGAAATGGTTGCGGGTTCCGGTGAGAGCCAGATATTTGAGGTTTTGGTAACGGATGAGAATAATAATCGGGTGATCGATGGCACCCAGGTGCAGTTTGCAAATGTGCTTGAAACCTCAAGTATTACTGATATAACTACAACTTTAGGTGGTATGGCCGAGGGTGTTTATGTTGTTGGCATAGAAGCTGGTTTGGATGTTATTAAGGCTTTTAGGGTTACACCCGGAACCACAGACACTTTGTGGTCTAATGCTATACCTTTAACGGTGCGCTCAGCCGAGGGAAGCAATATCGCTATTATTGCCGAACCAACAACAATAGAGGTTGGTGGAATTGCCTGTAATGTATATGCTACCATGCAGGATGAGAATGATAACCCTTTGAGTGAAGGTTTTCCTGTGATGTTTGAAATCACTTCGCATCCAGGCGCTCATAATACAAGAGAAAGCCCATCTTTCGAATATGTACCCACTGATGATTCAGTACTTTATGTTACAATAGATTCTACAGATGTTAACGGTCGTGCATCTGTGTCACTTTTTTCGGGTACCACATCAGGAACCGTCACCATAAAGGCCACTTCGGTGGATAATCCAAATATCTTTAAAGAGAAACCCTTAGTTGTTATCGAATCAGGTCCACCTATGAATGTGGCAATATCCGGTGGCGCCAATCCTTATGTAGAGGGTGCAATTCTTGTTTCTGATGTAACCGCTGTCGTTTCTGACTCATTTACCAATCCTGTTGAATGTAGTACAGCTGTCCATTTCGAGCTTATCCCGGATTCAATAGCCGAGATAAATGGTGATGCCTTTACTGGTGGTTGTATAGATACGGTGACAGGAGAAACACTCGGTACGCCTGGACTGGCTCATACTTGGCTTGCCTATCCCTGCTACAGTACTTTCGATACCATTCAGATTATAACCTATTCGGGTGAATTGATCGATACAAGTATTCTCCTTCCTCTGGGTTTATATGAGGGCACGATTTATGTTGGAGCAAATCCTGCCTCGATATGGCTTAGTAATCCCGGTGAGTCAGATACTTCGGATATTGAATCCGAACTGACCGATGGTCTCCACTGCCCGATAGAGCATGGTGTAATTGATTTTTCTGCACGTAATGCGGGTCAGATAGTTGAGGGGATGGAACGAGATACAACCGATGAATATGGCCATGCTTATTCCAAGTTCTTTATCTTCTATGAACAGATACCTCCGAATCCTCCAAATGATCCCAATGTAACTGCTGAGGCAGTTGCCAAACTTAGGGGTTATCCAGATATCGAGGGTAAAGCTGAAATCGTATGCCGTCGTCCACCGGGTTAGTAGCAGGATAGGTGTGAAGAGGTAGGATCATGAAGCTGCTTGGAGAAATTTTAATAAAAGAAAATATCATCTCTGAAAAAGAGTTGCGAGCGGCTCTTAAAAAGCAGAAAGAGAATGGCAGGAGACTTGGTGAGACTTTAATCGCTGAGGGTTATATAACTGACGAGAATCTTGCTACCGCTTTATCTGAACAATTGCAGGTTAGGATGGTTGGTGCTGAAGATCTCATCAAGGTCGACAAGGAAGCTTTAGAGTATATACCGGAGTTTTTTGCCCGTGAGTACCATTGTATTGCCAAGGGGGTTGAGGATGGCGTTCTCGAGGTAGTGATGATTGATCCCGAGGATATCGTGGTAATAGATAACCTTCAGAAAATCACCTCCTTGAAAATCGTTCCTTACATAGGTGCTCAGGGTATAATCGATGAAGCTATCGAGCGCCATTATAAAGAGCTTCGAACAACAGGCGAGGTTACCGAGGCCTTGTCGGGTATGGATTTTGTGGTTACTGGCGAGAGTGGTGAGATTGATAATATCGATGTCAATGAACTGAAAAAGGAGCTTGACGAAGCGCCGATTGTCAAGCTTGTCAACTTGATAATCTCGGAGGCTATAAAAAATAGGGCCACCGATATTCATATCGAACCTCTTTTCGATTCTTTACTGGTAAGATATCGTATCGATGGTGCTCTTCAGGATATCATGACGGCACCCAAGAAGTCTGCTATGGGAGTCATCTCAAGGTTAAAGGTGATGGCCAGCCTTAATATTGCTGAAAGACGTCTCCCCCAGGACGGTCGAATATCTATCGTGATGCCCGAAAAAGAGGTTGATATCAGGGTTTCGATTATGCCAACGGTAAGAGGCGAGAAGGTGGTCCTTCGCCTTTTAGATAAGAAAGGATTTGCTTTTACACTGCCCTCACTGGGATTTGAACCGGAGATGCTTGAGATATTCCGCAAATGGATAACCATGCCATATGGTATGATTATAGTTTCCGGACCAACCGGCTGTGGAAAATCAACTACTCTCCATGCTGCTTTAAAAGAGATTCAGTGTGAGGAAGACAATATTGTCACGGTGGAGGACCCGGTTGAATATCAGATCGATAAGATAAACCAGATTGCCGCTAGCGAAAAAATCGGTTTGACATTTGCCACGACCTTGCGGCATATACTTCGACAAGACCCGGATAAGGTTCTTATCGGTGAGATACGAGATAGGGAGACTGCTGACATTGCCATAAAATTTGCTCTGACCGGTCATCTCGTATTTACAACTCTTCATGCTAACGATGCACCATCAACGATTACCAGGCTTTTGGATATTGGTGTTCCACGTTATCTTGTTGGTTCAACCTTAAATCTTGTAATGGCTCAGCGCCTGTTACGCACTCTCTGTTCGGCATGTAAAGAGGAATATGAACCTGATGAAGAGGAATTAGCCAGAATAAAACTTGACCCTTCCATGATTAAAAATAAAAAAATATACCGTGCTAAAGGTTGTGTGAGGTGTCGTAATACCGGTTATTATGGAAGGACGGGGATGTTCGAACTTCTGGAAGTCAAATTACCGGTGCGAAAATTGATATATGAGGGTAAGGATCAAGATGATATCAGATTTAAGGCTAAAGATGCTGGTATGTTGACTCTCCGTGATGCTGGAATAAAGAAGGTATTAGCTGGATTGACATCAATTGAAGAGGTTTTAAGAACTACTGTAGAGGAAGAGTAGAACGGTATAGATTTAAATGAAGGATTTATTATAAGCTTGGATTGAGATATGGCGTCATTTAGTTACGTGGTAAAAGACTCAAAGGGGAACAAACACGAGGGTACTGTCACAGCAGTCTCTCTTGATGCGGCTCTAAATAAACTTCGCGAAAGCGGTAATACCGTTATCTCGGTAGTGGACACCAGGCAAGCTAAGCAAACAACCAGGGGCAATCTATTTGATGCTATTATACTGTATATCCACAAGAAGCGTACTGCTATCCCTTTAAGGAATTTGGTATTCTTTACCCGTCAGTTGGCTACCATGTTTTCGGCTGGTTTAACCATTGAGAAATCCCTTAATAATCTTCTTTATGAAGAGGGAAATCGCAAATTTAAGAAAGTGATTGCCGAACTTTTGAATGATGTTAAAAAGGGATTTTCGTTATCTGACGCAATGGACCATCATCCAGGAGTATTTTCACCTCTTTACGTGGCATTGGTCAAATCTGGAGAGATATCGGGTTCACTGGCCTCTGTTTTAGAGGAGTTGGCAGATTATCTTGAATTTATCCAGGATACGCGCCGGAAAGTGATCTCGGCCCTATCCTATCCGTTTTTTGTAGTTACTATTTTACTTATACTGGCAGTTTTTCTAGTGGTAAAGATTGTGCCTATGTTTCAGGATGTTTACAGCCGTTTTGGAGCCGAGCTCCCATACCCTACTCAGGTTTTGATAATGGTTTCCGAGACAATTAGATACAATTTTTTTGTGTCACTGATAGGTTTTTTATTCTTAATTGCCTTGATTATTATCACCAATCTGACCTATACCGGAAAATACATATTCGATAAGGTGAAACTCATAATTCCTATTTTCAAAAACCTGATAATTAACTCCACAATGAGCAAAATGTCGAGGACTTTTGGAATGCTTTTAGGGGCAGGTGTTCCTGTTGTGGATACAATGGGGTTGGTGCATAAGGTGATTGACAATATGCATTACCAGAAAGCCATAAAGCAGGCGATAGGCTATATCCGTGATGGTTACTCGATAGCGGCTTCTTTGAAGAAAACAGATGTATTTCCCAATACTTTGTTATCCCTTACGTCTACAGGCGAGGAGACTGGTGAAATTGAGAAGATGCTGGCTAAAGCTGCCGATTATTACGACAAGCAACTTGAGGCGGTTGTTTCCCGACTCACCTCCCTTATTGAGCCGATGTTGATTGTACTTATAGCAGTTGTTATTGGAACTATAGTAGTTGTTATTTATTTACCGATTTTCCATATAGGGACAGCTCTCAGAAAAGGACTCCAGTAAGTACTTTATATCGTCATCCGCATTATATCGGGTGGCTTTTTATTCTGCAAAATCAGAATGTTCCTTCGGTTTTTAAGAAATTGCTTGGAAATCACGTTTTATTAAAATAATATAGCTGTTGGAGACGTATAAATAAAAGGTGAAAAAGGTAGCCAAAATACCACTGGCCGGTTTATCGTTTGTTCTTTTTTTGTTGGCTCTTATTTTATTCCTTTACTTTTTTACATCTGTTCCTGAACAAAGGCTAAACGATTGGTTCAGTTACTATATTAAGAATAAAACCGGTGTTAAGTTCACGGTGGAGAAGGTAAACCGTGATATCTGGCACCGGATTCGGCTTGAGGGAGTAAGGCTTTATATCGAGGGTACTGATAAAGAGGATATCCTTATTGGCCATATCGACTTACTTGAGGTTGAATATTCTATAGCTGATATTATTTTTCGAAAATTCTCATTTAGCAATGTGAATGCTTCTGGATTGAAGCTTACTGCTCCAATTGACGAAAAAGGGCGTTTAATTTCGCCCTTAAAAGTTAATGACGAACCAGGAGACAGGGTTAAGATACCAAAACTGAATATTGATGAGTATCATTTTAATGATATTGAAATAGAGATGTTAGTTGGCGGGAAAGAAATTTCTGTTCTCATCGATTATCTTACGGGGGCTTTCCGAAGCAGTGATGAGTCGCTTTCATTGAAAATTGATTCCCTTAAAGCAAACTGTCCTCAGAGGGATTTTGATATAGAAAGCTGTAGTGCTGGTTTTGTTTTTATTGGAAATAATTTATTTATCAAATCATTGAACCTTGAAACCAGCAGGTCTATTATAGAGATTTCGGGGAATTATGGAACACTGACCAAACCTGATTTTGATATCGTTTATGACTTTTCTCCAGTTGACCTTGAAGATATAAAAGCACTAACCGGTTCTGACTTGGATGGTGTTTTTTATTTGCATGGTAAGCACTACGGAAATTTTAAGAAATTTGAAGGCAATGCCAGTGGTGACGTTGTGCTTTTCAGAAAAAGACTAAAAGATTTAAGCTTCGGTTATCGTTTCTCATCAGATAAACTGTATTTTGATGACGCTAAGGGTGTGGTGTTTGATTCACCTATAGCAGGTAACGGATATATTGATTTTGGCTCCAAGCCGGAATCTTATCGGTTTAAAGGGACAATTGATAATCTGAATCTTCAAAACATCGATATTGATATTTATACTGCACTTACGGGCAAGATCGACCTTAAAGGTGAGGGTTTATCAGAAAAGGATATGAAAATGGGTATCGCTATGGAGCTTTCAAAGTTGGATATCGATATTTATCACTTTCATCAAGCAAAGGGAGAGATTGATTTTGATATGGAAAAGCTTAATTTCCATCATGGCTTCACCGCTCGCTATAGAAATACCGAGGTTTCTCTTGAGGGGTATCTTGAATATGCCGGGCAGATACACCTTAATGGTGTAACGGATTTTAATGACCTTGCTGATTTCAAAGAACAATTTTTTATTACCGACCTTGATGGCACTGGAAAGGCAAATTTTTTAATCGGTGGAGCAGTTGATGATTTTTCTGTAACTGGTAATTTTTATTCTGATTCATGCAGGTTTTACGGGATAACAGCCGATACATTCTTTCTATCTGTTGCTCTTAAGTCGTTTATTTCTCATAAGGTTGGGACGGTTGAGGGATTCTGGAAAAATGGTTATCTTTATTCAGTGCCGGTCGATTCCGGATATTTCTCGGTGCTTGTCTCCGGGGAGAAGTATTTTTTGGATAATGTTTACTGGGAAAATAATAACAACCAGATGAGTTTTTCTGGTTTATTTGATAACGGGAATATAATACCAACACTTATTATCGATACCTTAACAGCTAAGCTCTGGGATGATACCGTATTTAGTTCTCACCCACTTAAAATCGATGTTTATAAAGATGAGGTTGAGTTCAAAGATTTTCAATTGGCTTTTATATCAGGTATAATCAGTTTGTCAGGTACTTTGAATTTTCAAAACCAGATGGATATCGATATTGTTGTGAAAAACCTTGAGGTTGAACCGTTAGCCAATTATTTTATTTCGGATAAGAAAATCTCCGGTATTTTTTCTGGCGAAATTGGGATTAATGGAAGTTTTGACCTCCCCGTATTCTCTGCAGATTTGACTATTTCAGATCTTTGTATAGGTGATATAAATCAGGGCACATTTATTTGCAGAGCTTTGTATGAAGACTCCGAATTGAAACTTCAACCAGCCAAACTTCAATGTGATGATGCCCTTTATGCGATCGAGGGAACTATTCCGGTGAATCTATCTTTTACAAATGAAGGGGATCGTTTTCCCGAAGAACCAATTTCGGTAGTGTTAGCTGGCTCTGGATATTCTGTTACATTGTTGCCGGTATTCGTTCCTTCGCTTGAATATTTGTATGGTGATTTCGATATCGACATTGTTATTACAGGCACTTATGATAATCCATCGATAAATGGGATTCTCACCCTCAAAAATGGCACATTGAAAATTCTTGAATTAGTGGACCCGATTACAAATATTGCCGTAAATAGCCGTATGCAAGATAATATCATTTATGTTGATAGCATTTCGGGAATTGTAAAATCTGAGGAGGGCGAAACGGGCATAAATATCGATCGTTATATCGGTGGCAAAACCGGAAATTACGGTAATATTAATGGTAGCGGGACAATCAAGCTTATGGGAGTTAGTTTATTTGACTACGATTTGACATTTACCGGTAAAGATTGTCCGTTTTATACTGATGCCTATGATATTCAAGGGATAACGGATATCGATGTTACTATAAAAGGCATATCACCTCCGGTAGTTGCGGGTAAGGTTATCTTTAAAAGGCTTGATGTGAATGAGCCTTTTGCCTCCTTTTCCACAGGGGCCGGCACTGGAACAGATATAATTGAAGACTCAACATCCTGGGATATCGAACTTGACATCTCAGCAACAAATAACCTGTGTATTAAAAATAACGAAGCGGAAATAGAGCTTAAAGGAAACGTTCTTGTTCTCAGGCAAGCAGGCATAATACATTTACTTGGAAACCTTGATGTCATCAGGGGGAATTTCTATCTTTTCGGTTATAAAAAATTTAAAATCAAAAAAGGTGGGATGATTTTTAATAACATTTCAAAAATTGATCCAGAGATAAATTTTGAGGTTACTACGAGGATAAGACAGGATTCAATTCATTACGAGGACTTTGACCTTCTCATTACCGGGTCCTTAACCAGTCCTGAGATCCACACTAGTGATGAAACCATTTATTCAGATGAGGATATCCTGATGATTCTTTTGGCTGACCGGGCTGCTTTAAATGTTGAAGGTGCGGGTCTTTCCAGTAACCTCATCAGCAGTATGAGGGATATACTTATTCAAACATTCAACCCTTTCACAAAAACAGGGGTTATTGATGAGTTTGATATAAACCCTTATGAGGGAGAGGGTAAAACGAGAATATCGGTGGCTAAATATATTTCACCCAAACTGTTTTTTCGTTATTCTCGTTGTCTCTCCCAGGAAGCTGGCGAGACGGTTGGAATAGAGTATTTTTTTAACGACAACTTATCATTTGAAGGAAGACAGGGGACCAAAGATGAGGGGATATCATTTGATTTGAATTTCAGATATGAATTTTAGAACATCGATAATATTAGTTATGGTAGTGATAATCACTTCCTTTACTATGGCCAGGGATTTTTCTTTCAGGAGACAGGTTATAAAAAGGGTCGAGATAGACGGTAACAGTTATTTCAACGACGGTAAGATAAAAAAACAGCTTCTGACCAAACCGAATCGATGGTATAACATTTTTTCGAAGAGAAAGCTTTCCCGAGTAAATCTTAGAGTTGATGAACAACAACTTGAGAAATTTTATGCCCAGAATGGATATTTATTTACCAAGGTGCACACCGAGGTTAGTAATTTCAAGGATGATCCAACCAAAGCGATTGTTAGATTTAATATCGTTGAGGGTAAAAGGGCCTACGTTGAATCGTTAGAGGTCACTGGCGGATTAGCTGATCTTAATGCACGGCTTTATAATATCACTAATAGAATTCAACCCGGGAAGCCGGTTAATCGTGATGTTGTTTTGGCAGCAGGTTTTAAAATAAGAGATTTTTATGCTGATAATGGATATCCGCTGGCAAGCGTTAAACCGGAATTTCTGTTTTCATCAGATTCTTCACATGTCACTATCCGTTATGATATCGCCGAAAGTTGTTTCGTTTATAACGATGAGATAACGATTACCCAGGACGGTTCGATCCGGATGAATGAAAACATCTTAAGCAGGGAATTGCTGGTGAAATCAGGAAATCCTTACAGTAGGAAACTAAATATTGAAAGCCAGCAGAGATTATATTCAACCGGACTTTTAAAATTTGTCAGCTTGAAGAGAACGGGAGAATTAAAATTTATAGGTAAAGATACTGCTGTTGTTGATCTTAAAATAAAAGTCACTTGCAGGAAAGCGAATTTTGTGAATGTACGTTTTGGGATTAAGCAACATCAGGATTTTAACTCTATTTTACAAACCTCTGTGAGATGGGGTAATCGCAATCTTTGGGATACTGGAAGGAAAATAATCATGGAGGTAAGAAATGGCATTCAGCTTACTAAAAGTGGTGAGGAGAAGACCAGAGCAATTAAATTGAAAGACCTGTTTTCAGATCTGAAGTTTAAACCGGTGATGAACGCTCTGGAGATTAATTACATCGAGCCATGGTTTTTAAATTACAGAATGCCTCTTTCGGTAATAGTTGTTTATGAACCTAGAAATAAAAATCCCATCATCAACAAATATTATGACCGGCTTAGTGGTGAAGTATCCCTTTTGAGAGAAATCGACAGATATACTAATTTAAAATTATCAGCACAGGTTGAGTTTGTGGATATCCATGATGTTAAAAAAGAGGAAGAGGAGGATTTCCGGTTAGAGGGGGACAACTCTATTAGAAGAAGAATTTCTGTCTATGGCCAGAGAGATACACGTGATAATATATTAATCCCTCAAAAAGGTTCGTATTCGTATGTTTCGTTGGGGTATGTTGGTCACTACCTTGGAGGCGATTTCAGTTATATTAAAGGTGAATTTTACTGGAGCCGGTATAGATATTTGTTGGGGGAAAATATAATTGCCTCGAGGTTTCGTATCGGCATGTTGGAGGAGCTGGGTGATAATGGTCGTTCAGGTTCGGAGGATAGATTTACTCTTGGCGGCGCCAAGACAGTGAGAGGATTTGTTGAAAATACGCTCGGTCCCAGATGGTCAACTTCTGATAAGGTTGGCCCCAGCTTAGTCGGCCTGCCCAAGGGTGGCAAATTTTTGCTTTTAATAAACCTGGAGTTGAGAAGGTCATTATTCTGGCGCTTTGGTGGTACGGCATTTGTAGATGTCGGGAATGTGTTTTTCAAGGTTAAAGATTTTAAACCAAGAAAAATCGTTTCAACCACAGGCCTGGGATTACAGTTTTTCACTCCTGTCGGGCCTTTACGTTTTGAATATGCGTTTATGTTGCAAAAGGATTTAGACCTTGCCGAGGGGTCATATCATCTGACGATACTGTATGCTTTCTAAAAGACCGTTAATAGGAATTACCCTAAGCCAGAGCCTTGAGGTAAAACAATACCGCTGGCCTATGAGATGGCAGTTCGATTACCTTGGAAAAGCCTATCATTATTCTATAGAAAAATCCGGTGGTCAACCATTTGGATTATTCAGTACCGAAAGTACTGGAATTATTGATGATTACGTTGAGCTTGTCGATGGCATCCTGTTCAGCGGTGGATTTGATATTAACCCAAGATATTTTAATCAGAAGCCCCATCCTAAAACATCCAAGTTGGTTGAACCCCGCGACTTTTTTGAGCTGGTTGTTATAAAGAAAGCCCTAAAATTAAAAAAACCTATATTTTGTATCTGCCGGGGCCATCAATTGTTAAATATTGCTCTTGGTGGAACTCTCTATCAGGATTTATGCCTTTACCCTACTAAAACCTTGACACATGCTGATGAGTTGCAGACGGGTAAGGTGAATCATTTTGTAAAAATCAAACCGGAATCGATGTTATTCGATATAATTGGCAAACGTAGAATATTTTGTAATTCCAGCCATCATCAATGTATCGATAACCTAGGCAAAGGGTTACAGGTATCGGCTGTGGCTTCTGATGGAGTTGTTGAGGGATTAGAGCTTCCAGGCTACCCGTTTTTGATAAGCGTGCAATGGCATCCTGAACGGATTTTCAAAAGGTTGCATTCCCAAAAGTTGTTTAATGCTTTTATAAGTAGGGCACGAAAAGGGAGTTGATTTGGTTTAAATCATTTGAAAGGATGATCACTATCGTTTTGATTGGTAACTTGACATGATATATAGCTGAGTTTATATTATGTCTGGAGGTATTATAGATGAAAAAAGTTTATCTCGATCATAATGCAACAACACCTGTTCATCCTGAAGTTATGGAGGCCATGAAACCTTACTTTATGGATGAATTCGGGAACCCCAGCTCTTTGCATGGTTATGGCCGAAAATCGAGGGTTGCTATTGAGAGTGCGCGGGAGAAAATAGCGGGGATTTTCAAATGTTTGCCTCAAGAAATTATCTTTACCTCAGGTGGGACCGAATCTAACAACTTAGCTATCAAGGGCATTGCCTGGGCCAGAAAAAATATGGGCAGGCACATTATTACAAGTACTATTGAACATCATGCTGTTTTAGAACCGTTTCATTACTTGGAGAGAAACGGTTTCGAGGCGACGTTCCTTGAACCTGACAGTAACGGTCGAATCTCAGTGGATGACTTAAAAAACGCACTAAGAACTGATACCATCCTTGTTTCCATAATACATGCAAATAACGAAACAGGTACAATTCAGGATATCGCCGAATTGGCTCTGATCACGCATAAGACCGGAGCTTTGTTTCATACTGATGCGGTTCAATCAACGGGCAAGATCCCTTACGAGATCGATAAGCTTGGCGTTGATATCCTCTCGGTTTCCGGGCACAAGTTATATGCTCCTAAAGGGGTAGGCTTATTATATCTTAATAAAAAGGTTAAAATACAGCAATTGAACCATGGCGGTTCACATGAGAGCAATCGTCGGGCAGGGACTGAAAATGTTCCGGGAATTGTCGGCCTTGCTAAAGCCATTGAGATCGCTTGGCGCGATATGGATGAAGAGACCGAGAGACTGACCAAGCTAACTGGAATTTTTACCGAAGAGGTTAAAAAACGTATTCCTGATATTACAATTATCGGCGATCAAAAACACCGCGTACCAAATACCGTCAGTATCGCTTTTAGCGCCGTTGAAGGTGAATCTATACTTTTGAGTCTTGACCTAAAAGGGATAGCTGTCTCAGCTGGTTCAGCATGTGCCTCGGGTGAGACTGAACCATCCCATGTTATTTTAGCGATGGGAGTACCACCTGAGCTAGCCCAGGCCACTATTCGTTTTTCTTTTGGCCGCTTGAATGATTTTTCAGATATCGATTATGTGCTTGATGCCTTGGAGAAAGAAGTGGACAGGTTAAGAAGTATTTCGCCTCTTTATCATAATTCCTAAATGATTTTATTGAAACTTCTGATCTGATTTATTATGAGTTCTGTTCTGGTTGCCATGTCGGGTGGTGTTGATTCATCGGTTGCCGCCGCACTTTTAAAAGATGATGGCTATGATGTCGTCGGTTTAACATTTATAAATTTTGATTTTAGACGCCTTAATCCCGACAAGTCCGTTCAGCACTGTTGTTCTCATGAGACTGTCAACAACGCTCGAAATGTATGTGATTGTTTAAACATTCCTCATTATGTTATAAACAGAGTTGACCAGTTTGGGAAAAAGGTGCTGGAGAATTTTAAAAGCTCTTACTTCAAGGGGCTTACTCCCAATCCCTGTATCAGGTGTAATAGCCTTGTCCGCTGGCCGGAACTGATAAACTTTGCCGAAAAACTTGGAGTTGAATTTATAGCTACCGGTCATTATGCAAGGATTAAAAGTGACAATGGACATTACATGATTTACAGGGCGTATTCCAAAGCAAAAGATCAATCGTATGCGTTATGGGCGATAAAACCTGATTTTCTAAAAAGAACCCTTCTACCGGTAGGATGTTATGAAAAGAATCAAATAAGAGATATAGCCACCAAGCACAATATACTCAATGCCTTTTATCCTGAAAGCCAGGATCTATGTTTCGTGATGGATGATAAATACGCTGATGTGATTGGCTTTTTGAAATCAGGTGATATAGTGGATAATCATGGAAAAATATTGGGCAAGCATAAAGGACTCATAAATTATACTGTTGGTCAACGGCGTGGTATCGGGGTATCGGCTCAGGAGCCTTTGTATGTTTTGGAGATAGATACAGACCATAACCGGCTTATTGTTGGTACCGATGAACAGCTTTTAAAATCCGATTTTGAAGTGGAAAAAGCCAACTGGTTTATCAAAGTCTCGGCTGGTGACGAAATAAACTGTCTGGCGAAAATCAGGTATCGCCATGAGGCGGTATCTTGTGTAGTAAGGATTAAGACAAAAGATGAGGTAGCGGTCAGGTTTAGAGAACCCCAGCGGGCTATCACTCCGGGGCAATCGGCTGTGTTTTATGATGGTGAAGCTCTTTTGGGAGGTGGAGTGATTAAGCGGTTTCGTAAGTGATCATAAATATTGTAAGTTCATTGACAGTTTTGATAAGAAAAGATAAATTACGTTAGATTTGGAGGAGATATGCTAAATTTGACTTTTTACGGACATGCTTGTTTTTTAATCGATGATGGTAAGTATAAGGTATTGGTTGATCCCTATATTACCGGTAATCCTTTAGCCAAGGTAGATGCTAAAAAGTTGAGCCCTGATTTTATTCTTTTAACCCATGGTCACGGAGACCATCTTGGCGACACTTTAGATATCGCCAAAAGGTGCAAGGCTTTGGTCATCTCGAATTATGAACTAGCGACATTTTGTGCATCTAAAGGTGTGGAGAATACAGCTGGTCTTCATATCGGCGGGGGAGCCGAGTTCCCTTTCGGGGCGTTGAAGCTTACTATTGCCCACCACGGTTCTACTCAGGGAGAGAAACTTGCATATGGTGGTAACCCGGTGGGTTTTATCATTCGGATTGATGGCAAAGTAATCTATCATTCCGGTGACACAGGGTTGTTTATGGATATGAAATTAATAGGTGAACTGGACGAAATAGATATTGC
>NATP01000149.1 GCA_002085375.1 candidate division Zixibacteria bacterium 4484_95 | reverse complement strand
ATTTCTTCAAAGCTCGGGGATTGGCCCCAGTCCTCAATATAATGGGAGATATATCTCAGAAATAACTTTTGCTTTTCCGTCAGTTTCATGACCTCCTCCATTTATAGCAAAACTTACTGTTTTATTGGTATTGATACTGTAAATTTTACTGGAAGTCAATAAAAAAATGAAAAAATTTTAAAAAGAATTTGGTAAAAACTCAATAAATACAGATATTATGTTATCATCAACCGACAACTACCAATTATCAAGGACATTAGTCGATGAAAACAAATATTCTTATTACTGGCCCACCTGGATGCGGAAAATCAACCTTAATAGAAAAGGTTATCAATAGAATAGAGGAGCCTGTAACTGGATTTTTTACCAGGGAGATAAAAGAGAGAGACAGGAGGGTGGGTTTTTCTATAAATACCTTGGATGGAAGGGAAGGTATTCTGGCGAACAAATCTATCAGGAGCGAATATAGGGTGGGCAAATATGGGATTAATATTGAGGATATAGACACTATTGCCGTTCCTTCTTTAATTCCTAAAGGGAAAGATGAGATCGTAGTAATTGATGAAATTGGTAAGATGGAGTGCTTCTCCGACCTGTTTAAGAAAACCCTCATTCAGGTACTTGATTCTCCCAATTGTGTCATCGGATCAATCGCCCTAAGGGGAGATTCTTTTATTCAAGGAATCAAGAATCGCGATGATGTACAAGTGAGCAATGTAACGCCGGAGACTCGAGATAGCCTTGTTGAGGAGATATTGGATTCTATCAAAAAAGGTATGTAAAAAACGGGGTGTGACCACCTGTTTAAGTATGCATACAAAAAACCGTTCGCGAGTTAAGTTAATATATGCCCCTTGTTTCCCAATAATTCCTGCACCGTCTGGTAAACTGACATTCTGTCTATCCTGTTATTCTGTCAAAAAATAAGCTGAGGTCCTGACCCTCACTGCATCCCGAACCTGATCTAGAAGTTTTTCCTTGACCATTTTACCCTCCACATTGTAGGTTATTTAACAATTATCTTAAAATATTGCTAACAATTATCTTAAAATATTGCGCATAAGGAAAAAGGCTATGCCTTTTAGCGTGCAGAAAAATATACCGTGTAGGTCCCCACCAATAATCTTAACTTCCTAAAGTATTCTTTTTCTTACAGCAATACTTACAGTACTATTTCATAAAGTCAAGAAAAATATACTACAAAATTGCAACCTAAACCCTAAATAGGCCGTATTATATGGCAAAATCGCAGTATTTTTCAGTTTAGGGCGCCATAATGCCCTAAAATAATACGACTTTTAGGCAGTCTAATTTAAAGTTAAATGAATGATAATGAAAAAACTAATCCCCCAAAAGAAACAATGGGGGTCATGGTCGCTCCCAAGTAAATCATCTTATCTCGGAGCTTGGATTGGAGCCATAGCTTTGTTTCTTTTCATAGCTTCATTATTTATTCCTTCTGAGCCAAAACAAAACATATCAGAAAATAATTCTCAAACGATTACTAGTAATTCTCGCTTACAGGCAATAACTCAGGGAGATAATAATACTACTATTATAAATATAAAAAGTGATGATTATCCTGAACTCGATAAATCGGTAAAAAATAAAGCTATCTTTGCTGTTTCCTTTATTCAAGTTTTGCATTTTCAATGGCCAGGAAGCTTATTAGTTCTTCACCCTTCACCTAAAGGAAAGGTTCTTTCTCCAGTAAGTCTGGCTCTTTGGGTTGAGGTAGTAAATACTACTGATAAAATATCAAGAATACAGAGTTATAACGCTAGAGCTCTTTTTCGTTATGATGAAGGAGGTTCGCATCAAATTAAACAAGTTAATGAGAATGAACGTAAATTTGAGTTTATTCCGAGTGGGAATATTGTTGAGAAATGGCGCAGTCTATATACTATGGGACAGTTAAATGATCAGGTTTATTTTATTGGTAATAAAGGTCACAGTAGGTGTAGAAGGTTAGATTTTAGTAAGAACAATTTCGACACCCTCGCTAGGAGGACTCAACTGAAACCAGGTGAGTCAATAATGGGTTGGATTTTTTTTGAATATGATTTAGATCTTCGTGGCCAGCCACCTGAATTAATTAAACTGGAATTATCTTTAATAAATTCTACAGGAGAAAAAAATTTCTTTTTTACAAATAAATTTGTGAGGGCTGGGAGTGAAAAAGAAATAAGTTATTTAAGTGGAGGCGAATTAGTTATTTTAGAAGGTGAGTATGATCTGACTAAAGAACAATATATAATGGCCGCGATGGTTGATCTGAAGCTGCCAGCTATAATAAGCAGCAAAAATGATGATATTACTCCTCCTCGAACAACGAATTAAAATATGTGATGGGAAGATTATACGCATTTAACAATCTGTTGCAGGTGACAGCGTAAAAATCACGCTGCCCCTGAACAGTCCGTTAGCCAATTAGGGAGAGCCGATACATGCATTTGATTAGGGAATCTGATGCACCACTTGCAAAAAAGAAACAGAGGTAAGACGGTACTACTTACCTGATCGAGACCCTTTAGAAGTTATCGAAACTCGGATGAACCCGAATGCCTCGCAGGAGGCTCACTCCCATCGAGTCGTTCGCGAAGCGATGCTTGTACTAGAAGGAAAGGTGTTCGTTGAAGAGATCGTATCGGGCCAATCCAGTCATCAAACGTTGGATGCCGGTGATTTCGTCGTTTTCGATCGTGGAGTCTCTCACCGAATTGCAAACAATGCAGATGTTCCGGCACGAATTCTCCATTTCAAGTTTCTTGGTGAGGGAAAAGACCGTGCTTTATTTATAGAAGACAAGAGCGACACATCAACTGGCCAGACATTAACAACCTCCGTACCAGCGATCTATACACAGGACTACCGCCATTTTGATAGCCTCATTTGGCAAGTTCCTGCTTGGGCTAGTGCAATTTTCAGCTTTTCAATAACCAGCGCAGTTCTGGTTCTTGCGAATAGCGTCAAAATTGAAAGCTTGTTGCCTTCGATTAACGCAAGTCTTTCTGTATCGATATTTCTACTATCAGTATTCATAGTCCTGCTGTTGTTGCTAAATGTTTTTCTACGGTTCCGGTTACACCAACGTGTGGTATTTCGACCTAATAGGCGAAATGTTCCTCACTTATGGTACATGCTGTCAGGTCAATCGTCGCTATTGTTAGTTCTGTTCATCGAGGCGGCTGTGATTTTGTGCTTCGCTCTGATCACTGCGGGCATTGGGCTTATGACCACAATAGGAGTAACTGCCACATTTCTCATTCTGGGCTTCGGCTATGTAGAAAGATCGGTACGAAAACTTTCGGCTATTCTTAGGGCTGATCGTAGTAAACAACATGGCTAACAATCGCGTGAACTCGGACGGCCAAAAGCGGCGCCGCTTCGCTCTGCCCCTTTTAGCCGCCGGTTACGCGAAGCGAACCCCTAAATTTTAACAAGAACAAAGGATACTAAATGCCCCCTCAAACTTCAGGTGAGTGGTACGCATTTGAAAGTGCCATTGCCAATATATTTGAAATCCTTGGATTGGAGAATGTCAGGCAACATGTCAACATAGCTGGACAGCAATTCGATATTTATATGGAGGAACGAATCGCTTCCAATAGGTTTTTAAAGACAATCGTAGAGTGTAAGTTCCAGACAAGACAAGTTGATAAGAATCAAGTCACACAGTTTTCAATTCTATCCGATTCTCTAAAGGTAAAAGGCGAGATTGATAAAGCAATAATGGTAGCCTACAAGGGTTTCACAAATGATGCAAAACTTGTAGCAGGAGATTCAAATATTGAACTACTGTCATTCGCTGAGTTAGAGAAAAAATTAGATGAAAAAGATGTCACAAAATTAAAGATTAGCAGTGAGCTAATTCAGCACAAGGCATATTCCTGGGGAACTATTGTTCAAACTTTTATAAGAAAAGCCGAAGAAGAAGGACTTCCTGACAAGTTTGAAGACCTAGTTTTCGTTTTAATGCCATTTTCGTTTGAAATGAAAGATATTTACTGGTACGGCATTAGGGGGAGTATTGAAAAATTAGGCTTGAAATGTGCTAGGGCTGATGAGATTGAAAACAATTCAGACATCATTAAGGAAATTTTTGACCATATCAAGCGAGCGAAATTCATCGTTGCTGAAGTTTCTGAGAAGAATCCGAATATTTTTTATGAAGTCGGATATTGTCATGCGTTGGGCATTAATCCCATACTCGTAGCAAGAAAAGGAACTGAAATTCCATTCGATTTGAAAACTCAATCGCACATTTTTTATGAAAGCATTAAAGACCTGGAAGATAAGCTCACGAATAGATTGGAAGCTTTAGTACTAAGTAAATGATTATTAATTGTGTTTGACAAATAAGGCATAACCTTGCTCTTTCAACCGACAGCTAATCGCTGCGGCTGAAGGGCCCGATAGGGCGGACCGCTCGCTAAGGCTCGCTCGGCCTCCGGCCATCCTCCCTATCGGGCTGCGAGATGTGCCCATTGAGTTTCATAGGCTCCGCTCCCGCTCCGCCTATCAAACTCAATCGAGCCGACCCCCTTCGGGCTTCGCTCCGCTCGGTCGGTTGGCACGGAAAATTGCATAAATGCAATTTCCGCCTCCACCCGACGGCGGCTCATCTCGCAGCCCGTTATGCCAATATAAGGAGTATGTATAATGAATATTTTCGAAGGAGCAGCAATACTTGGTGCATTAGCATGGATGCCTCATCTGCTTAAAATTTTAAAAGATGTACTAACAAGACCAGAAATCCGTGTAATTGTTCAGCGCACTGCTGAGATTGGATACACTCCATTTGGTCCAATTCTAAATCTAAGAATAGCATTCTCAGTTCGCCACCGTGATATCGTCATCTCATCTATAAAAATAAGGCTGAAGCATGAAAGTGGTGAAGAGAAAATACTATCTTGGCAGGGTATTGTTGAAAGACTAGCTCAAATGCAAACACCGGAAGCTGGCCCAATACCCTGGGAGAAAGAACACTCAGTTCTTGCCATAAAATTAACTGAAAAAGAAGTGCAAGAACGCCTTATCCGATTTCAGGAGGATGATTATCATACAAACAAAGAAACTTATGAATCGAAAGTTGCCAAGAAACTTTCATATCTCAAGGAAAAAGGTGAATATAACCCTGATGATTTCTTACAATCAGAAGAAATTAAAGACCTATACTCATTTATAAAGCATTGGTTCAATTGGAAACAAGGGGAATATACCCTGATCTTTGAAGTAGATTCTCCAGAAAAGTTTATTCTTAAAGACAATGTTTATGAGTTTTCTCTGAACCCCTTAACCATTGAATTATTAGAAGCAAATAAAGAGCTAATTCA
>NATP01000048.1 GCA_002085375.1 candidate division Zixibacteria bacterium 4484_95 | reverse complement strand
GAAATTCTACAAGCGATATCTCAAAAATCTGTTCAGCGGAAAACAGGCATAAAATGTAGTGTTGACTCTTAAGAATATTCTCAAATTTGTGGCCACACCGGCTGGTATTATTATTCTGGCTATTTTGATTATTCAATTTCAATTTAGCCGAAATAACAAGCTGAAAAACGAGGTCCAGGAGTTAAAGAATCAGATCGCTTTTCAGCAAATTGTCAATGGCGCTTTAAAAGATACGCTGAAAAACATAGGAAAATATGAACCTATTCCCGAGACCGTTGAAGTGAAAATTGTCATTCCGGGTAAAATAGATTCAATTTATATTTACGAGGATAGCGTTGGTGGATATTATCTCAGGTTTGATGATAAAAAGCATTGGGATAAATGGTATCGAGAACATTGCACAGGTGTAATAGAATTCGATACTACCAAATTCTGGGATAATGATAAAGGTGCCCGAGTCCAGGGGAAATTTTATTATGGTACTGGAACTGGCCAGCATAATTGGTTACTGATTTCACCCGTCGGTAATTGGAGCTTAAAGACCCAAAAAGAAGGACTTCGCTGTGGTATTGAATGGCTGATCAGTACCTCTGGAGACATTTCTATTGGTGGGGATCTCACTTGGAGGAAGTGGGGACCTGCCACCCGAGTGGATATATTAGAGTTTTCAAAAGCGAGGTTCTGGGTTGGATTAAGAAGGAATTTCTGAATATTTTATTTTGTGATTCGGTACCTCTATTATTAATTATTTATTATATAGTTTTTTGTATATTAGGTTTAATACTTAAAAAATTATATGGCACGCATAAGGCACTTGAGATATTTAACTTTGTAACTCATTGTATATAAATGTATTATAATGCGGAAGGGGGGATTTGAACCCCCATACCTTACGGCGCCACCCCCTCAAGATGGTGTGTCTACCTGTTCCACCACTTCCGCATAAAAAAATAAAAGAACTGCTATTAAAATCCTGAGAACAGCTAGCCCGGTCAATTTAAAATGTGGTTAATTTCCACCTTGTGTTCCCGGTTGTTGCTCCTGTTCGGGAGCTGGTGGAAGCTCTATCTCGTCGGTTGCCTCCTCACCGGGAAGGGTTGATTGCTGGCCTGCCGGTAAGCCCGGTGTGGTCTGCAATTGTTTCTTAACCGCTGATTCCTGCCGGGCTGCATGTCTTGAGGGAGAAATAAAACTTAATCCTAAACATGATAAAAAGAAAGCAATAGCCAGGGTTGTGGTAGTTTTCGATAAAAATGTGGCTGCTCCTCGCCCACCGAAGACGGCACCGGAAAGACTTGTTCCACCAAACGCACCGGCCAACCCTTCACCCTTGGCCGATTGCATAAGAATTACCATCATAAGCCCAATGCAGATAATGACATGAATTACTATCAATACAGCGTACATTTAACGCTCCTTATTTCTCATTTTCGTCAATTAATAAAGATACTTGAAATTATATCATAGTCAAGTTAAAAAGTTGCTGGAACTTCCATAAAATTTGATTTTGTTCAATAGTGTTTATTAGAGAGTCAGTTACCTTGTGTCTTGTGTAAAAATCCAAATATTCTAACACATCTAATCTTTACCAGAAACGGCTTTTATAATTGCTTTAAAATCTTTAGCCTTAAGGCTTGCTCCACCGACCAGAAAACCGTTAATGTCGGGTTGAGCTATCAAATCGGCAGCATTTTTAGGTTTGACTGAACCACCGTAAAGAATTCTAACTTCGTTGTATCCATCCGTTTTTTGTCTTAGAAGTTCCCTTAAAAGGCCATGAACCTCCTGTGCCTGTTCAGCCGTGGCGGTTTTGCCTGTTCCGATTGCCCAGATGGGCTCATAAGCAATAATGACTTTTTCGAAATCTGTAAACCCCTCGAAATCATTATTGAACTGGTTGGTAATTAAAGCGTTTGTCCTGTTAGCTTCTCTATCCTGAAGGCTTTCACCAAGGCAGACAATTGGTGTCAGCTCCGCATCAATAGCCTTCTTCAGTTTTTGATTAACGCTCTGATCTGTTTCACCGAAATATTGCCGTCTTTCAGAGTGACCAATAATGACATATTCACAGCCAACATCTTTTAACATCCGGGCTGATATCTCTCCGGTGTATGCACCCTTATCTTCCCAGTGAAGGTTTTGTGCGCCCAGCTTGATACTTGTGTTTGTTATGACGGAGGCAATAGGACTCAACCAGACAAACGGCGGACAAATCACAATGTCTGTTTCAATAATAGCTCCTATATCGGTTGTTATACTTCGGGCAAGCTCGATTGCCTCATCGGCGGTGGTGTTCATCTTCCAGTTACCCACAACTAAAGGTTTTCTTTTTATATTTCCCTGTGCCATATCATTCTCTTTCTGTTAAAGCTGCCACTCCGGGAAGGGTTTTGCCCTCGAGAAATTCAAGAGAGGCGCCACCGCCGGTTGAGACATGGGTGATCTTTTCACTCAGTCCGGTTTTGTCCAATGCGGCAACCGAATCGCCGCCACCGACGATACTGACAGCGCCAGCGTCTGTTGCCTCTGCAATAGCTTTTGCTACAGCAATAGTGCCTCCGGCAAATTCATCAATTTCGAAAATTCCCATCGGTCCATTCCAGACAATCGTCCGGGCTGTTTTAATTTTGTCAGCGAAGATATTCTGTGTTTTAGGTCCTATATCAACACCGATTGACTTATCATCGATTGAGTTTTTACTTACAATTTTAATTTTGTAAGGGGGTTCCAGACTTTCTGTTACAAGAACATCATCAGGTAAAATCATCTTCATATTATCGGGAAGATCCATGTTAAGTAGGTTTTCGGCTTCGCTGATTTTTTCCTCTTCAAGAAGCGATTTGCCGATGTTATATCCCTGAGCTTTGTAAAACGTAAAGACCATTCCTCCGCCTATCAGAAGAGTATCAATTTTCTGCATTAGATTTTTTATGACATCGATTTTACCTGAGATTTTAGCTCCACCGATGATTGCCACGAAGGGATGTTTTGGTTGAGCCAGGGTGTTTCCTAAATATTCAATTTCTTTTATCATCAAATAACCCGCCACAGCAGGTTTGATGAATTTGGTAACCCCTTCGGTGGAGGCATGGGCGCGGTGAGCAGTTCCAAAAGCATCATTAACATATATATCGCCAAGCTCGGCAAGTTTTTGAGAAAAGTCGCTATCGTTCTCCGTTTCCTGTTTATGAAAACGCAGATTTTCTAAAAGAATTATCTCACCCTCTTTTAGGTTCTTGACACCGTTTTCGGCTTCGGGACCAATGCAGTCATTGGCAAACTTAACTGGTAATTCCAAAAGGTCGGAAAGCTTTTTGGCAACGGGTCTTAAAGAGAGTTCTGGTTTGACCTGCCCTTTGGGCCGCCCAAGGTGTGACATCAGGATGGCTTTACCACCGGAGGTTATAATTTTCTTAATAGTGGGCAAGGCTGCTCTGATACGGGTATCATCACTGACTTTACCATCTTTAAGTGGCACGTTGAAATCAACACGTGTCAGAATACGTTTACCTGTAAGGGTTATATCATCTATGGTTTTTTTGTTCAAAACGTTTCCCTCCAAGGTTATTTATTTCCACCAATCATTGATTTTGATATAACCGATATAAATCAAACAGTCAAGAGGAATAATATTTGAAGCGTTTCTAACGATATCGATAGGAACATAACGCATGTTAATGTATAATCATCTGGACAATAATTAACATAGCAACAGAGGTTTGTTTCTGTTAAAACTTGCTTGCGATTTTTTGATTTGTTAACACAATATTTTAATTGACTTGTTTATGACGATATTGGATTATTTAAAAGAACATGAATAGGAGAAGATATGGATAAAGATAAACCTAAAACAGCCATAACAGAGATCAAGCCTGGCTCTATAAGAGTAAAAGGATACGATATCACCGAACTGATGGAGAAGAAAAGTTTTGCCGAGGTAGTTTTTCTTTTATTAAAAGGTGAACTTCCCAATCAGGCGGAGGCCAAAATGATGGAGGCGGTGCTTGTATCCTCGGTTGACCATGGCATAACTCCTCCATCGGCGTTGGCAACCAGGGTGGTAGCCTCAGGCGGGAACCCGCTTAACGCCGCTATAGCAGGCGGGATTTTGACGATTGGTGATTCTCACGGGGGTGCCATGGAGAAATGTGCCAAGATTCTGCAGGAGTGGGCCGTTAAAGGCAATGATATGAAGGCAATAGCTGAACAGTTGCTCGCCCATATTAAGTCTACAGGTATGAGGATGCCAGGTTTCGGCCATCGCCTTCACCGGACTGACCCGCGAACAGTCAAAATGTTCGAGATAGCGGAGAAATATGATTTTTCCGGAAAACATATCCAACTGGCAAAAGCGGTGGAAAACAAGCTGACCACCAGTTCTGGCAAGAAACTGCCGATTAACGTTGATGGCGCAATTGCAGCGGTGATGTCTGATATGGGCTTCGACTGGCGCATAGGCAAGGGCTTTTTCATCATCTCCCGTTGCGCGGGATTGGTAGCTCATGCCTACGAGGAGCTCACCCGTTTCAAACCGATGCGCAAACTCGGCCTGACTGATTATGAGTATGACGGGCCGAGAGAAAGAGAGGTGAAGTAAGTAAATTTAGTTACAGGTTATCTTCTGAGTGAAACGAAAACTCCGATGTTTTAAGATAGTAGGTGTTGGGTTTTTCACTTCGTTGGGAACAAACTAAACATATCAAGTTTCCAGAGGGCTTGATATATACGGTTATGCTATCGATGGGACAAAAATAAACCATTTTTTATGAATTCAACAATCTCTCACTTAGGTGAGTTTTTTGCTCTTTCCACAGCTATAGTCTGGGCTTTTGCCGTTATACTGTTTAAAAAAAGTGGTGAGACCGTCCATCCTCTGGCATTAAACCTATTTAAGAACCTGCTGGCATTGATCTTAATTTTACCCACCATGTGGCTCTGGGGAGAATCAATCTTTCTGAAGATTCCTTCAAGAGATTATTTGATTCTGATTCTAAGTGGGGCTCTAGGTATCGGTATCGCCGATACGTTGTTTTTTAAAAGTTTAAATCTCCTTGGTGCAGGAATGACAGCCATAGTGGATTGTCTTTACAGCCCGTTTATAATAATTGCATCAATGTTTTTTCTCAGCGAGAGCTTAACTCCGTTTCAATTTGTAGGTGTTTTAATCATAATTTCAGCGGTTTTAACGGCATCCAATACCAAAGGGAGAGGAAAACTCAGCCGTCACAATCTGGTATGGGGAATATTTTGGGGAGTGCTAAGTATGGCTAATATGGCAGTTGGTGTGGTGCTGTTTAAACCATTGCTTAACCATTTGCCTTTGCTATGGGTGACAGAAATTCGATTGTTTGGTGGAATATTGGTAGTAGTCTTGATACTACTTTTAAACCCATCACGGCGAAAGATTATGTCCTCGATAAATTCAGTGCATAGTTGGTTTTATACGATATCCGGTTCTTTAACCGGTGCATATCTGTCGATGATACTATGGCTGGCTGGAATGAAATTAACCCAGGCTTCAAACGCAGCTGCACTTAACCAGACGAGCAATATCTTCATTTTTATATTTGCTGCTATTATTTTAAAAGAGAAAATAAATTTGCAGCGTTTTTTAGCAATAATTCTGGCGGTATGTGGAGCGTTTATGGTAACGTTTGGTTGAGTAGGGGATATTGAAAACTGGTGTTTTATTTACAAATGAAACAGGGGAGAGGTTAAAATGACAGATAAAATTATAATGGGATTAGAGAATCCAAAAGCAGTATATATTTTATTGTTGATATTGACATTGGTCTCGTCTGTGTTAGTTTGCAAGGAGGTTATCATTCCCCACGTTGATGCACGTATCCAGTTTGAGAATGATGTTCTTAACAATCAAATGGAACCGCCATATCAGTACAGAGTTCTCAAGCCTTTGATAGCGCGGGCATTGCAAATATTGTTATCCGGCATAATCGATTCTGTTAAAACAAGACATGTTTTATCTTACTCAATGATTGTTTTCTTCTGCTTCCTTGGAATATATTACTTTTTTTATATGTATCTTCGTTACCTTTTTTCAAATAAAACTTCTATTATCGGCCTATTGCTTCTCCAGACCGTAATCCCGCTATCGATAACTGGATATTATATGATAGGTGATTTCATAACTCTATTGTTTTACCTGGTTGGTTTTAGTTTGTTTTTTAGCAACAAAGACCGTTACTTTCCTATATTGATAGGTTTGGCTACGCTTAACCGCGAACAAATAGTGTTTCTACTTTTATTTTACGTTTTTTATCTGTTTTACCGAGGGCAATTATTTGATAAGAGGAAAATTTTAATAATAATTGCCTGCGTTACAGCTTTTCTGGTGGCCTTCATAGGCGTGCGTATATATTTTGGACTTAAAATTAGCCAGTATACTATCGCCTTGCATGTTGCCCGGAACACAGAACTTAAAAGGTTATTTCTGCAAATAATTCCTTTATGGTTTGCTGAAATAGCGGGATTTGTCCTGATAAGTATTCTGGCGTTTAAAAAGAGCAATTTGTTTTTTAAACTCTCATTTATAAGTTTGGGTTTATATGTGTTATTATTTTTCCTCAAGGGGAACCTCTGGGAGCTGGCAAAGTTTCTACCAGCTTTTTTGATAATGATTCCCATGAGCTTGCAGGTCTTGACGGGTGAGCTCGCGAATGAATCGAATATCAAGCCACTAGGTAAAACTATACATTAGCTCAAGAAAAAGCTAATTTTTGTGAGGATTAGGAAAATAGTTTCTGCAGAAAACCGATTTTTTATAGCGTGGAGTAAAAATTGTTGATTAAATTAACCAGTCGCTTTGGCGGCTGTTTTGCCGGCTACATAGCCGCTTGAAAACGCAAACTGCATGTTGTAACCGCCATAGGGACCAAGCACATCAAGAACATCTCCGGCAAAATAAAGCGATTTTACAATTTTTGATTCTCCAGTGTCAGGATATATATCATCGGTTGATACCCCACCGAGAACACCACGAGCGTTATTAAACGGCTTTGAGGATTTTATAGAAAATCTGAAATCTTTTATTCCCAATACAAGAGCTTTTCGTTCAAGGTTGGTGATATGAGAAATCGACTTGCTCATATTAATTCGCGATTCAAGTTCAATTGCTTTCATGACGTTGGCGTTAAAATACTTGCCTAAAAATTGTCCCACCTGCATATGATTCTGGGATGCAAGCTGATGTATCAGCCAGGCCTCAAATTTTTCCTTGGGCTGGTCAGCCAAGAAATCGATACTGATTTCAACCGGTGTGAGAGCCAAGTTTTCAATAATATCTGCAGAATGATTGAGGATAAACGGTCCGGAAACACTTGTTTGGGTAAACTTTATTGTTCCTGTTTCCATGATGACCGGGTTGCAGTTGTAATATACAGTGATTTTGATATTTTCAAATGACATACCCGAAAGAAATTTGCCGTACTTTTCTCTGATTATCAAATCTACAAATGCAGGTTTTATCTTGTTGACCTTGTGTCCAAGTTTTTCAGCAATATAATACCCATCTTTTGTTGAACCGCATTTAGGTAAAGAGAAAGATCCTGTAGCAATAATCACCGCCGAAGCTTGTATTTTAGTTCCATTTAAGATTACTCCACCAACTTTGCCATTTTTTGTATAAACACTTGTAACCCGGGATGATTTTTTGTATTCAACACCCCGTTTTATAGCTGTATCGACGAGAATTTTCATCAAGTCCTGGCCATTAATACTTTCGATTCTAAAATGACCGTTATTGTCAGCTTGCAAGGTTAGTTTTAATTTTTTGAATAACTTAGCGAGATCGCCATAACCAAAACTTTTAAAGATTGGAGCTACAAATTTTGATTTTGAACCAAACTTCGATGCCAGTATTTTGGGGGATAGTTTTTCTGAGAGAATTAACTCTTCGGCGGGTATCGTGGATACTTTTTTACCCGGCCAGGGATTTTTATTATATAATATCACTTTTTTGGAGCCTTCAGCAGCTGAAATAGCAGCCAGTAATCCTGATGGCCCCCCGCCTACTACTACTATAGGGAGGTCAGTTTTTCTTTTTTTTGCAGACATAATTTAATACTCTACAAACATCCATTAATAGCAAGAAAATCAATTGTATTAATATTATATCATCTTAGCTTTAACAAGTCAAGGGATTTTAAATATTTTTAAATAATTTTAAAAGGTTATAATTATTTAAGTAAAAGCATCCTTTTGGTAATTTTGTTTTTTCCGATAAGTAACCTGTAGAAATAGATTCCCGCTGAAACGGTTAAGCCTTTGTTATCTTTGCCGTTCCAAATTACTGACCAGTTACCAGATTGCTGAAAGCCATCAACAAGACTTGTGACTTTCCTGCCAAGTATATCGTAGATATCAAGATGCACCATACAATCTGATGGAAGGCTGTACTGAATTTTCGTATTCGCATTGAAGGGATTTGGATAGTTTTGCATGAGATAAAACTTTTCGGGCAGATCTGTATCATGCTCGTTGTAGCCAACCATGTATTCACTTCCCGTGGTAAATTTGATGGCCCTACCGGATGCCAGGGTTGCCGCTCCATGAGCATACCGGGTATTAAACTGATACTCCAGCCCGATATCCATGCTCTGGTTACAGATACCGATCGAATTTGAGTTTGGATAGTTAATATCTTGATATTGAAAGATTAATTCATTGTCGCCTGTTGTTGTTGGCCACAGGTTTTCATCGAGAATTACTATCTCGAATGTGGCCCATCGGTAGGTATCGTTACTTTTAACATTATCCCAACCAATAATGAATTTGCCGTTATCCTCGTCGTAATGGTAACGAACATACATCGGATTATAACTACTTCCGCTAATCAAATCATCCCAGAATACGGCAGCCATGGCTGATGCACATTGTGGACTGGGAATATTAGCATTATAGTGATTAATCCAGCTGGTGTTACCAAACGCTATATAACCATTATCGCAAATACTAACCTGATTATATCCCTGCCCGTAATACTGAACCCTAAACGGTAAATCTATAGTCTCTATTTTATCATCGTATAGGGTCACAGTATCCCAGCTCGCTTCGATCTCGATCCATTCGTATTCCGGATGATAAAGGTAAGTTGTATCGGTATTGTCGAAACAATAATAACCATAATTGTCCGGACCTATTGGGTCGGTCGATGAGATGGTACCCACCAAGACGATAAATTCGGTCTCTTGCATTTGCCCTGACGAACCGGTGATTTCCAGGGTAAAACATATTTCATGTCCGATATAGATATCGTCAGATACACTCAAAGCGAAAGGATCATCGGTGTTAGAATTTGTTTCATCGGTATCGATATCGCCAAAATAACCAATAGAATCTATAATCTGCACATGAGTGTCAAAGGTTCGTAAAATAGAGTTAGCCGAGTTTATCCTTTTTGAACCTGAGTTGGTTAAATCTAACACTAATTCTACACTTTCACCAGGCTCTATAATGTTGTTTCCATTATCATCAGCCTGAATTATAACATGGTTTGCATTCAAACTGGCCGCGGAGACTGGTAAGAATATAAAATTTTGCCAGCTGTTTCCGCTATCCTCGGTTATATTCAACACCAGCTCAATACTGTAACCATCGGGAGCCTGTGGCGCAATCTCGATAACATAGGGTTGGTCGGCAAAAGCTGAATCGTCTGGAGAAATACTACCATAGCTTGAGGTTGAGGATAAAATATCAATATATTGGTCGTTTGAGGAAATTGTTGCTTGAACGTTTATAGCGGTTTGCGAACTGCCGTAATTCTTCAATATCGGTGTCAGCTCGATAGTCTCGGCTGGGTTAGTAATCATATCGCCATCACCTGATGAACTGCCCTCGTTATCATCATCAACAAGGTAACCGACGAGTCCCACAGCCATCTCTGCAGAAATGATTTCGATAACACCTTCATAGGGTATAAAATTGGGAGCTGTAACTGTGACCGCTATCTGGCCGGTGGTGGTTGGTTCAATCTGAAAGTTAGCATGACCGTTATCATCCGTAAACTTACCAACAAATAAGTCGTCAGATTTCCATAAGCAGGCATAAGCATTTTGCAGGGGATTTCCATTGATATCGGTTACTGTAATATTGACGCCAGTCTGTCCAACATTAAGAGTGTCAGAATGAGATACGATCATTGCTTTAGGTATATCAATCCAGCAGTTCAATTCAGGATCACCTAGGACATTATAGCTATTGAAATAAGACTCGATACGACCATTAGGATAAGTTTCGTTGGGAAATGCATAAAATAGACTCATCTTACCCATTAACTGAGATTGGGCCAAAGTGTAAGTTCCCTTTTCAAACAATCCCCAGTATATTCCACAGTCGATGGCGTTATTATATCTTGTGTGGCTGTCGTGATTGGTGGTGCCAATAAAACCTGGACCGCCCTTATTGGACAGCCTGATCCAGGTTTCACCAAAACACACATCGCTATAGTCACTGTAGTCGCCTGTGCCGCAGACTATCGAATGCATGACACCATATTTCGGACCATTATTTATCTGGTAAAGATTTGATGATGTGTACCAGGGAGCTGTCCAACCATCAGGGTCGCCATAACCACGATAATTAACAAATGTAACTCCCCTGCTTATAGAATTTGTAATCTGATACGCTGGTGGGCTGTGGTAGTCTGTAGCAAAGAAGGTATCGACATCTGTATAACCATAATTCATCATCATCTCCCGGCACCAGAGTTTAGTCATGCGAGGAGTGTAGATAGTATCATCTACCCAGTAACTATACATTTTCAATCCTATGACCGTTGCCTGATGATACCAGTTCGTTTCATCCATATATGGGTTTCTTTCATAACCGAAATGCTTGTTTATATATGCCTGGAGCTCGCTTTCGTAATCCACGGAGATTCGACCAATAAACAGCTCCGGGAAATAATCGTTTCCCTCCAGAAAGGTGTAATAATTATCCGAGTCGATGGTACCAAATCCGAAAGGATTGGAATAGGTTCGAGTAGCCAAACCGGGATGCCCTGAGGGCATGGATACATCGCCAACCAAACAAATATAATCAGGTTTTGTCTCAGCGGAATTATACTCCTGTGATATAAAATTGTATATCACGGTGTAACTTGGATTATAACCTATATCAGAAAGGAGGTAAACTCTTACATCAAAGCCCTTAGCTTTCTTCCACTCGACCAGAGGGGTAATAGAAGTAGCGAAATCATCATGAACGATAAACCAATAACCACCCCGCCTGAGATTTATATCGTCAAAAAGGGAGGAGTTCGTTAAGATAGCATTGTAAACAGGGTAAAAAGCCTCACTTATGTGGTTGTCTGAAGAACAGATATCACCGCCGGGGTGATGAGCAGTTATTGCTAATGAATAGTGAACCTTGAGAACCTGTTGGTCATAATCATATTGTACGGGATGGATTGTTAACCTGGCCAGATGAAGATCCCGCATCTGACCTGCACTTTCAAACTCAACGAGCTTCTGAGGATAAAAACCTCCATCTGGTGCAATATTTTCGATCAGCTCTTTATTATCCTCATCAACCGTAGCCAAGTTGAAATTGTCGATATCAATGCTCTCATCAGCATCAATTGATACCGACAGTGTGGTATTTTTTGGCACAGCAAGCAGGATAGTATAACACGGTAAAACCGTCTGGAAAGGTCCGGTTTTCCAACCACTACCGATTCTAAAGTAGTCCGGTAATGTCAATGTATAACCATCTGCTTTGGCGGTTGTATCCAGATAAGCGAAGTTTATTATTATCTCTGTTTCGGTTGAAGTTACTTTGGTAGTTTCAAAACGGTTTGGCCTGTCGTTTAATGTTACTAAACCAGCACTGGCAAATCCACAATAAAATAAAAGCGCTATCGTTTCAATTAACAAAAGCCTCATCAATTACTCCTTTTCTCTGATGAGTGATATGGATTCAGGGAGTTATCACCGCATTTTATTTAAACCAACTTTGATAAATTTCTTTTGTAGAAATATAATATATGTATTTGTTATGTCAAGTTTATATATAGTTTTTATATATGTTAGAATTGTTATTACAGATATGATATTGACTCAATAGCAGCAAACTTATGTGTTGTTCTTGATTAAAATAATATAAATTGAGCATATAATTTGATTATTAAGTGCTTTAGATTAGAATATATCTTAATTTAAGAACTTGACAGACGATAAAAATAAAATATAATAAAACCTTTTAGGAGGAATAATGCCTAAGATGAAAAAAATCGGGTTGTTGACATCGGGAGGAGACTCGCCAGGGATAAACCCTTGCATAAGAGCGGTTGTCCACGAGGCCGTACAACAAAATGTTAAGGTGGTTGCTTTCAAGCGCGGTTTTGCTGGATTGCTTGATAACGACTGTTTTGAAATGGTTTTAAATGATGTCAGCGGGATAATACAAAAAGGCGGGACAATATTGTTAACCTCTCGTTGTGAAGAATTTAAATACGAGGAAGCTCAAAAAGAGGCTATAAACAATCTTATAAAAAACGAATGTGATGGTTTGATTGTAATAGGTGGTGATGGGTCGTTTAGGGGAGCATGTGCTATTGCTGACCGTGGTGTGCAGGTAGTCGGTATTCCGGCGACAATAGATAACGATATCTATGGTGCTGACATGGCTCTGGGTACAGACACGGCAATGAACAGTATTATTGAAGTTATTGACAAGATAAAGGATACAGCCTCTTCTCATGAGCGGACATTTATAATTGAGACAATGGGGCGCAATTCCGGTTACTTGGCGTTAATGTCGGGTATTGCCACCGGAGCAGAGGCAGTTTTGATTCCCGAGGTCCGTTACGATCTGGAAAAAATAGCGCTCCGTATAAAGAACCGTTATAAGCAGGGCAAAATCAGCAACATAATTATTGTGGCCGAGGGTGCGGCAACGGCATACCATGTTGGTCGCCAGCTTTCGAAAATAGCAGGTATCATCTCCAAGATCACGGTATTGGGTCATATCCAGAGAGGGGGTTCACCATCTGCCTTTGATAGGGTTTTGGGCTCAAGGTTGGGTTCAACAGCAGTCTTGCATTTATTGAAAGACAAAACCAGTTGTATGGTTGGCCTTGTTAAGGGAGACATTAAAGTTAGTTCATTTGATACCGTTTTTAATAATAAAAAAGAGCTTGGTCCATCATTGATAAAATTAGCTGAAGTGTTAGGAAAGTAGAAAGATTTATGAGAATAGGAATACTTACCGGAGGCGGTGATTGTCCCGGATTGAATGCTGTTATACGTGCTATAGTCAGGAGAGCTAAAAAATCTTATAATTATGAAATTATCGGTATATTAGAGGGGTGGCTTGGGCTATTGAATGAAAAATATGTCAAACTTGATAGAGAAAAGGTTGCGGGCATCGTCTATCGTGGGGG
>NATP01000047.1 GCA_002085375.1 candidate division Zixibacteria bacterium 4484_95 | reverse complement strand
AAAGAGGGAGAATCAGGCGGGTGGAGAACGGGTCTGGAAAGATGTGAAACTGGCGCAAACCCTTTGAAAACAAGGGGAAATAGAAAACCCGTCGTCCCGGAGAAGACCTGCGGAGAGACGGGTTGTCTTTTTTCAAATGGTGGAGGCGGGGGGAATCGAACCCCCGTCCGGATTTACCCAATAGGGGTCGTCTACGTGTGTAGGTTTTCTTTTAATCCCGCTGGATAAGACGCCGAAAACCGGGCTTCCTACCCAGCCGGCCTTATATCAAAATCTCACGGTTTCGGGCTAAGGCATACCCTCCATCGCCAGCTTCCCTGATCGACATCCAGAGCAAAGCCGGAAAGCAAACCTTGCTTGGATGAGCCACCTTTAATTAGGCGGCCAGGGCATACGAATAATCGTTGCCACTTAGTTGTTTGTCCCGTTTTTAACGATGTCCGGGGCATCGGCACGCAGACCCGAACAAAATAAACCCGTCGAAACCTATCGCCCCCATATAAATTTTCAAAGAACTCTTTAATATTATAACTATCGACTTCCTTTCAGTCAACACTAGATACTTTAACTTTATATCTTACAAAAAGTTTCATTTATTATCATTTAAAAAAATAGCTACTTTCATAAATTTTATCTTCATGCTGGTGTTTAATCAAGAGAAAAAGTTAAATGTTATGTTAAAATGTCTTCAGCGACTTAATCGCTTTTGCATAATCCCCCGAGCGAAAAATGTAATCTCCTGCAACTAATATATCAGCTCCAGCTTTCAGGCATTTTGGCCCGGTAACATCATTAATGCCACCATCCACCTCAATTGCACACTTATAGTTATGATTCTTGATTATGTTTTTGGCAAGTCTGATTTTCTCGAGTGTTCTTTGTATAAATTTTTGTCCGCCAAAACCAGGATTTACACTCATCAACAATAAAAGGTCGATATCCTCCAGGATTTCGTTCACCATAAAGATTGGCGTATGCGGGTTCAAGCTAACTCCCGCTTTAACTCCGAGATTTTTTATGGCATAGATATTCCGGTGCAGATGTGTACATACCTCTACATGGACTGTGATGTAATCCGCACCGGCCTCGACAAATCTGGGAATATACAATTCAGGGTTGGTTATCATAAGATGAACATCAAGGGGAAGGTTGGTAATTTTACGAACTGTTTCCACCAATCCCGGGCCGAAAGTTATATTAGGCACAAAATGTCCATCCATTACATCCAGATGGATAAGGTCAGCACCAGCCTTATCGATTTTATCTATCTCATCAGCTAATTGGCTAAAATCCGCTGATAATATCGATGGCGCAATCATAACTTTCAGTGAAACATCATCATTACTTGTCATAACTCACTCCGGCTGTGAAATGGTTAAATTTATTACAGTCCATTTCTGGACTTGGGAGTTAGGGGCAATGGATTGGAATAGCACTGTCTCGGGAAGCATACGGTCGTCAACTTTGTAGCTTATTTCACCTATTAAAAGGTTGTTTTCTTCAGCTAAAACCATAGCCTCAGAAAGGTCGAGGCCGACAAAATCGGGCACGTTTACTAAAACATCAGTCTGACGCCTGTTTATTACCAATAAAACCTCAGCGTTTAACCTCATTACTGTACCCTCGGCCGGGCGTGATTCAATAATTACACCGTCTGGTAATATTTCATCGTTATACCACAAAATATCACCCATTGCCAGCCCCTCTTTTTCAAGCATAAACTTTGCCTCTCTCAAAGTTACACCTCGAAGGTTAGGCACCACCGCCGAGGCAGAACCCTTGGATACGGTAACACGGATACTCATTCCTTTTTTGACGGAAGCCCCCGCTTCGGGCACTTGCGAGATAATTGTTCCCTTAGGATAATCAGAACTGAATTCCTCCTGTGTTACTGCCAATTTCAAACCGTTTTCCTTCAATTTTACCTTGGCCGATTTCAATGACATGTCGGTTATATAAGGCACAAAACACTCATCACCGTGATGAACAATCATCGGCATTACAACTGTATCCATTAAAACTGATAGTAACAACAAACCTCCGATAAATACTGCTAATGATATCAGAAAGTTTTTCCATTCCTTAAAAAATCTCATCAATCTTCTCCTATACTCAACAGAACAAGTTAAACCTTTTCTATCACTGCAACAAAGACTCCATCACATGAATGTCTATGAGGAACAGTTTCATATATCCCTTTCTCTGTCCTGAATTCATCATACCCTTTAAAATCTCCTAAACAGAAATTCTTGTTTTGTTTCAAAAAATCAATCACAACTTCCCTGTTTTCTTCGGGTTCAAAACTACATGTTGAGTAGACCAATCTCCCTTTACGTTCAAGCTTATCTGCAACTGCTCTTATTAACCTTTTCTGTGTATCTGCCAACCTCTTAATATCTTCTTTTTTCAAATTCCAACGCAGGTCAGGATTTCGTCTCAGCACCCCGGTACCGCTACAAGGGACATCGGCTAAAATATATTTAAATTTTTTCCCGCTTGCAAATCTTAATCCATCACTGCAAAAAACATAAATGTTATCGAGATGCCACCGTTTTATGTTACAAATTAAAACTCTCAACCGTTCCAATGAAATATCAGTAGCGATAACAGATCCCCTACGTCCCACCGCATTAGCCAGAGCGGCAGTTTTACCACCTGGAGAAGAGAATATATCCAGAACAGTCTCACCAGTAGGGACCGCCAGAAGTGCTGGCGCCAACCTCTGAGCCGGGTCACCAATAACGATATTTCCATTCAGGAAAATTTCTGACCTTAACAATTGATGAGGATCATAGCAATTGTAATACCCTTCAAACAGTTCTTTTTTTCGATAACGAATATTCAAATCGTTTAACCTGTTTTCGATATCCTGCTGGGTTGCGATATATTCATTCACGAAAAAACACGTATCCGGGGGAGCATTTCCAAACCGCAGAATTTTCTCAGTCTCATCGAAACCTAACCTGTTAACGTATCTTCTCACCAACCAGTCTGGATAAGAATAATTAATTCCCAGAAATCTAATCGGAGCACTCTTTTTATCTGGCAATCTAATTTTTTGTGGATTCCTGATATAATTCCTAAGCACTGCATTGATAAAGCCAGCATCCTTGATCGAGCAGAACTCTCGTGTAAGCTCAACAGCTTCAGAAACGACAGCATAATCGGGGATATTACGAGTTTGAATCAACTGGTATAATCCAAGACGAATTATCAATCTTAGTTCTATTTTTAATGATTGCGAAGGGAAATATGCTTTAGCATAGTAATCGAGCTTGCGCTTAAATTTTATTACACCGAAAAACAATTCCCGGGTAAACGAAGCATCTTCAGGTTTTAACTTGTCGTTGATAAAATCTGCTATTATAGAATGAGGGTCTCTCCTTGTTTTCTCCCACTGCAGGAGCGACTTAAAAGCGATTATTCTAGCAGATGACGGCATCCTAAATAATGTCAAGCGGTTCGACCTTGTGCACACCCTGGAGTAGAAATTGGCCGGTACGTTCGTATATCAACGGTAAAGCCTGCGCAGGTGAAATCCCCAGACCGAATATCAAAACCTCGCTTGGCCTGATATAACCTCCTGGTGTAAATCCTAAAACCATCTCAAAAACACCATCTTTATAAACCAAATCATACAGAAACTGTCCCACTGATAGTTCAATTGTTTCTTTGTTTTTTATTCTGGTAACCGAAATTTTCTTGCTTTCAAGAAGACTATCAATCCGGTCTTGTAAATCTTTATTGACATTACTTATCTTTACCCGATAAGAAGCGCAATTGATCATTTTGGTCAATGATTCGGTTTTCGATAAAATCACTTTTGAAGCAGTAACCCGCATACCCGGGGGAAGATTTTCATCCAGATTAACAAGATGTTTTTTTTCAAACGGAGAATCGAACTGTAAATCAAGATACTCCGCCTTTGATACATAACCCACTGCCAGGGGAGGTCCAAATGATAACTTCATATGTGGATGAAATCCCTGGCTAAAGCTAATCGGTAAACCTGCTCGTCTTATAGCTCGATGAAATGCTCTTATGATATCAAGATGTGAATAAAAACGCAGTCTCTCATCACGGGAATATTTTATCCTGATTCTAGACCATGGAGGGGTTACAGTTACCGTTGTTCTTTTCTTTTGATAGCGTCCGAAACCAGCTACAACCTTGACATTGCTTTTGTCCTCGATACTTTTAACCCCCAAAGGGGGCTCTCCTTTAAAAGACCTCTGCCTTTCATCAAGCAAAAACCTTCTCGGGACACCTTTTTGGATATGTTCCCAAGGTAGGATATCAAGGGTAGACCTAGCCTGCAATAGATCATTTATATTATAGCCGTTATTTGCGAAAGCGTTTTCCCAGGTACCAAATGAGAAATGCTCACTCCAGCCATCAAGGCGAGCTCCATTATTATATGCACTGACAATCACGTTTGCCATTTGCCTGTTGCCCCTACCAAGTATTCCCTCGATTACTGACAAGTGGATATCATGAAACTTCAAAGAAACATTTCGAACCCTCAAACCCAAAGATAATTTTTTATAAATCTCCGAAATCCGGTCAATGCCGATCTGCTCCTCCCACTGCCAGGGAGTGCCTGGTTTGGGGCAAAACGGCGAAATGGTGACATTGATATTTTTTTTACCACCAATTGTTCTTGCCAGACGAGATACTTCCTTGACCGTCTCGATTATTCCCTGAATATCATCATCGTTTTCCGTTGGTAATCCGACCATGAAATACAGTTTCACCTTCATCCAACCGCTCTGGAAAACAGATTTTACTCCTTCTATTATCTCTTCAGAAGTGATGTTTTTACCCATGATATTCCTTAACCGTTGAGTGCCAGCCTCGGGTGCAAAGGTGATGCCGGTCTTACGTTGGCTTTTAAGATACTCTAACATGCGCTGGGAAAGAGAGCCTGGCCGCAGGGATGGTAAAGATAAAGACAGTCGATTTTTCCGAAAAAATGGCATAACCCTTTCGATGACCTCACCCAGAACAGGATAATCGGTTGAGGAAAGCGACTGAAGAGTAATATCCTCATAGCCGGTGGTTCTATAACCATCCTGAATAAGTTTATAAATCTCGTTTGGTTTTCGGCACCTTCGGGGTCGATATTGATAACCCGCCTGACAGAACCGACAGCCAGAAACACAACCACGCATGATCTCCACCGAAAGGCGATCATGGGTGATACCGATAAAAGGTACCAACGGCTTTGAAGGGTAATATTCTGGTTTAAGATTCAGACATGAGCGAACCTTAATTTTCTCAGGAACATCAGGCTTTATCGGCGTGATGGATTTAAACTTGCGGTTCTTGTATTCATCTTTATAAAACGATGGAACATATATCCCCTTGATTTTGGTTAAATGACGTAATTTTTCCTCTTTTGATACCTCACGATCTTTTATTAACGAATCTATAATTTCATCCATTGCCTCCTCGGCATCACCAATAAATATAGCGTCAAAAAATTCCGCTAATGGTTCAGGATTTAAGACCGCCGGACCACCAGCGATAATAAGCGGATACCTTTCATCACGGTCTATCGATTTAAACGGTATGCTGGCAAGGTTGAGAATATTAAGTATGCCAGGTGCATGCATTTCATAAGCTACGGAAAAACCGATAACGTCGAACTCGGTCAAGGGGGTAGAGGTTTCCAGCGAGAAGATGGGAATGTTCAACAGGCGAAGACGATTTTCCATATCGGGCCAGACCTGAAATACCCGTTCTGCCAAACAGTCATCCCGTTTATTAATCAAATGGTATAGTATTTTAAGACCGAGGTAGCTCATACCTATCTCGTATATATCGGGAAAAGCAAGGACTATTTTCAACCTTCCAACACGATCCTTTACAATCACATTCAATTCATTTCCGACATACCTACCCGATTTAGAGACAAACGGTAGAACCTCTTTTTCAAGTCTTTTCCAGAGAGGATTCTTATATGCAAAATTATCGCTTTTGGCCACTGCAACCTCTAAAATCCATTATACAATTATGCGTCTAAGACAAAATAGGCCGAACCTTAAATACTGTCAAACAGAAAACAGTATGTTTAATCCTTACAATGTAATTCACCCTTAAATTACACTTATCAATTTTCTTGACATAATGAAGAATTAAATACATTTTGAAACTTTATGTTTGGCTGATTTATGAAAAAAGAAGCATCTGGAATAATAAAGAGCTACATCTTACGACACAAACGCGCCTGGGTTCAGGGAATACCGGCAGTGATATTAACTACTGTTTTCACGATGGCGGTCCCCTGGATACTCCGGCATGTCATAAATATTCTCAAGGGTGATGGCTCTACCAAGAAGCTTATTCTTTATGCAGGTGCCATAATTGCGGCAACCATCATTCAAGGAATATTCCGTTATATGATGCGCCAGACAATGATAGTTGCCTCCTGGGATATTGAATATGAAATACGGAATGATCTGTTCAGCCACTTACTCAAACTCGATCGTCGATACTTTGACAGCACCCCCACTGGCGATATAATGGCACGCATTACCAACGACCTTGAATCGGTTAGAGCTATGGTTGGTCCGGGGATAATGCATTTTATCTTCACAGCTTTCACATTCTTAACAGCTATGGTTTTAATGCTCGTTATCAATCTAAAACTCACGTTGATAGCCTTACTTCCCCTGCCGTTAATAACCGGATTCACCTACCTTATTAGCAAGGAAGTGCATAATAAATATTCAAAGATCCAGGAACATTTTTCAAAAATAACCGCCGAGGTTCAGGAAAATCTCTCGGGTATCCGGGTCATCAAAGCATATGTCCAGGAAGGAAATGCAGTGAAACGATTCGGGCGCTTGAGCCAAGAATATATTCGTAAGAACATGAACATGATCCGCATCTGGGGACTATTTTTCCCGGTTATACTTGGCTTTACTGGGATTGCCATAATGCTGGTGTTATGGATAGGCGGTAACATGGTAATAAACAACGTGATTACATTGGGTGACTTAGTGGCCTTTACCGCTTATTTAATGCTTTTGACATGGCCCATGGCTGCCCTTGGCTGGGTCATAGGTTTATACCAGCGGGGAATGGCCTCGATGAAAAGGATTGCCCAGATTTTTAACACCAAACCGGTCATAATTTCACCACCATCTGGAGGAATTAAAAAAGAGATCCAGGGCAAGATAGAATTCAAAAAATTAAGATTCTCATACAACGGCAATTATGTATTAAACGATATCAACCTCACTATTCAACCGGGTCAAACCGTGGCAATCCTGGGACACACAGGTTGCGGCAAATCAAGCCTAATCTCACTTATCCCACGACTATATCAAGTTAAAAGTGAAATGCTCTACATCGACGATATTGACGTCAATGATTATAATCTTGAGTGTTTACGCTCCCAAATTGGTCTTGTTGCTCAGGAAACGTTCTTATTTTCCCGGTCAATCGAGAGCAATATCGCCTTTGGTGACAAAGTAAGCGAGGGAACAATCAAGAAGACTGCATCGATTGCGGCTATTGACGAGGATATAGGAGCTTTCCCCTCCGGTTACAACACGATTTTAGGTGAGCGCGGTATAACTCTCTCTGGCGGTCAAAAACAACGCACAGCCTTAGCCCGCGCCCTGGCCATAAAACCCAAAATCCTTATCCTCGATGATGCTTTTTCCTCTGTGGACACCTCAACTGAGGAAAACATATTGAAAAACCTCAAACAGGTCTTTTCCAAATGCACAACTCTTATAATCTCCCATCGCATCTCCTCAATTAAAAACTCTGACTTTATCGTTGTCTTAAAAAATGGACAGATAGCTGAGACTGGCACCCATGATGAACTCATAACCGCTGGCGGGCTATATACATTATTATACAAACGACAACTTTTAAAACAAGAGCTGGAAACACTATGAGTTATCTTAAATCCTCGGATATCGCTGAAATAGAGGAGATGTTTGGAAAGCCCCGTGAATTATATACCGAGGTCGAGATGACTCCCGAAGAGCTTATGCAGGTGCGTCAAAGCCAGGTGTCCGGAAGGGCTCATGATATCACGCTGTTTATATTTAAAGACGACAAAATGCTTTTCACAGCCAAACATTTTTATCCTCCGGGACTTTATAGAGCGCCGTCGGGCGCGGTAAAACCCGGTGAAAATATGATAGAGGGAGCTAAACGTGAAGCCTTTGAAGAAACCGGTGCTGAAATCCAGCTCGAAGAATACCTCCTGCGGATCAGAGTGAAATTTTATTGCGATGATGATTATATCAACTGGACATCACATGTATTCGAAGCAAAATATGTTTCAGGAGAAATCAGGCCACATGACACTGAAGAAATCCGAGAAGCACGTTTTATCGATAAAAAAGACATCGAACACTTCAACGAAACAATGCTGAAACTAAATATCGGCGGTTTTCGTTATCGGGTATTTTTAACGGAGAATACTCTGAAACAGCTTGAAAGAAAACATAACGAAAACAGATAAAAGTATTAAAATTATATGGATGTAAGTTATCACGATGAAGAGATATTAGGCAAGGCCTATGACAATCGCCTGATGAAACGGCTTCTCACCTATTTAAAACCATATCGGAGGCTGGTACTCTTAAGCGTTGCTATATTACTTTTATCGTCACTAACTCAGCTTGCCGGCCCCTATCTGACCAAAGTTGCCATTGATAAATATATTACCGCGGGAGACTCCAAGGGCCTTCTAAGAATAATATTCTTATTTATGGGAGTTATTGCTTTAGGATTCTCTCTTGAGTACATACGGGTATATCTGATGGAATATATCGGTCAAAAAGCTATGTATGATATGAGAATGGAAATTTTCTCACATGTTCAGGAGCTGAATCTGACATTTTTTGATAAGAATCCGGTGGGAAGGATACTCACACGCATCACTTTTGATGTTAATGTTTTAAACGAGATGTTCACCTCTGGAGTGGTGGCTATTTTCGGTGATATCTTCATTCTTATAGGCATCGTTGTGGTGATGTTGTTGCTCAAATGGCAGCTGGCTCTAATTGTGTTTTCAGTAATACCGTTTCTGGTTATTGCTACCGCTGTATTCCGAAAAAAGGTGCGCCAGTCTTACCGTGATGTCAGAACCGCTACCGCCAGAATTAACGCCTATACTCAGGAACATATAACCGGAATATCAGTGGTGCAAAGTTTCACTGTCGAACAAAAAGCCTATTCAGGTTTTGAAAAGATCAATAAAAACCTTATGAATGCGCGTCTTCGCTCGGTGTTCTACTATGCCGTATTCTTTCCGGTGGTCGAGCTCATAGGAGCTTTTTCGCTGGTTTTGATTATCGGTTACGGGGGAAGTAAAGTCATAGCCGGTACTCTAACACTGGGAGCACTGGTTGCTTTCATTCAATATGCCGACCGTTTCTATCGCCCGATTCGGGACTTATCGGAAAAGTACAATATCCTGCAATCAGCAATGGCATCCTCCGAAAGGATTTTCAAGCTGTTAGACACAAAAAGCGATATTATCAATCCTGAAAACCCAATACCGCTTAATAAAGTTCAGGGAAAGATTGAATTTAAAGACCTTTATTTTGAGTATGAAAAAGGCAACCCTGTGCTATATGATATTAACTTAAAAATACAGCCCGGTGAAAAAATTGCCATTGTCGGTGTGACGGGCTCAGGTAAGACCACCCTTATCAACCTTCTCTGCCGATTCTATGAATATAAAAGAGGGGAGATTTTAATTGATGGTGTATCTTTAAAAAAGATTAGAGAGAAGGACTTGCGCAAAAATATCGCCCTTGTGCTTCAGGATGTCTTTATGTTTGCGGGAGATATAAAGCGCAATATCCGCCTTGATTCAAAGGAGATTTCATTAGAGAGAATAAAACAGGCGGCTTTCGAGGTTGGTGCTGACAAATTCATAGATAAACTTGATGGTGGCCTTGATTTCCAGCTTAAAGAGCGCGGTTTGAACCTTTCGGTTGGACAACGTCAGATTATCGCATTTGCCCGTGCTTTGGTTTTTGACCCGGCTATTCTTATCCTTGACGAAGCCACCTCGTCTGTCGATACAGAGACAGAGATATTAATACAAAAAGCCCTGAAAAAACTTTTAGCCGGAAGAACCTCGATAATCATCGCCCATCGCCTTTCGACAATCAAAGGTGTTGACAGAATAGTGGTAATGCACAAAGGTAAAATCAGGGAGATTGGCACCCATGATGAACTCTTACAGAAACAGGGAATCTATTCCAGGCTTTATCAATTGCAATACAAGGATCAGGAGGTAACGATTGTAGATGGATGAATACATTAAAAGGCTAATAACCGCTGAGCATGCTGCTCGCCAGGCTGGCAAATACCTGATTGAGGTCTTACCAGAAAAGAGAGATATCGACAAAAAAGGAATTATCAACCTTGTAACAGAGGTTGATCGAAATTCAGAAAAACTTATACATGAAATAATAACAGGGCACTTTCCTGAAGATGGTTTTTTAGCCGAGGAGGGAACGAAATCGAGCCCTGACAAAAAGGGCGGTTCCGAGTTCACCTGGATTGTTGACCCTCTTGATGGAACCACCAATTATGCTCATAGGCTTCCCATATTCTGTGTCTCGATAGCTATAGTAAAAAAGGGTATCCCCTGTGTCGGATGTATATATAATCCTGTCCTTGATGAATGTTTCACCGCTCAAAAGGAAAAAGGTGCATTTCTAAATGGCAAACCGATTCGAGTCTCCACCACTGATAAGTTGATCGACTCTCTTCTGGCAACCGGTTTCCCCTATGATATACGCGAGTCCGATGATGACAATCTTGATAACTTTGCCATGTTTTACAAGAAAGCCCAGGCGGTTCGTCGAGCCGGCTCTGCTGCTTTAGACATCGCTTATCTGGCCTGCGGGCGCTTTGACGGATTCTGGGAGTTCAAGCTATCTTCCTGGGATATCGCCGCAGGTATCGTAATTGTAGAAGAGGCTGGAGGTGTGGTCAGCAAGTTTAATGGAGAACCGGTTGATATTTTTAAAGGTGAGATTTTAGCCTCAAACGGATTGATTCACTCGCAGATGCTAAAGATACTGGAAATGACTAAAAAACAACGGTAAAAAGAACAGCATATTTATATCAAGACCATGTTGGTATTAAACCACGGGTTACGAAAGGTCAAATCTTAAATTAAGAAGATGCTGGACCAAGAACTATGTTCAAAAATTGAATTAATCATCCCTATGATACATAGTGAAACATTAACAATAACCCCACCTCCAATTGGCGCACAGCCTTGCAACTCATTAAAAACTATAATCTTGCTAAAGCATTCAATTACATTAAAGCTTTAAAAAAGCAAATTTAACCATTCTTATAATGAAACGTCATCGATCTAAATATATAATTTGTCATCTCGTAATTTGTTGATAACAATAAAGTAATCTATATTCTATCCGATAAGGGTATCGATAAGGGTATTGACAAAATTTAATCATTGACAAGGAGGATAATATGCTTACTTGGTGCGCTATTTTGTTTTGTCTTGGAATACTAGCCTTTCTTGATTCTCTTTTCAACTATGGCGAGATATTCAGAAGGATTAATTCGGTGCTCTTTATGCTTGTTTCGTTAGGTGTATTAGTTCGAACCAGTATGAAAATCAAAATGCGCCAGATTGAAAAACTCACGGCAAGGGTAAAAGAGCTGGAAGGTATAACCGGGCAGAAATCATCGGAAGATGAGGTTATTGAAGAGCAGAAAAAACAGCCGGTTTTTTAACTTGATTTGATTTTATTCAAATATAGCCGCGCCTTTTCAATCAAAGGTGAGGTTGGATAATCCGAGAGAAGTTTTTTAAACAACGTGTCGGCCTTTTCGGGCTGGCTTAATCTTTGGAAGTATATCTCTGCCATCAGATAAATAGACCTATCAATATACAGCCCCTCCGGGAAAACCGTATTATATTTTTCGCAAGCCCGAATTGCTTTCTCCCACATATTAGCGGTTTTATAAAATGAAGCTAAGTTAAACAGAATATACTCATAAGCACCGCTATAACTTATCCCGGCGGCTTTCTCTAAGATTGCTACAGCTCTGTTGATATTTCCGGAATAGCGGGAGCGAATGGCATCAGCAATCAAAAAAGCTGAAGTGTCATTTTCAACGGCTTTTAAAACTCTTAAGCGATCTAGGCAGTCATTTACATAATATCCCGATGAATACAGTTTGGCCAACCTTTCATAACCCTTAATTGCCTTTTTGAAATCATATGTGAAGAAAGCAATTTCAGCCTTGAGGAAAACAGCTTTTTCCGCCAGATCTTCGCAATCATTGAGAAAAAATTATAGCGTTTCCCAAAAGCGATTCGGGCAAACTTGTCTTTAGCCGCCTCAAAGTCTTTAAGATTAACAGCATATATTTCGCCAGCAGTTAGTATCGCATCAACCTTACAAAATGCATCGGAAGACGTTTTTTCTATGTTATCTAAAAGCTCAACCGCTTGTAGATAAAATCCCAGGCCGACAAGGCTCTTAGCTTTTAGCAGGTTAACCCTTGATCTTCCTTTTTCATTCTGTATGTGTGCAAGGTAATAATCGGCAGCCTGAATTGCCATTTCATACTTCCCATTATCGTAGCACAATCCAGTGAAACCATAGATGAAATCACCCTTTAAAGGTGACAATTTATCGGCTCTCTTGTAATTCTCAAAAGCTGCCGTCAGATTGTTATCAAGGATGTTAATATCACCCAAGATACTATAAAGGATAGGATTGTCGGGATTATTTTTTATGGCAGAATTTATTACCTGTTCTATTTCACCCGGTTTATCAGCTTCAGAGGCGATAGAGACAATTCGTTTTGAGATTTTAGTCTTTTTTTCAGTACCGTTTTCCAAAAGCCTAAGGTATTCGGCAACAGCCCCTTTATAATCTCGTCGAGACAAGAAAATATCAGATAGTTCCCTTGAGAAAAGTTGAGGCTTTTTAAAAATCGCTCGAGCTCGCCTGTAAACTGAAACAGCCTCATCATAAAAACCATAACTACGATAGTAACCAGCCAGAATTATATATCTTGATTCCGAAGGGCCGGCTAATTCGAATGCTTTCTCCCAGTATTTTTTGGCTGTATCCAGACTATCTGTAAGAAAATACACCTCGGCTAATTGGCAAATTGCCATAAAACTATCAGGATTTGTCTTAAGTTCATTTAAAATAAGATTCTTGAGGGATGAGTAGTCCTTTTTATTGCGGTAAACATTCTTCAGCTCATCGATTATCTCTTTTCTGTTACCGAAACTTTTTTTCATTGACATAAGGAGGTTTAAAGCACGATCATAATTACCAACCCTTATCAATTTCTTGACGGTTTTTAGACTTTGCTTCAGATAATCGTCGCTCTTTGCGGGTCTTGGCGGGTTTATCTCGATGTTCTGAGCGTATAACCCAAATCCGGAGGCAAAAAACAAAGGTATCAACAGGATAATTACTTTATTTCTCAATTGTGATATCCTCGGTTAAGGCTTTGAAATACTCTTTAATTAGATTTTCATAGCGTCGAGGATATTTTTCAGATAGTGCTTTTTTGATATCCTCGGCAAGTTGCTCATCAGTTTTATTGTTTGTTTTTAAAATATCCGGACCGCTCCTGATTATATCCTTGCCGGCACGAGCCTGCCTTTTTCGTGAATAGTCGCGCCGATGAACCGATTTCTGAGCATCCAAAAGTCTTGATAATATCCTCTCCTGCCTCTGTATTATTGAGCGGTCAGCATCTTTGCTTCTTAATTCCTCGGCGACTTTTTTCATCTCCTCACCAAGCTCGCTTAATCGCCCCAAAATATTACCACTTTCGCCATATTCATCCATCAATTCCTCGAGACTTTTGCGGATCGCTTCCTGTTGTGCCGCCAGCTTCTGTAAACCTTGGTACTGAATCGCGGTCATCGTCTGGCCCGGCATCGGTATTAATGACTGAGCCTGTTGGTTCAATGATTGCTGTTGTTGCGCCATCTGATTAAGGCTCTGCATAAACGATTGCATGCCTGTCCCGGACTTACAACTACAGGCCTGATTTAAAGAGTTCATGAGCATCATAATCGTCTGGTTCAAGGCTGCCATCGCCATGACCTGGTTATCCTTTGCCTTGGAGGTTCGTCGATTGTTAAGACTTTCAAGAGCTGTTTGCATTTGTCGAAGAGCCTCTCCCAATCTCTCCATAATAGCAAAATTCACAAACAATGTCTCCTTGGTGAGGTCAGAAACATTGTTCGCTACTCGTTCGGTCGCTGATTGAAGGTCTTTCTGCTTGTTTGCCATCTCCCTCAGGCTCTCCAACCGTTTTCCAACACTTTGTGTTGAATCGATGAGTGCCTCTTGATTCTGCGAAAGATACAGTATATCTGATATCGCCTTTTTAAGCATTCCAGTTATCATCTGTTGTTGTTGGGATTGCATCTGTTCCAGTAATGATTGAAACATCTGAGCCATATTTTCAAAATTCTGCTGAAGGTTCTGGCCCAGCATGCAGGCGCCCTGCTTTTTGCACATGCTCAAATTCTGTATCATCTGGTTCATCTGTTTATTCATCTGGGGAGAATTGAGCATCTCGTTTGCCTTATCCATATCCTGTTGTGGTAACATGTCCAGTTTTTTATTTAAACTGTCAGCTTGCTCAAATTGGTCCTTCATACTTTCAAGCCCCTGTTTTTGGGCTTTCTGTGGTTGTTGTAAATCAGATACTTCCTTTTCACTGTTACACATACCCAGCTTATCATTAATCTGCTGTTGTTGTTCGGCAAGTTTCTGAGCCATCTTGGCCAAGGTATCAAGCTTTTGCTCGAGCTGGAATTTTTTCAAAAGTGCCAGTGTCCTGTCGAGTTGTTCATTTATCTGTTCCACGCTGAAATTGAAGTTTTTCATTGCCTCTTTTAGCATGTCAGGGTCCATCTTCCGAAGGGCCTCCTGAAGCTTCTCCATCGCCTTTTTCAGTTCTGGCGTAGCCACCTGTTCCATCAGTTGTTTTATTTCTTCCATCTTATCCAGCATTTCCATAGTGGCCAGCTGATTTTTATCAAGCTTCTCGATATTCTCCTCCATCTGCTGAGCGACTTTTTCCAATTGTTCGGCAATATCTTTCTGGCGATCGAGTGTCCGCTGTATCTGCTGTTTCCTCTCCCAGTCGATCTCGGATATTTTCATTATCTCACGGGATAAATTTTCCAGCTCGTCTCTCAATCGCCTCTGGCTATCAGCGGCTCTTTCAAACTCTCTAAAAACATCCTCCTGTGAATTGGTAATATCAGCCATTATTTCATCTAAACCGGGCAAACGGGCAGTATAGGTTTTACTCATCGATGATTTGGGGCCGGAGATAACATCGTTATCGGAGACCTTGATATAATAATATATCAAGTCCCCAGGTAACAGGTGAAGCTGTTCTACATACCAGTTGTATGTTATAAGTGCCTCGGTATCTTCCCCAAAATCTGTCTGCAAAATCTTTTTTGTTTTTTCCGATTCGCGTCCCTCCGAGAAAGTCCAGTAAACAAGCTCAACCTTCGAGAAACCGAAGTCATCATAAATCTCAGCTTCAAGCGGGACAGTCATGTTCTCGTCTAAATCTATATCAACCGCCGGGAAAGTGATCTCAACCCTTGGTGGATAATCCTCAAGACAGACAAGGTCATACTCTATCGGTTGGGGATTTTTCAGGTTTTTTGAATCCTCAACCGATACATGATAACTGCCACTTTTATTTAAAACGAATTTCCCGTTTATACGCTCAGCCTCCACAGCCATCTTTTTAGTGCTTCCATCATCAAAAACCATTATCGCATTTTTTACCGGTTTGTTCAGCCATCCGTTGAAGTTAACCACCGTTCCTTTGATGGCTGTCACCGAACCGTCATTATTGGGTAAAACCTGGTGCTCAAGGCGAGTGTATTGAGGAAAATCAAGCCCAATTGAAACATTGACAAGGCGTGGTGGATTTATCACGGTTATCTTACCAATTGGCGATCTGATATGTTTGGCCTGGGCAAAATATTCAATATTGCGCTTGAGGTTCCTGAATCTGTAAGTATAGATATTATCGTTTACACCCGAATCGCCTGTTGATTTTTCCACCGGTATTTTAACCCATTGTTCACCATTAAACCTGAAATTAAAGTCAACACGCCTTACTTTCTCCCCACTGGCAGTTATCTCAACAGTAACATCCTCATTTTTGACTACTTCCGCCATAACGGGATCAACTGTTAAAATCAGGTTTGAGGGCCTCTGTATATCAGCGAGTGGATGTAAGTATAATTGTCTGGTATAATTAAAAGTCTGGATTGATAAGATAAGGCACAGCACTCCTACCAGGATCGATAAGGCTAAGCGTTGATAAGGTTTCTTGTTTTTTTTGATGACCACGTTAAAGTCGAGGTGTTTGATTTCAGCTCCGGCCTCCTCAATGGTCCTCTCGATGAGCGCCTTAGAGTAGTTCTCTTTGTTTTTAGCAAGCTTGTCGTAGAGCTGTAAGGAGGCTATGAGACGTGATTGCAGTTTGCCATAAAACCTCTCAAGGCGAAGCGCAATTTCTGCCAAAGGTAACCTCGCCACGAGAGGTTTAATTGCCCCACGAGCTGTTATGGCCAAGAAACAAACAATGCCCATTACCAATATAATTACACGAAAAACTGGGGCAGGCCAGAAAAACCAGGTGGTTAACCACAGGAGAAAAATAAAGGTAAATATAAATGCCAGCAAGTCAACAAAGCCCTCAAATGCATGCCTGAAAGCATCACGGTTCCGGGTGACTATGAGTCTCTCAACTATCGATTTGTATTTTTTATCGGTCATAATGGTTTTTAATGCGTTAAAGCGTAGGTTATGATATTAACACCCATTTTCAAAGCCTCCAGATGCTTTTCCGGTGGATCATGATAAACCTCATAGTCTTCCCAGCCGTCACCGATATCGCTCTCATAGGCGAAAAACACTACAAGTTTATCCTCCCAGAAAATGCCGAATCCCTGGGGTGGTTTTTTATCATGCTCGTGGATTTTTGGCAGGCCGTTAGGAAATTCATATCGACAATGATAAATCTCGTGGCTGAAGGGTAACTCGACCAGCTTCTTTTCGGGAAAAACCCGCTTCATCTCCCGGCGAAAAGCGGCGGCCAAACCATAGCTATCGTTGGCAAAAAGGAATCCACCCGAGGTAAGATATTGCCGCAGAGCTGAAACCTCCTGCTCGGTGAACTTTATATTTCCATGGCCGGTCAAGAATAAAAATGGATAATTGTAAAGCTCCGGATCGGTTGCTCGAATATTGACCTCTTTATCAACCACAGCGATATCGGTGTTTTCAGCTATGAACCTGTGAAGATTGGGGATAGCTGACCGTCCCCAGTACCAGTTACCACCACCACCATAACGAAGGCGAGCAATTGTTAAAGCCGACGGGTCGGTTAATACATCCCTAAACTGGCCAATCCCGGTACCGGTAAAAATCAGAACCAACAATAAAATCAGGCGAAGTTTTTTCATTATTTACTATTACGTCCCAGAAGCTTAATTGTTTACATGGACACCTTTAAATTATATGTCCTCGTTTAATATAAATCGGTTTGTATTTATGTCAACAATAATCGGAACATGGGTTTTTCAAGTTGCTAAATGGCGCTCGGTAACCAGAGGGAGAGTGAGCTATAGCTATAAAATATAAAGGACAGAACACTGGAAACTATCTCAATACTATTTATACTGATATTTTGATATGGTAAACTCCGGATACTAAGATTAAACAGTTGGAGCAGGCAGAAGAAAACGAGCGGGGAGATTACTGTTTACCGAAAGAGCTCCAGGATTCAAAGAAGCATCGTGAGAAGATAAAGGAAGTACTCGATGAGCTTGACAGGGTTGAGCGTAAATATCTTCAACCGAATGATCGTGATGCCCGGTTGATGAAATGTGACGGGAGGCTCAATTTTGCGTTTGATGCACAAGTGGTGGTAGATGATAAGAGCGGATTGATAGTGCTGGGGATGTTGTTAATGATGAGATAGACACTGGGCGGTTAGTGCCGATGATCAAAAAGGTGGAACGCTTAAAAACTCAATGGCCTATGATATATACCGCCTTCAATCTCTGCAAGCTCCATAATTATTGGGTTGAAGGGATATTGGTGATAGTATAAGATCAAGAGTTGTCCAAGCTAACCAGTTTGAAAAACCAAAATATCGCAAAAAATGGAGTATCTATAGAAAATGAATGAAAATCTCTTGATTCAAAAACAAAAAACATGCTTTAGCTGTTTATACAATTCGTTTTGAGACAGTTTTATAACCTCTGCTCTTCCAATTACTTTTAAGGACTTTCCCTAAATAATTGAGATAAATCTTCATAGTTAATTTATTTCAACAAGTTGCCCCGCCTATGTGGATGGAAATTATGTTTTATACAAATAATTAGCGTAATATACTTTTCCAATCCTTAATGGCTGGAGCTTTCAAGCCCCAGCGCAGGCCTGGAAAGACCCGCTTATTGATTCTTGGGTATGAACAAAATTTTTGAGGAAATTCCAAGTTATTTTTATCTTGACATTTGGTCGATATTATTGTATAAGAATATACAAGTAAATAGCGGTCTGGTGCCTTTTATGGTTAAAAGGGAAGGCGGTGAGAGGCCGCCACAGCCCCGCTACTGTAAACGGTTATTTTCGGCCTTATGCCACTGTCTTGTATGGGAAGGCATAAGATAATTTATCGACCGTAAGTCAGGAAACCTGCCATACCGCAAGCCTTTAACGAGACCTTCGAGGGGAGGTTGGCTATGAGCCCTCAATTTTTCCTCCGGAAGTCCCGGAGTTTTTTAATTCTAACTTTTACGTTAAGTATTTGCTTTTTGACAATAGTATATTCATATGGCCAGACTGCTCTCAAAATATATGGTCAGGTGATAAACCAATACGGCCCTGTAGGGAATGTCGTAGTGAAAGTTGATAATACTGTTTTTCACACCGTTACCGACCAGAGCGGTTATTACTATATTTTTGATGTTCCACCTGGGAATTACAAACTGTCGTGTCATTTTGGTGAAATACAGGTTACTACCGGTGATTATGTGGTTGTGGGAGATGGCCCGGCTGTAAGGCGTGATATTTACTTTGAGAAAAACATCATAAATATCGCACCTATTTATGTTGAGGCTGTTCCCCAAGCCGAAGTATTAGAATCAGGTTTTGAGGTTAAGGTTTACCCTGTTCGGAGAAAGGGAATTAATGAAATCAAGGAGCTGTTGCATGAAATCCCGGGTTTAAATCTGATGATATCTCCTGCCACTGCAATTAAGAGCATAGAATACTATTCTCCCGGTTTAACCTCAAATGCGTCAGAAGGTGGACTTGGAGGTACAGTCAATATTGTTACTGTTGACAACAGAAATCAGGATTTTTTGCATGTGTCTTTTTCGAGGGGTGATTATGATTTGGAAAACTATGAAGCCGGTTTTGGTTTTATCAGGCCTGATTTGGGTAATATAAAGATAACATGGGAAAACGGCTTTTCGAGAAACGATTATAAATATATTGACTTGTTCGGTCGTTCAAGAGTTAGAGAGAATGCTTATTGTAGGTATGAAAAGTATTACATATCGTACTCAAATATAATTCTTGGAAATTATATTAGCGTTTCCGGTTTTGGTTATAGTGGTCATAGCGGTGTTCCCGGGCAGACAATTATGCCCTCAAAGGAAGCTCAATCTATAAAGGAGACGATCTCTATTGGCAGTGAATTGTCGCGAAAGTTTAGCAACATACATAGAATTGGGATAATGTTATCCTATCTGAAAAGGGATACCGAATATAACGACACCAGTATGTTTATTCCTTATGATAATAAGTATATTGAAAAAGAGGCATCTCTTACTTTAAGAGGAAATTTATCGGCTTCCAGGAAACTGAACATCGATTTAAAGGCATGTTTCACAAGCGGTTTCCTCAAGGGGATTGACCATATACGGCCGCTTTATTCGCTTGGCGAGGTGAAGCGGGAGGTTTATAAGCTTTATGGTGGGGCTCGCTATCATCGTGATATAGGGAAAGTCTCTTTCTCGACTGGTATTTCACAGGCCTGGGATTTCATTGACGGCACCAGCTACCCATCGATGTCGGCAACTGCTACCGTCACTTGTAAGAACCTAACTTTGAGTTCTCTCAAGTTTACAGTGGGGTCGACTTTAGCATATGCAAAGACCTTCCGCCTTCCGGGACTGGCAGAGCTCCACTGGAAAGAGGATGTATTCGTTACGCCTAACCCGGACTTGAATCCGGAAAAATCCCGTTCAGTTTCCTCAGAGATTTTCTTCAGGTATCAGCTATTTGGCAATTGGCGCTTATCTATTGGATACCGTGATATTCGTTATAAGGATTTGATTTACTGGCGACGTTCCCAGGGGATTAAGTATAAGCCGGTAAACGTATCCTCCTCGGATTATTTTGGCACCACTGTCTCAATCTCATATAAGTCACCGGCTGACATTATAGATATCGATTTTTCAAGGGTGAAATCAGCTGCTTTGAACAAGGAAAAGGGGCAGCCTTATTATGGAAAATATATAACTTTCCAGCCCCCTTATACCAACCGGTTGACAATCGCAATAAATTATCGTGGCTTTTACGCCAAGTCCAGTATGATTGACAGCGGTCACCGGTATTTCCTTGAGGAGAACACGAAAAGGCTTAATGCATATACTTTAGTTGATTTCAGGGTTGGTTTTGATGTTACATGTAAGAAGATTACCACTAACCTGGAGTTCAAAATTGAAAATGTAACCGATACCAGGTACGAACTTCTGGAATATCAGCCAATGCCCCCGCGTGTCTATAATTTGGGTCTAACCTTAAAAATCTGAAGGAGGTTGTTATGAAAAGATCAATTGTGGCAAGTTTAATTATCTTATTTTTTTCTGTTTCTCTTTTTGCGCAGGCCTATGTTTATGTTCTTAATGGCCTTGCCGAGACACTTTCAGTTATAAACATCGAAACAGGAGAGATTGAAAACCATGTTGTTACCTTGGGAGCTGTCCCCAACCAGGTGGTTTATTATGATGGTTTACTGTATGTGGTCAATTCGGGTTCAGGATTACACTTATGGCCAAGGAACGATTACTATATTGAATCCCCAGAACGGTGACCATTTTGCGGATGTGGATGTTGGTAAAAACCCCCAGACGTTGGCCGTTGGTCCTGGCCAGATGATAAATGTCGTTTGCACTGGAAATTATTTTTCAATAAGGGGTATAATTTATTTCCTTGAGGCGACAAGTCATTCGGTGATTGATTCTCTGCCCATTGGTGGTGATCCCTATTGGCCAGTCATGAACTCGTCAGGCGTCTGTTTTGTCACAGCTGGAGGCTGGTCCGATGATGGTTTTGTTTTTTGCTATGATGCCGTATCTCGAACAGTTATTCGGGATGAGGATAACCCTATCAGAGTCGGGACTGGAGCAATGGGGCTGGCGATCGATTCATTAGGGATGCTCTACAGCACTGGATTGATTGCCAATTCCGTAACGGAGTTTGACGACCAGGGAACAGTTCAGGTGACCTATCCGGTTGGAAGCGGGCCGCTATCGTTAACCATATCGGATAGCCGAACTTATATTGGAGATGACGTGGTCGTAATCCCAGATAATGTAAGGCTGGGGAAACCATATCCAAATCCGTTTAATGAATCGGTGGTTTTGCCTTTGATTGGTGATGTAGATAAGTTAATTGACATAGTGGTTGAGATTTACGATGTTAATGGTAGGTATGTCTGTGGGTTAAACCTGCGTCAAAAACAATCGATAAATCGATATATAAGGTGGAATGGTGTAAGTTATGCTGGTAAAGGTGTCTCCTCGGGGGTCTATTTTGCCCGTTTGAGGGGAACAAATCAGGTAGCCAGGATGGTTCTTATAAAATAAATTATTCTTGCATGAGCAATGTTAATGTGTATATTTATGTAGCAGGAGGAAAGATGAAAGATAAGATACATCCTAAGTATTATAAGACAAAAATCACCTGTGCCTGTGGTAATGTAATTGAGACTCGCTCTACCGTTAAAGACATTACGGTGGAGATATGTTCAAAATGCCACCCCTTTTTCACGGGCAAACAGAAACTGGTTGATTCAGCCGGTCGGGTGGACAGATATAAAAAGAGATACGGGCAAAAGAAGTAGGCTTTTTACAGCGGCATTTCAATCTTTTTCGAGGGTGTCACTATTTTTATTTCTGGAGAAATTTTGAATTTTTTAACTGCGTCATTATCTTACGCCTTTTTAGGTGTTGATAAAAATGTTGGTGGCCAAGCTGTCATCGAGGGGGTGATGATGCGTTCCCCGGTGAAGGTTTCGACTTCGGTAAGACGTCCTTCCGGAGAGATAATAACCCGCACCGAACCTTATCTATCGCTTACAAAAAGGCACAAGCTTCTGGGAATTCCTATAATCAGGGGAATAATATCCTTTTTTGAGATGCTGGTTTTAGGAATTAAAACTTTAAATTATTCTGCTGAGATGGCGGTTACCGATGTTTCTATTGACCAGAAGATCGCCGGCCCGGCTTCCCGGAAGATGAGTGTTACTCTGGCTGTGACAGTTGTCATATCACTAGCGTTGGCGATAGGGCTATTTTTCTTTTTGCCCATATTATTTGCCCAGCTTATTAACATCCATCGTGAAGCGTTAATGTTTAATCTTATTGCAGGTATATTCAGGGTAATGATTTTTTTAGCTTATGTTATGGCTATGTCAAGTCTAAAAGACATACAAAGAATATTCGCGTATCATGGGGCTGAGCATAAATCGATTTTCGCTTTTGAGGCGGATCTTCCGCTCACAGTAGAAAACGCTGCCAGATTCGTCACCCTCCATCCTCGTTGTGGTACAAGTTTTATTATAATAGTGGCGCTCTTAGCCATTTTGGTGTATTCGATATCAGACACTTTTTTGGCAATGATTTTAGGTCATCAACCTGCTATTTTGCAGAGGTTTGCTCTTCACTTTTCGCTTTTACCTTTAGTGGCAGGAGTTTCTTACGAGCTCTTAAAAATTTCCGGCAAAACACGCAATAACCTTTTGACAAGAATACTTATCGCCCCCGGGTTATGGCTTCAGAGAATAACAACTCGTGAACCTGACACCGACCAGCTTGAGGTGGCTTTGACCGCTTTAAAATCGTCTATTGAGGGAACCAACCTCTCTACTCGGTTTGTCGGGGTGTAATTATGAAATTCTCTATTATTAACCTTTTAGAGCCTTTAAAAAAACGTCTTAAAGAACTTGATGAAGAGCTTACTGACACCAAGGTTTTGGCCGACCAGAAGTTTTATAAAAAGATCGCCAAAGAACGTTCTGATGTTGAAGAAACTGTAAACAAAGGTGAGGAATATAGCAGACTGTTAAAAAGTATCGAGGATAATGAGCAGTTGATAAAAGAGGATCCGGATAGTGAATTAGCCCAGCTTGCTCATGAGGAGTTGGAAGGATTAATGGCCAAGAAACAGAAACTGGAAAAAGAACTTGAGTTGAGATTGATACCCAAAGATCCTGATGATTCCAAGAATGTAATTATGGAGATAAGAGCTGGCACTGGAGGTGAGGAGGCAGCTCTGTTTGTGGCTGACCTTTTTAGGATGTATTCCCGGTTCGCTGAACAGAGAGGTTGGCATGTTGATGTTATGAACTCCAACATAACCGGTGTGGGAGGATTCAAGGAGATTATTTTTTCGATTGAGGGTGATGGTATCTTTGGCGATTTGAAGTTTGAATCAGGTGTTCACCGGGTTCAACGGGTGCCGGCTACTGAGGCCTCAGGAAGATTGCATACTTCAGCAGCTTCAGTGGTGGTTCTTCCCGAAGCTGAGGATGTTGAGTTGAATATTGATCCGCTTGATTTGAGAATCGATGTTTTCAGAGCTTCGGGGCCGGGAGGACAACATGTGAATACCACCGACTCGGCGGTGAGGATTACCCATATACCTACTAATACCGTTGTTACGTGCCAGGATGAAAAATCTCAACATAAGAATAAGACCAAAGCATTAAAGGTCTTGAGGGCACGCCTTTTGGATAAGCTTAACGCCCAAAAAAATGAACAGATATCTAAAACACGTAAATCTATGGTTGGATCAGGTGATCGCTCGGAGAAGATTAGAACCTATAATTTTCCACAAAACAGGGTAACCGACCACCGCATAGGTTTAACTCTTTATGACCTTGAGAACATTATTAACGGTAAACTTGATGAATTGATTGCCGGAGCGAAGAAATCCGCTTTTGAAAAAAAGATTAAGATGGTTAAGGAGAACCAGACTAAGGTTTAATGATATTTTTAAAGACCCCTTTCTTTAGAATTGTCTCTGCTCTTCTTTTGACTGTTTTACTATCGGGCATATCAAAAAAACTTTCAACTCGAAATCCAAAAGATATTCGTTTCAAACAGGGTGATATTATTGTTGAACATACTACGGTTACCGAGGTCAAACCGGATCTCATGGCCACAGTCAGGTTAAAATTAACCGGTTATGATTCGGCGAATATTAACGGTTTTCTATATTATAATTTTTTGGGCGGAGAAGAGCGAAAAATCGCTATGGAATATTCCGGTGATGGATATTTTTCAGCGATTTTACCTCGGGGGCATATAGGTGATAGATTGTTTTACCGTATCGAGCTTACCGATGAACGTTCTGTTCTGGCAAAAATTCCTCAGAATGGCCGGAAAGGGTTTTTGGTCAAGTATAAAGGCAATATCTCACCATATGTTTTGATTCCTCATATAATTTTAATTTTCGCCTCACTGTTCATTGCTTTTTTAACATTTTTCTATGGCGTGAAAATACTCAAAGGCGATGATTGCGTAAAACAGGCGGCTGTTTTAGTATTGCTGACATTTCTGTTCTCTTTAATAGGGGGTATATTAATAGGGGTTGAGGTTACCCGGCAGACGTTCAACGAGGGTTGGGGAGGTTATCCCATAGGTCGTGATGTTACCGATACTAAAACGGAGATTTTCGTATTTTTCTGGCTGGTAACGTTGATTTTTGGGTGGAATGCTTTAAGAGGTAAACAAATGATAATTTCAGATAAAACTTTTGGGATTTTAATAGTTGCAAGTTTTTCAATAAATTTACTTGCATTTTTAATTCCTCATTCCCTTTAATACATATATGGATGATGTGAAGAAAGCGGGCATGATAGCCCTTGAAAAAGCTGTCAGTGCAGGGGCCAGCTATGCCGATTTCCGCTATACTTACACCGAGTCAGAATCACTTTCCTATAATAATGGTGCACCAGAGAGTGTTGATGAAAGTCTTGATAAAGGATTTGGTGTTAGGGTTATTGCTGATGGTGCCTGGGGTTTTTGCAGTTCTGCTGATGTTACTGAGAATGAAATAATTCGAGTTGCTGAAAAAGCTGTTGAGATAGCTAAAGCTTCAGCAATTTTACAAACAAAACCGGTGGAATTGGCTCCTATTGAAATATACACCGACTCGTATATATCAAGCTTTAATGTTGACCCTTTTAAAATTTCCACGGCTGAGAAACTTCAGTATCTGGCATACCTTGACGAGTTAATGTCCCAAAATGAGGGTATTAAATACCGTAACAGCTTTCTTGATTTCCGCAAGATCAATAAAAACCTCCTTAGTACCGAGGGTTTAGATATCCATCAGCTTATCGTTCAGAGCGGTGCTGGAGTTAGTGTAACCGCCATGAGATCTCACCGTGACCGCGCCAGAAGGAGTTACCCGGCCAATGAGGGGATTTTTGAATGCAAGGGTTATGAGCTTTTAGATGAGGTCGATTTCGAGAATAATATACCGATAATTTGCCAGCAGGCGGTGGCTCTTTTGGAGGCTGAACCCTGTCCAAGTAAAACTTGCGATATAGTGTTGGATGGTTCGCATGTATCTCTTGTTATCCATGAATCAATAGGCCATGCCCTCGAGCTTGACCGTGTATTCGGTGGTGAACGCAATTTCTCCGGTACAAGTTTTGCCACGCCGGAAAAACTGGACAATTTTAAATATGCATCGGACATCGTCAGTGTTGTTGCCGATGCAACCTCACCACATGGGCTGGGCAGTTTTGGTTACGATGATGACGGGGTTAAAGCGCATGAGTCAGATTTGATAAGAGAGGGCATTTTGGTAGGCTATCTTTCATCAAGGGAAACTGCCAAGCGTATAGGTAAATTATCTTCCGGGGCTATGCGGGCTGATGGCTGGGGTAATGTCCCGATTGTTCGGATGACCAATACTAACCTCAAACCGGGCAACTTGACCTTGGATGAGCTCATATCGGGGGTTGATGATGGGCTCTATATGCAAACGACATCATCGTGGTCGATTGACGATACCCGTGAGAATTTCCAGTTCGGTTGCCAGATAGCCTGGGAGATAAAAGGTGGTAAGCTAGGGAAGATGATTAAGAATCCAACCTATGGAGGAAACACTGTCTCATTCTGGAATTCCTGTGATGGTATAGGCAATCGATCCTTATGGAGAGTTTGGGGCACACCTAACTGTGGTAAGGGGCAACCTGGTCAAAATGGTCGTGTGGGGCAGGGGGCGGCACCGGTGAGGATCAGGAATGTGAAGGTTGGTTTCTGATGAGCCGGATAATCGATATATTTGAACAAAGTTTAAAAAAGTCCACAGCCGACCAGACCGAGCTGGTTTGTGAAAAAGAGGAATTTTATCTTACTCGTTTTGCTGAAAGCCGAATTCACCAGAACATCGGCAGAGCGGACCATACGCTTTGGTGCCGAGCTGTTATTGGAAAGAAGATAGGCGTTGCCAAGACTAATATCCTCTCGCAGGAGTCTATAAATGAACTTGTGAAAACAGCCATAGAAATTTGTTCTCAGCAGGTTGAGAATCCGCGATTCACATCATTGGTAAGCTCGCCTAAGGCTCAACAGACAGAAGGTTTTTATAAATCGACTGCTGAGTATTCCCCGCTTAATAGAGCTAAAGCTGTAAAGACAATTGTTGATATAGCCGGCCAAGATAAGCTGGCTACAAGTGGTATGTTTCAGACTTCTACAACCGAGCTTGTGGTTGCCAATTCACTTGGCACCCGTCAACAGGGGAAAGTCACCGAGGCGAAAATATCGATTACTTTAAGCGACAATTCCGACCGCTCGGGATTTGCCCAGGCTTATTCAAGGGATATAAAAGATATTGATTTTAGGGATGTTGCCAATCGTGGTGTGCAAAAAGCATCCAGGCCGAATAAACAAGTCGAACTTCAACCAGGAACATACACTGTGATACTTGAACCTGAAGCGGTAGCTGATTTTTTACTGTTTTTGGGATTTCTTGGTTTCGGAGGTAGGGGGATGTTTAACCACAGAAGTTTTATGGCAGATAAAATTGGCTCTGCAATTATGAGTGAGAATGTTACAATCGCTGAAGACCCTATTAATCCGGTTATTCAATATATGAGTTTTGACTATGAGGGGGTTCCCCGCAGTAAGGTTGTGATTGTGGAAAAAGGAATTGCTAAGGGTGTTGTTTATGATAGCTACTATGCACACTTAAACAATGTTCAATCGACCGGTAACGCTCTTCAGCCTGATAATAGCTATGGTCCTTATCCCAAGGCAATGGTTATGGATGCAGGTGATAAATCCCTTGATGAAATGATTGCCTCAACCGGGCGTGGAATATTGATTACGCATTTCTGGTATCTAAACTTCATCAATCCCATGCTTACCACTGTAACTGGCACAACCCGCGATGGAACTTTTTTAATTGAGAATGGGAAAATAACTGCTCCTGTAACCGATATGAGAATATCTCAATCGATGCTTGAGGCTTTTAATAACGTCGAAGCTCTTTCGAAACAACGTCGGTTGGTTCCCAAGTTTGGTGTTTTGATGTATGTTCCGGCGATGAAAATTGACAATTTTAATTTTGTTTCTTTAGCGTGAATATTCGTTTTTTATTAATAATGATTTTATTGTCGACATCCATGGTTTCTGCCGAGCAGAAAAGCGATTTGGCGTCGCCCGAAAGGATTACCGCCCGTTTGGGAGTATTGTATATTCCTGTTGGTGCAATTAAATTTATACCTCCTGATACCGAAAACGATTTTTATGATAATTTTGCTTTCAGGATTTCGGCAGAATATTTCATCTCCGGATTCTTTTCGCTTGGTCCAGGGATTGAATATCTTATTAAACATGTAGAACCGGAACAGGGTTATCCATTTGAAGCCGATATCAAACTTTACAATTTTTATTTTGACTGCCGATATGGTTATCCTTTGACGGATTCGGAAACAAACTATCTCGTTATGGGTATGGGTTCCGGCATAGGGAATTTGCAGGAATCTATGGAATTAGGTGATGCCCGGGGAACAGGTTTTTGTCTTTATGGTCTGTTTGGTTTTGATATAGCTTTATCCAATGATATCGGTTTGGATATTTTATATAGGTATCAGACAATCAGGATAACGATCGATGGTGAACGGAACTACCGTTTTGAGGGCTCCGGTCTTCAGGCGGGTTTGAATTACAGGTTTAAGTTTTGAAAAGAAGAGAA
>NATP01000148.1 GCA_002085375.1 candidate division Zixibacteria bacterium 4484_95 | reverse complement strand
TATTACCTATTTATCTAAGCTTAATAACTAAAGAAAAAAGAAAGTGTGTTTTTTTCTTATTCCACTTATTGAATGCCAAAAATCCTTAATTCATCCCTGCCTGTGGGCAGACAGGAATGTTTTTAAAGATTAACGCCTAAATTTTGGGAATGTCTAAGTTTCTTCACCAAAAATCCGTAATAACTTTAAAAGAGATAGGAGAACTGTTTAATATAAATCATCTACTGTTTTATAGGGACGGCCGGCTATAATTCTTTTAGCAAGAATGGGACCAATTCCTTTGATTGACTGAAGTTCTTTTTTAGTGGCAGTGTTTAGGTCAAGTAAGTCAAGATCACGAAGTCTTTCTATCATTTATCCGATCAGGATTACTTTCCGACCAAATACCGAGACGTTTCAACATGGCCGAAGTTTCAAGATCACGAAGTCTTTCTATCATTTCATCACGCGATACCCCATCAGGTGTTTTCCTGCCTATTCCGTGTTGGCGAGCAAGGCCATTTTTAACGAGTAAACTCGCTAAATCATCCCCACCAGCAGTAGTGATGAATGCATATACGCGGCCTTTGGCTGACCTTCCCAAGGCACTTGCAAAGGCTGTATAAACAGTAAAAGGTTTATCAAGGACATGCTCAACAAAAGTTTTTACTTCGTTGCCAAAATGAATGATACGCTCTGCACTGGTTAATCCAAAATATCGTGCCTGTTCCCGAACCCGCTGCGCATCACTCTTAGAGCTAACAGAGGTTTCAGGACAGTCAACAAAATAAAGTCTCACACGGAAAGATTTTCCATTAGCTGCCACAAGAAAGCTATCTCCATCATTTGCTGGATTATTCATTAATTTCACGTTGGAAAACATCTGCAAATCTGCAGCATATGATTGAAAAATTCCTCCAAACATCAATACTGCTGTCAAAAACAGAGTTCTGATGAGCAATTTACGTAATCCATCCATCATAAGGCTCAATATTGATTTTTTGCATAACGCTCAGGATCAGCGGCGCGGTTTACCGCATCCGACTGCATCCTGTGGTTATGCGGGTTCATGATTCATGTAAAGAATACAGTTCTTGGACTACGTCGGCTGTCTCGCGAAGGACTCGAAGAGCTTGGTCTGCGTTGACTGACCGATCTCCGTGAACAACCCCGGACATGCATCACGATAATAGATCTTAACTGCACGCCTCTTGAGTTTTCCACTGGAGATCGCTCCAATAAGCTGATTGAACACCTCCGGGTTAATCTCTATTACTTTCTCTCTATGTGGTTCAAAAAAACCCTTCTTTTCACAAAGATCTTTAGTCGCCGCCTCCAATATGGCTCGACACATTGAGATCACAGCGTTGTTTTGCTCTAAGGCGAAGCAGTTACGGGCTTCCAATATGTACTGGCGGAGTGATGGTGGAATTGTTGTTCGGAGAATGAGAGTATTCACCTTAAAAATGTTGCGGACATATTCGTAATGACTTATCCAGGAATATAGCAGATCTGACCCGAGTTCCCACGCTTCCTCGTCAGACAATTCGTACAAAGAGCCTTCTTCTCCAACAGTCCGTTTCAGCTCTTCAATGACGCTGTCCGTTGGGAACTTCCTCTGTACGCGAGCAAGGACTTCTCTTGCTGAGTCATCTACACCTTCGACAACAGGAAACTCACTCAGACCGGATTGAACCTTTATTTTCTTTTCTCGAAATTCAGAAATGAGTGTTGGCAAGCTCTCAAAGTCGCTTTCAACTATAGCTTTGACTACTCTACGGTCGGCTTCTATCAATGCAGAAGCGTCGCGGACTAATTCTTTCAATGCTTTATCTCTGTAGCAACTCATCATTTCATCCAACGCATAACGATAAAGCTCACCTGCCGCTATGGAGCGTAAGCGAAATAGCGGTCAGGTGCAGCGATTTGTTAGCAGTTTCTACCTTACATTACATTCAATTCACTACGTTTAAGAACAGCTTTCGGAGCAAATCTATGTAACAATGATTCAATGATTATTTGTTCGGACATTGTTGTAGATGGTGCAAGAGTTACCTCCATTTGGTCAAACACACCTTCGTCTAGGTCAACATCTATGTACTCAGTAATAACTGGGTATTTCAACAAGTCAAGTCTTGCTTTTCCAATTTCATCTAAAGGAAACGTTTCACCGATACCAAACATACTTATCTTGAACCGCCACTCTTGCTCAAATTTCCAGTGTTCTCCTTTTATTGATCCTAAATCAATGGGTGATATACCAACATGTTGAATCCCGTCATTATAAGGATCACCTGCATCAAATAGGATATTTGGATGATGATATCTTTCTTCATCAGAATAGAAAACAGGATTAGGACCAATAACTATACTGGACCAAACCGAAAATGGCAGAGATATTCCAGTCAATCTAACGGATGGCTTGTTTTCAGATGATTTGCTTCCATTTGAGGGGATTTTCTCTGGAGAAATCAATCTTTGCATGGCCTTCAATTGATCAGGGAGTTTAGATGCCTTGCGCTCTATATTGTATGCTTCGTTCAAATGAATCATAGCACCGCCGTGGTCATATATATCTGGCGTTGGTCTTCCTTCAAACATGTCAGTAGGCATTCCTATACGAACGCCTTTCATTTTTGTGTACATATTCCATAGTGGAATGGACTCTCTTTGATTCGCTGTCCAACACGAAACGAACTGTGTGGTATTTGAATTTTGCAAATCTTTGGATATTGCTTCCTCAGGATCGTTTACTTTATCGAGTCGGTTGAATCGAATAGTTTGGTTCTTTAGTATGAGTGCAAGAGTATTGATAGAAGTATAGTGATATAAGAACGTAGGCCATTTTTCAATATCCATAACATCTATCAAAAAATCGTCAGTATAAAAAGGTAATGAGTAAGGATCTAACTTCATACCATGTTCCTGCTAACTATGGTATATATAGTTTCTTGATAAAACCTTTATCTTGCGATTTTGCTATATAAGACCGAGTTCAAAGAACCATCCTAACTTCAATCATCACAATATCCTAAATATTGAAAATGTTCTCCTTGAGTGTCTTATACGGTTTCTATATATGACCCCGATATTTTTAATCGATCATAGAGAATCAACCGGACTACGGACCCCCTTTCCTCCACGGTTGAGGACATGGGTATAGATCATTGTCGTCTTGATGTCCTTATGGCCGAGAAGAACCTGAACCGCCCAGATATCGTACCCGTCCTCCAGCAAATACGTGGCGAAGGAATGCCGAAACGTGTGGCAGCCGACGCGTCTGACGAGACCAGCCTTACGCACCGCCCCTCACGGGTCGGCTGCAGCGAATTGTTAGCGACTACTATTGTGAAGCCAAAAATCCTCCGATGACTGCTAAAATTGGTTTCAGTTTCTTTTGAATTGGATCTACCTCTACACCGAAATTTTCCAAGGCTGTAGCTCCTATCAGGAATAGCGAGCCTTTTCGCGCGAAAATCACCGGGCATGGAATACTACCTTCAAGACCTTCAATCTGAAAATTGCAAAAACCAAGCAGTCTTGTATCTTCTCGTCCATCTGCAAGTATAAGATTTCGCTTAACAGATGGTTCCGCCCCTATTCTTTCAAGATAATCCTCAGGAACAAAGGAATAAAGAGCCCCTGTATCCACCCAAAACTCTTCTTCAAAAAATTGTTCAGGATCTTTGCTATTGGAGACTTTTACCTTTTTCTTGAACATGCCCATATTGTTCCTCCTTTTCATTACAATGTTTCCTTGTCATTATCGCTAACGCGACGGCTCTCTTGCGGCGGGGATTTTGAGCACAGAACTTCGATACACCATAGGATTTGATCCGAGCTCCCAACCCTGAATTTTGCATGGCGCCCCCGCCGTCAAGAGCAGCCGATTGTTAGCTTAATTATTTATTCAGTTTGCAGTTCATCCAGCTTCATGAAATTTCTAACGTGCTCTGCATATCTATCTAAATTCTTCTCCATTTCGTCAATATATTTTGGCAACGGTAATGCCATCGAACTCATCTAGGCTTTAAAATGACTACTTAAAAAATGTTCATAAAAATAACCTGGTTTTTTTATTATCAAGCATGGGGAAGCAAATGCCTCTTTCATATATGGATAAGTATTGAGTAACATCGCTTTCGCTGTTTTAATACCAAAGCAGGTTGGTGTGCCAAGATAAAGTTTAAGATGCTCTGGTTCAATTTTCCACTCATTCAATAAGGTTGCTAATGATTTTAAAATTTCCTTACCAATATCCTTAAATTCCCTATTTTCTTGTTTGGCACGTAAGTCTGCTATTAATGGATGTGTTAATAAAAATCTTAATCTTACCCCTTCATCCTTTTTTCTCTTAAGCAATTGTCTTGCGTGCTCGTATTCAGAGTCGAATTCTTGGAGCAATCCACGAAGAGATGAACCCAATAATAATATCTCATGTTTTTCATCTTCAATAAATGGAAGAAACTTCTCTACTGCTTCTGCTCTTGATATGTAAACGCCGTGAATGCCAGCAGATTTTGCAGATTTTAGAAATTCTATTTCATCCCTATACCTGTCTGCAATGTCTGTTACAGCCGTATCGATTATTTTTGTAGCTTCTTGTTTAAATTCTTGCGCAGGTCTTTGTAGCTCAATTTTTTTTACTGAAGTTTCTGCTTGAGGTGCTGGATTTGAAATATCTAATGATGTGGGAGGTTTCATTGTGCATACTCCTATAGGAATTTGTGTGTATCGTTATTTATCGCTAACGACCAAGCTGAGGGGCGCGGCGAATAGCCGCGTCCCTCTCCAGCGAATGGTTAGCGACTCTTGGCATTTAGAATCTCCACCAAATCTTCCGGTTCATATTTGATCAATTGGATCTCATTCCCAACATTTTGAAATCCCAAAAAAGTGAATGAGTAAATGTTGCCGTTGTGCAAGTAGAACTTCGGTCGTTTCTTGGCCCACTTCTTGTAGTATTTTATTATTACATCCTGGGTATCATACCATTCCTTTACTTTAGCTACGCCAGACCCCACAGGTGCGGGAGGCTCTAATTTGTTTGTGGAGTGATAAAAACCGTCAACTATTTTTCCAGGGGGGACTTTCCCAGGGTAATTCTTGTTAATAAAGTTCTTGATGCCCTCTATGAACACCTGGTCTCGGAAGTAATAGTACGTGTCGGGATCATAAATGAAGTCATCATGTGAGAGGTCGTTTAAGGTCAACTCAACATTATCGGGTTCTATGGCGACAACTATTTTCATAATCTTGAATCGCTAACGTCAAAGCTAAGCTGCCGACAACCGCAAGCCTAAGGCGCAGCGGGTTGGCGGTCAGCTTGAGCGCATTGTTATGGCTTATTCTTTTATTTCAAGATGTTACTCCGGTTATATGAAGCCTAAAAACCGCCTCACCAGCAAAAGGGTTTAGCCTACTTTCTTTTAAGCATGTAATAGTGACTTGAGGTCGCAGCATTGAATATATGTAATCAACATTATCTTGATCACCATAAATTGAAAAATTATACTCTCCAGGCGGTAGAACCTGACCTTCAGGAACTAGCAACCTCCCGCTATTTTTGAATTTATTGAAATCAAAAATTTCACATTTTAATTCTATTTGATTGCTATCTATTTCTGAAGGTAAATCAAAAAGATTTTTGTCTTTTTCTGACAATTCTATATCTTCGCTACCTTTTGACCCAGCAGTTATTAAAGACACCCCTTGTTCAGCAAGGTGGGCTAACTTCCTGTAATGCTTTAATGAATTTTCACCAATCTGATAAACAGGTCCGTGGAAATGGAAATGATTGTCACCAATATGAACAGTAAAATCATTATTGTCATGAAAATCATATTGTGGTTGCTGCCCTTTTTGAGCTGCTGAAAATATTATTTTTAAAAAATTAAATGACTCTCTAGTGTAATCCCAGATATTCTGAGGCCCGAGTGCTGTTATAAATGGGAGTGTTAGTTGGGTTGATGCAAGAAATATCTCAAAATAGGTTAGAAATGAGCCTTTCTCGAAATAAGTAGCGCGGAGTTGAAAAAATTGCCTTTCTTTTTTGGAAAATTTTTTCTTTTCGCCTTTCAGGGCAAGGTATGTTCGGTCAAGAATTGATTGGAAATTTGACAATGAGTCTATTGCGATATGCAGAGGTATATTATTTTCAAGTATAGGTCCCTCAATTTTAAAGAAATACTCTGCTCCCATCCTTCCCTCATTTGTATTTCATTTTAGCCATAACTTATATTTTAATCAGATACATAATTCCCTTATTATATGCACTCTATAAACATGTCAAGAGATTTTTGTCTTGCTAATTGGAAAGGAGTTAATATTCAGAAATCAGATGAGTTTTTC
>NATP01000046.1 GCA_002085375.1 candidate division Zixibacteria bacterium 4484_95 | reverse complement strand
CTCGGGGAATATAGTTGAGTTGCTGCATGAAAAATAACCTCAAAAAAATTGACATTAACGACTATTCATCTAGCACAGGGACAGATGTTTGACAAGAAATTATGGCTGGGGTATACAACCAAAATGAACCCCCAGAACAAACAACCAGGCTGCATTTTCTGCAACCCGCAAACCTTGATGATTCGACAAAGAAGCACCCGTTTTTACGTTATTGAAGACCGCAATCCGGTTACTGCTGGCCACCTCCTCATCATTCCCTACAAACATATTATTAATCCCCTGGATCTTGCCGCCGCTGAAATGACGGAAGCCTGGCAGCTTATTCTGCAGTCGACGACTGAACTGCAGCATCAGGATGCCACAATTACCGGGTTTAATATCGGCATGAACTGTGGGTATGACGCCGGGCAAAGCATTTTTCACAGCCATATCCATCTTATCCCCAGACGTCAGGGAGATATGGAAAATCCACGGGGCGGGGTACGGGGGGTTATCCCGGTAAAGCAACATTATTAATCATGATCATAATATCACACTTTTACGCCAACAAAACCCTAAAAATATTTGTCTTTCACCTTACAAAAAATCAACAAAAGGTTTGATTTTTAATCAGAAAACAAGGCTTTTAAAAACCTTGACCTCTCTACCATGATGCCTTATAAACTGGTTTGATACGACACATGGCGGATTGACACAGAGTGTCAGGATAACTTTAATTTTCCAGATGCAACGATTCCCAGCAAATCAATTTTGCCAACAGCAGTACCTTTAAAGACTTTTTTGGCCATGATTATTGAACATATTAAGAAGTTGTCTTGGTTCAACCAAAATCTCCCCCCACCAACCGAGCTAAAGTATCAGTAACTTGAGCCGAAAAGAAAAGATAATCCTCTATATCAATGAGAGTGAGACACCTAACCCTTAAAAAATTAGCAAGGTATCCTTGAAACTCAAACCTGAAACTCCGGACTGCAGAAGACGGTGTCAAGCTTAACTGATTGGCTATTTCTAAATTAAGCAGATATAAAAAACAAATGAAACTTCACTTATTAAGATAGTAACAAGGTCAACCCAGTGACAAGCAAATATGTGACAATATTATTGCCAGCCTATAATGAAGAACAGGCTATCGGATCAACAGTTAAAAAATTAGTTTCTAAATTCCCTGACTTTGAGATTCTGGTCATTGATGACGGGTCCACCGATAACACCCTCAAAGAGGCCATACAGGCTGGCGCCAACGCATGGCCCCACCCGTACAATATTGGCAATGGCGCTGCCGTAAAAACCGGGATCAGAGTCGCAAAAGGCGAATGGATTATTATGATGGACGCGGATGGCCAACATAATCCTGATGATGTGGAGAGGCTTCTGGAATATAAAGATCGTTATGATATGGTGGTTGGGGCACGGACAAAAAAATCTGCCACATCACTGCACCGCGATATAGCAAATAGAATCTATAACGGCTTTGCGTCCTATATTACCAAATTCAAAATTGAAGATCTTACTTCCGGGTTCAGGATGGTTCGCAAAGATACTGCCAAAAAATATATATATCTTCTACCCAATACTTTTTCCTACCCGTCAACGATTACAATGGCTTACCTCCGCAATGGCCGAAGTGTTAAATACATTCCCATTCAAACAGAAAAACGTAAAGGAAAAAGTAAAATCAAACTAATACAAGATGGGAGCCGTTTTTTTCTTATTATTACTAAAATTGCCACACTGTTTTCACCACTTCGTATTTTCCTGCCAGTAAGCTTTTTCTTTTTTTTATCAGGAACTTTATACTACCTGTATACGTATTTAACATCACATCGTTTCTCCAATATGTCAGCTTTACTTTTATCAACATCTATCATTATTTTTCTTATTGGCCTTGTCTCTGAACAAATTACGCAACTGAGATACAACAATACAGAATAGGATTCTTTGTTATGAAAACAGTAATCCTTGCAGGTGGTTTTGGCACCCGAATCAGCGAAGAAACACACCTGCGTCCAAAACCAATGATAGAGTTGGGTGGCATGCCTATTCTCTGGCATATCATGAAAATATATTCAGCTCATGGATTAACTGATTTTATAATTTGTTGTGGCTATAAGGGCTATATGGTCAAGGAATATTTTGCGAATTACTTTCTTCACATGTCTGATGTCACTTTTGATTTCACCGACAATAAAATGACAGTCCATGAAAAAAAAGCCGAGCCATGGAAAGTAACCCTTGTAGATACAGGAGATGATACCCAGACAGGGGGCCGTATAAAACGCGTAAAAAAATATCTTGATGATGACATTTTCTGTCTCACCTATGGTGATGGGGTAAGCAATGTAAATATCAGAGAACTTATTGAGTTTCATCGTAAGCAAAAGACACTTGCCACTGTTACAGCGATTCAACCGATGGGTCGTTTTGGTGAGCTTGACGTTATAAATGATAAGATTATTCGATTTGAAGAAAAACCCCAGTTTAATGAAAGCTGGATTAATGCCGGCTATTTTGTGCTTTCCCCAAAAATCTTAGATTATATTAAAGATGATTCTACAATCTGGGAGCGGGAACCTATTGAACAGTTAGCCAAAGAGGGTCAATTGTCTGCATTTAAGCATTCTGGCTTCTGGAAGCCAATGGATACACTACGTGACAAAATTGCCTTAGAAGAGTTATGGCAATCAGAGAACCCTCCATGGAAAATCTGGTAGAATAGTATTGTGAATTTCTGGAAAGGTAAAAAAGTTCTTCTGACAGGACACACTGGCTTTAAGGGGAGCTGGTTGACGTTATGGCTTCGCCATCTGCAAGCTGAAGTGAGTGGTATCTCATTACCAGCGCAGCAACCATCCCTCTTTGATATCGCTCATATTGAGGAAGAGATTACATCTTATTATTGTGACATCACTGAACCTTCCAAATTGCCAATTTTGATTCAAGCCATTGAACCAGAAATCATCTTCCATCTTGCAGCACAGGCACTTGTACGACCATCATATAATGATCCAGTCTCAACCTTTGCTACTAATATAATGGGTACGGTTCATCTTCTTGACGCCGCTAGACAATGTAACTCAGTAAAATCCGTAGTAATCATTACCAGCGATAAATGTTATAAGAATCAAGAATGGCTCTGGGGCTACAGAGAAAACGATGTTCTTGGCGGAAAAGACCCCTATTCATGTAGCAAAGCATGCGCTGAATTTGTGGTGAACTCATACCGTCATTCCTATCTTAATAAACAGAATATAAATGTCGCAACAGCCCGAGCCGGAAATGTTATCGGTGGCGGAGACTGGGGCAAAGATCGTCTTCTTCCTGACTTACTTTCATCATTTTCCAATAAAAAACCCGTGATCATCCGCAACCCCAAAGCTACCCGACCATGGCAACATGTATGTGAACCACTTAGCGGCTACCTAAACCTAGCCCAAAAGTTATCTGAAAACGGCTCTGCCTATGCCCAGGCATGGAATTTTGGTCCTTCCGACAATGCTAACAAGACCGTCAGTTGGATTGCAGATTATGTTCAGCAAAAATTGCCTGATTCTTTGCCTTGGAAAACATCCGACGAAGATAATCCGCAAGAATCGCAAATTTTAAAACTGGACAACAGTAAAGCTAGAACCCGTCTTGCTTGGCATCCCATATTATCGATTGATCAAGCATTAGATTGGACCGTAGACTGGCACCAGACATGGTTGAATAAACAAGAGATGAAAGAATTCACATTGAACCAAATTCAGGATTTTATGAACATGATGAAAGCAACTAATGGCAAAGAAAAGTAATAAATCACTCCCTCTTGTCACTATTGTTCTGCCAGTTTACAATGAAGAATTATTTATTCAGGAAACCTTTGAAAGTATTCAAGCTCAAGACTATGAAAACTTGGAGATTCTCATCTCGGACAATCATTCATCAGACGCTACAACCAGATTGTGCCATGAATTTGCACGTCGGGATCAACGCATTAAATTTTTCGAGCAATCCTCTAATATCGGGGCCATAGCTAACCAGAGCTTTTTAGCCTCTAAAGCAAAAGGTAAATACATAATCTTAACAGCCGGGCATGACAGATGGACCACTAATTACATTTCAGCCAATGTCAAGGCACTGGAAAACCATCCTTCCTCAGTATTGTCATACGGAACTCCCTGCTGGATTGATGAAGAAGGAGTGCCCTTTGAACGTTTTTCCGGCTGGTATGATACGAGGGGGCTGACTACTGTCTCACGTTTTTTCTTTGTTTTCTGGGGAAAGGCTAATCCAATATTGGGATTAATTCGACGTGACAAATTTCCGGATATGACGGACTATAATTTTGTTGGAGCAGATAATGTTATTTTATGTCTCCTCTCCCTGCGAGGAGAATTTGTTCATACCGTTAACTCTACATTTTTCCGGCGGCAAAATAGGCATCCTGAAAATCACAACGAACGTTTAAAACGATACGTTAGTGACGAGATGAAGATCAGCACCTCTTTTTTGACTTTGCTTTTTCCATTACTCCGCATGCCCCTTGAACTCTGCAAAGCCGTACTGACTTCACCGTTATCTTTTGCAAACAAATTTGCAATACTGCTTCTTCTGTTGCCTGCCATCCCAATCAAATACTTCACTGAAAAGTCAGCAAATCGCTAAACAATCTCACAGAGTTATTATTTCATGTCAACAGCCAGAGCGAAATTAAAAAAAGTTTTTGCAGTCTGTAAATATATCTATACCCCCCTCATATTTGCCTGCATCTTCTATTATATTTTTAAAAATAGTGATTTGCTGCTAGATCTTTTCTCCAAAGCTAAACCACAATTTATCATCAGTGCTGTTGTTCTTTGGGCCAGTCTACATCTCCTGGCACCGCTCTCCCCATTATTGATTCTACGGTGCCTTGGCTATTCTCTGCCCTACAAAAGGCTGCTGGAAATTTATATCGCAAGGCTACCGGCCCGATATCTACCAGGAGGAATCTGGCATACAGTTGGTAGATTAGCCGACTACCGTTCCTGCGGCATTACCAAAAAACATATTTCATTCTTGGCCTTTTTTGAAACTATTTTTCCAATTCCGGTTACCTTCTTTATTGGAGGCACTTTACTTTGGATCTATACGCCAAGAGCGCTACCATATTCATTGGAAATTTTTTCTACGGTTGCTAGTTTTATCGTCTTGTTTGCTCCATTTTTTTTATTAATATGGAATCCACTCAAGAAATATCCCCCAGCTAAAAATACTTTTTTCTATCTGAATTTGCTTTTTCTCTCTTTCATTTTCTGGTCTCTGGCTGCCAGTTCATTTATTTTCTATTTTAATTCCGTGGCATTAAACAAAACTGCTCAACAACCTCTTCTGTCATTGGCCGGGGCTTATATCTTTTCCTGGGGGACAGGATATATAGCTATCTTTGCCCCTCAGGGAATTGGAATATTTGAAGTAACTGCCGGAAAGATCATAAACCTGCCACTGAGCCTTGGTTCCTCAGTGGCCTTTTTAGCCGGATTCCGATTGATTGCTTTGCTAGCTGATTTCTTAATATATGTTTCTTTTTGGCTCAACAATTTTTGGTTTAAAAAAGATCCTTTTAATAAAGACAATCCGAACACTTAGTTTATACGTTTCAGATAGCCATCAGGAGCAACAGTAATGAGCAATTTATGTTGAATAGATTTATCGATCTCAAACTCGGGATGTGTTTTGAGATATTCCCAAACAGCGGTTTTAGGACTATTACCTGGCCCCCAAGGACGATTGGGAAACATCTCTTTGGGTAAATCTTCGACAACGGTATCGAAAACCACGCAATAGCTACCCACACTGGTCAACGGAGCATAAGCCTCAAGTTCTGCCAGCACATGCTTGTAAGTATGGTTACTATCGAGACATACTAACACACGTTGTTTCCCTGAAACCTTTGTCTTCACCTGATCGACAATATCGGGAGCCACACTTGAGCCCTGAATCATTGAAATTCGCTTGAACATGGGATGAGCTTCAATCGCCTCGTGATTGTGGGATCGTATGTCTATATCAATGCCTAAAACTTCTGCATCCTGTAAACCACCACATATGGCGTTTAGTTCAAGCATGGATGCAGAAAAAATCAAAGAACCACCATGGGCAATACCCGTCTCAATAATAAGATCTGGCTGTACAGACCAAATAAGCTCTTGCATCGCAATAATGTCTTGAGGATACTGAATGATTGGACGCCCAAGCCAGGAAAAATTATATGAGTACTTTGGCACCGTGGAAGTTTTCATAAAAACTTCCGCACTTGAGTTTAATATAGCATCTTGACCATTAGAAATGATCCGTCCTTCAACCTCTTGTTCAAAAATTTTCATGATCCACCGTGAGATAATTAAATTTATTATTTTGTAACCATGATTCTGTCCAGCTTTCTTCTATCACCCCAAAATGCCATCGGCTCATAGTCGGGGTATGGATAATAATCTAAATTAAGATTAATTTCCCAATCATATTTCTCAATCCAGTTTTCAACCAATTTCCTTACTGATATGGGAATACCGGAACAGGTATTCACGACTCCAATATCTTCACCAGAAAGAGCAAACGAAACGAGATGCTTCGCGATCTCAGCCACGGGTAGATAATCGCGTAATTGCTCCCCTCCAGACATATTAAAAACTTTATCACCTCGTTCTACTGCAGACTTCAATTGAGAGAACAAAGAGGACTCTGCCTGGCCTGCTCCGTAGGTATAAAAAAGACGGGCCCATGCCAGAGAAAACGGCCGATCCTTTTTCAGATATTCGAGTTGTCGACGTAATATATCTTTGGCAAAACCATAGGGATTATTCGGTTTAGTGACCATCTCCTCAATCAACTGGCCTGATTGCATTCCATATTCGAAGCATGTCCCCGCAACAACAAAGGTCTTTAACCCCTGAAGAACCATCTGCTTTAGGAATGTATACTGTAGCGGAAGTTCTGTCTCGAAGTGATGCAGAGATAAATAATTTGGCAATCCATGCCATGCTAAATGGATCAAGACGTCAGGAGTCCCCATTGCTTCATAAACATTGGTTGGTGGGTAGCAGATATCAATAGTAACCCATTCTCCGTTAATTAGAACAGGTAAATCCTTCTGGCCAGGACGAACAACGGCAATAATTTTTATATTATGTGGTGCTAGCTCTGCAAGCACATGGCGTCCTATGAACCCGGTGGCACCAGTAACAGCAATTTTCAATGTACTCTCTTGAAAATTCATACTATCTCCAACCTAGGTACAGCGGTAATAAACTTGCCATCCCATTGTCGTATATAATTAAGTTGATTGTTTATCTCTTCTTTTAAATTCCAAGGAAGAACTACAACATAGTCCGGTTTGTCTGCTTTCAGATGTTTTTCATCAACAATAGGGATACGACTACCCGGCATAAACTTACCTTGCTTGGCCGGGTTTCGATCGACGATGAATGAGATCAGATCCGGACGGATACCTGCGTAGTTCAGCAGCGTATTTCCTTTAGCAGCAGCACCATACCCTGCCACACTTTTCCCTTGTTTTCTTGCTTCTAACAGGAAGGCAAGGAAATCATTTTTAGCAGTATCAACCCTAGTCTGGAATCCTGAGTAATAGGCAGCTGAGTTTATGCCGGTTTCGCCTTCTTTTTGAAGCAACACTTCGACATTGTTACTTTTAGCCCATTTCCTGGAAGTACTGCGTTGTGCAAACACACGAAGACTGCCACCATGTGTGGGAAGCTCTTTCACATCAAAAATGGTAAGACCATGGGCGATAAAAATACGACTGACAGCAGTAAGAGACAGGTAGGAAAAATGTTCATGGTAAATAGTGTCAAACTGGTTTCCTTCGACCAACCTGAGAATATGTGGAAACTCGAAAGTCGCTATTCCCTTGGGTTTAAGTAGCACGGTAAAGCCGGCAACAAAATCGTTGATATCCGGCACATGAGCTAACACATTGTTTGCCGTAATTACATCAGCCTGTTTGCCTTGCACGAGCAATTCTTTTGCCAGTCGAACCCCAAAGAAGTCTTCCACAACAGGTATACCTTTTGCTCGGGCTACCTTTGATGTACTTGCTGTGGGCTCTACTCCAGTACAGGGAATGTTACGATCCTTAGCAAACTGGAGCAGATAACCATCGTTGGCGGCGACTTCAACCATATAACTATTGGAATCCAAGCCAAAACGCTCCGTCATGTCTTCCACATAGCGCTCTGCGTGATCCAGCCAAGTTTGAGAAAAAGAGCTGAAGTAGGCATAGTCTGCATTAAACAGTTCATCACGTCCAGCAAAGTCTTCGGTTTGCACCAGCCAGCAATTAGTACAGACAAGCACCCGCAATGGAAACCATTTTTCAGCAGAGCTCATGCTTCGTTCCGTCAAATAAGCATTAGACGGCGGGGCGCTGCCCAAATCCACCAAAGAAAGCTTAAGCTTCGAACCGCAATGGCGACATTTCATTGGACAACTCCACTGAAATCTGGGGTCAAATAGGAATGGGCAAGATCGCGTGGTGACAGTTCAATAATAGGCAGCGGCCATTGAATAGCCAAATTCGGGTCTTTGGCATTCAAACCACCTTCAGCATCAGGCTGGAAAGCAGCGGTATGAAAATAAAGCATTTCGCAATCGTCAGTGAGAGTTTGAAAACCATGCGCAAAGCCTTCTGGAATGATGATTGTTTTGAGGTTATCGGCAGTCAGAATTTCACCGTACCACTTAAGAAAAGTTGGGGAATCACGACGGACATCAACAGCCACATCAAAAGCCTGACCTCGCATACAGCTTACAATTTTAACTTCAGCATAGGGCGGATGTTGAAAGTGCATCCCTCGCACTGTTCCACGTTTTACTGTCAGTGTATGGTTGATCTGAACGATGGTCTTATTAGTTATTACTGACTGCAATTCGTTGAGACAAAACAATCGTTCGAAATAACCCCGCTCATCTCCTAGAGGTTTTCGTTGCAGAACATGCAATCCGATAATAGGCGTTGGAAATATTTCAAAATGGTTGCTCATTATCACCATACTAAAAAGTTCTTTTTTCCGTTCAAAACAGTTGTAAAAAGATATTCTTCATCGGCGAGTTCTAATATAACACGATTTAGGTGCTTAATGGGCAGCATAGCTATCAATATTTTCCCTAAAAGAAACCAGAAACAAAACTATTTCCCAGCAACTGTTTTTCCCCGCAAATCTTTCAACACTTCTTAAATATTATCACCGGAGATAAGGTAACGAAATGCCTGGAAAGAAAACAGCGTCGTTAAAATTTATTCAAAAATCCAGCGGAAAACCGAATAACCAGGCAACCCCGGCATATTGGTATCCGCGACCGGATCAATATTGGTATTGCTGATAGTCCAGCGATCGGTACTGCCACCAACCACAGCTTGGGCAGCAAGAGAGAAAGCCGGAGCCGTGCTGGCACTGGCAACCGTTAAGGTATAGTCCCCTTTGGCAAAGCTGTTGTTAGCGGCTCCTGTATCATTGAATCCCGGCAAAATATCGACAGTACTGGCATAACGATTATTTTCACTGAAAAACTGCTCCTGCGCCATCTGGGCCGCTTTCAAGCCGATGATGGCATCAGATTGTTTGGCCCGGTTGATATAATTATGATAAGCTGGGATAGCAATGGTAGCTAAAACCCCTAAGATAGCAACGGTAATCATCAATTCAACCAGCGTAAAACCGTTATTACTTTTGAAATTAAATATATTTTTTTTCAGCTTAAAATTGTAATTACTCATTATTTCCCCCTTACACACAGATCTTCAATTGACAGATACCTTGCGGCTAATTAGTTCCTCAGCCAAGCCCTGCATTGCTAAAACTTTCTGACGATGAGGATACCCTGGATACAAAGACAATGCCTTATTAAAATTAACAAAAGCCTCACCATTCTTATCGGCTAAAGCATATATCCCGCGATTTACCCACAACTGGGCATACTTTGAATTTAATTTGATCCCTTGATCTATAATTTTCAAAGCCTTCTCTTGATCCCCCCGTTTGTAATAATACCACGATTTAACGATATAAACATCAGGAGAGCGATTATTAAGAGTTTCAACCCGCATTAAACAGTAACTCAAAAAGTTATCTCCGGGAAGATTATATTTTTCCATCGCAAAACATATGGCCATAAAAAAGTGAAACCGACTGACAAAGGGATGAAAGAAATATTTTTCCTTGAGCGTCCCCAGTTTTTTTTGTTCGTTATTTGCCGCCACTATTCTTACAATTTCTTTTTTTATTTTCATAGATGCTCGTGATTGATCATCTTTCACCAGAACTTTTTCAACATAATGTAAAGCTAAATCAAAATTATGAAGATCAAAGAAAATTTGCGCCATTTTTTCATCTACAGCAATATCTAAATTTTCCGAATTTAGTTTCATACTTGGGTCAAATTGAAACTTTTGCTGTAAACCAGTGGTTAAAGTCCTTGCCATAGATTGCTCAAAACCTACACCCTCCGGCAAATTATTCCTGAAACAAAACTTATAACCATCCAAAAAGTAATCAAAGGCCGATTGAAACTCTCCATCGACAAGATAAGCCTGACCTAAATTAAAAAGAAACAGAGAATAAGAATTTTTTTTTGCCCATTCAGGAGATTCTTTCAGTAAAATTTCTCCCCTGTTTACCGCCTCTTTATGTTCCCCCATACTTGAAAGACTGCTGACAATATCACACGCAGCGACCCAATATTCCTCATAACCCTTAACCCCTAAATTTATAGCTTTCTCACTCTCGTTTAGGGCTTTTTCATATTTCTCTCTCTTTAACCATGCGGTAGCTAAATTACTATGTGTCCTGGCTTTATCAGGGGCCTTAGAAATACAGTCCTGCCATAAACTGACAGAATCTTTCCAAACCATATTACGAGTATAAGTTAAATATGACAAACCGGAACAGATAATAACAGCTACAGATAAAAATACTTTCATTCTATCAAGCGAAAAATTATTGTCGTTGAGATAGACATAAAATTCATACAAACCCAAAATCAGAATGAGATAAAACCCGGCTGATGGTAAATATAAACGATGTTCAAATTTCAACTCTAAAGGAATAACCGTTGACTCAATCAGCAAATTAATAAAAAACCACAATATACCAAAAGCGATCAATGGTTTTTTATTCCTTATTATCCAAGCAATAAATATAGCTAAAACAATAAATACTAATGAGAAGAAAGTGCTCAAAGGAGAAAACAAAGAGGTTGAAAGAGCTGCATCATGCTCCAAATTCAACCATCGGGGTAACGGCAATAACAACAATACGCAATAGGAAAAAACAATCCTTAACTCAGTCAATAATCGTTCAGATAAGGTGAAATGTCTATTAGCATAACCGCTCAAAAGCCAGCCTTGGGAAAATTTATAGCCTATCAAACTTACTATCAAGGCAGAAAAAATTATAACAATAATTTTATATTTTTTAAGTGCTGCGAACAACCCACTATTCTCAACAAATAACCATTCTACGAGAAAGACCATGATCGGTAATGTTGCAGCTATCTCTTTGCTCATCATTGCACATAGGAAACAACTTCCAGAGAGCAAATATAAAAATACTGATTTCCCCGAAACTCCATTACTGAGATGATAGAACCTGCCACGTAAATAACACCCAAATGAGAGAAAATAAAAAAGGGTGGCAATGGATGTCATCCGTTGAACGACATAGGTAACCACATTTGTCTGCACCGGGTTTAATGACCATAAACCAATAATTGCAACCAATAAAAAAGTAGAATAATTTCTGCCATCACCAGCCCGAACAGCCGAGTTAGCTTTAGGAAATAACATTAAAGATTGTAAAAGAAAAAGCAAAGATAAAGTTGCTAAAAGGTGAATGACGATATTGGTCACATGGAACGCTGCTAGGCTTCCGCCTCCCCATTTCAGATCAAAAACAAAGGTGAGCATGGGGATATAACGATGTACTCCAAATTTTGTTTCAGCCAGATTTTCAAGTCCGACAAGGTCGAAAGTAAATCCCAAAACTTTCGGCTCTTTAACAAAACTGTGGAGGTCATCCAAAACAAATGGAACGTACAGACTATTGGAGTAGGCTGATAGAAGCAACAGACAAATAACTAATCCTGCACCTAGTACTATTATTTTATTTTGATAGTCAGAATTATCTTTAACCATATTCTGTTATCCAAAAAGAGATATAGGGATACCGGAAAAACCGGTATCCCTATATCATACATCAGTGAAAACACTTAAGATAAATCAATCAAGACCCACTGCATCAGCCAAATTACCACTATAGTCCCATCCTGAAATTCTGCTTCCAGAAGCAGTTACAGCTTCGGCTGTAATAGTTGAACCATAGGCATCGACCAAAGCTTCAACAGTAGCTGCACTCGTTAAGGTAAAGACCCATGTAGAACCGCCTGATGAGCTATCAAGTGTACAACATGTGGTATCAGCATCACCAGCCATATTCATGACCTCAGTACCTGAAGTTGGGAACACACCTTTAAGGGCATACCTTGACCCAACATTCGTCTCAACCGAATGAATCAGCGGCAATACTGCACTGGTAAAACGGGCTTTTTGAATATAATTCTTATACATGGGGATGGCCACCGCGGCCAGGATACCGATGATTGCGACAACAATCATCAATTCAATCAGGGTAAAACCTTTTTTGCTCTTTCTGAATTTCATCATGGTCTTGTTCCTCCT
>NATP01000003.1 GCA_002085375.1 candidate division Zixibacteria bacterium 4484_95 | reverse complement strand
TGTATTTTTAGCCAATATACAGGAGTGAAGATAGGGGCTGTCTCTGTTATGGTTTTGTAAATGTTATCTAATTTTGGTTAATAAAGGGTTTTTAGCCGGGGGTTTTGATTGTTAGCTCTTGGCCATCTTCTCCATTAGACGCATATTGTAGAAGCTCATTAAATCGCTTCGCCGAAGGATACCGATTATTTTACTGGGGTCACTTTTTTCTACCACCGGCATCATATCCAGGTCCTTGTGGCCAAACTTTTGCAGGGCTTGGTTTAAATTTTCGTCTTTTGTGACGGTAAGAACGTTTCTGGTTGCGATATCCGATGCGATTATCAATGCTGGCAACACTGGCTTGGTAAGTATGGTGCGCAGATCCTGAAATGAAAGCATACCATAAAGCCTGTCTTTTTCTACAACCGGGAAAGTTGTGTCTTTTGAATCCTCCATCATGCGCATTATACCTGAGAATGTAAGGTGAGGAGGGATGGTCCTGAAATCTTTTTCCATAACCTCTGAAACTTTTATCTCCGACAAGAGATCGATATCCTTACCGGCCTTGATCTTAATTCCCTGACGAGCAAGTTTCAGTGTATATATTGAATATTTTGACAGGCGGTGCGAGACTAGTGTGGCAAAAACAGTGGCTATCATCATCGGCAACATTATTCGGTAATCGCCGGTCATTTCAAATACTATTAGGATTGAAGTAATGGTTGCATGGGTTGTACCTGCTACAACTGCACCCATCCCCACCAATGCATAAGCAGCTGGTGGAGCTGTCACACCAGGGAAAAGGTAATTTATGATGGTGCCAAAGAATCCACCGGCCATGGCTCCCATAAAAAGCGATGGGGCAAAAATGCCACCAGAGTTGCCCGAGCCAAGTGTCAGCGAGGTGGCTAATATCTTCATGAATACCAACGTAATCATTATCAACCAGATCATATTACCATGCAAAGCGGTAGAAATGGCCTCATAACCATCAGAAAAGATTTGAGGAGTAAGAAGTCCGGTAAGCCCCAATATCAATCCACCTATTCCAGGTTTGATGATATCGGGAATTTTCCATTTCTCGAAAAGATCCTCTGTGAAATAAAGGGACCTGATAAAGAACGCAGCAACGATACCTGCAAATGCCCCTAAAATAGCATACATGGGCATCTCCCAGGCAGAGACAAGTGAATAACCGGGAACATCGAACGCTGGCGAGTTACCGAGAAAAAATCTCGATACAACCGATGCCAGCACGGAGGAGATTATAACCGGTGAGAAAGTCTTTATTGTGAAATCACCAAGGATTATCTCAAGAGCAAATAATACACCGGCTATCGGAGCGTTAAAAACTGCTGATATACCCGCAGCAGCACCGCATCCTACAAGCACCTTGATTCGGTTGCTTGAAAGACGGAACATTTGGCCAAATGTTGAACCGATAGCTGAACCGATCTGGACTATTGGACCTTCCCTGCCAGCCGAACCGCCAGAGCCGATACAGATAGCACTGGCAATTGATTTGGCTATTGATACCCGCGGCCTGATTATACCACCCTTGAGAGCTACCGATGACATCACCTCCGGTACACCGTGTCCTCTTGCCTCACGGGCATATTTAAAGACTATCGGTCCAACCAATAGCCCACCGATCATTGGTATAAACGGAATAAACCAATCTCTTTGAAAACCAGAAATTGATGAAGCGAAGGGAATAGAACCAAAAAAGAAATCACGGCAGGTAAGAATTAGCCAGCGAAAAGCAACCGCCCCTAAACCGGTAGTAAGCCCCACCACTATCGATAAGATGATAATAAACATGCTCTCCGAGTAGCGGGTCTTTTCGAAGAACCTGTTTAAGCTTTTGTTGATTTTCTGATTAAGAACCATGTTATGTTTGCTTTATTAAATCATAATTTTTTGAAAATGTCAATATCGTTGATTAGGATATATTGTAAAACTTCTTGCGTTATAAGATCTAAGAAGAAATAATCAGATTAACCATAGTTATGGTGCAAATTTCTACATGACAGTATTGTTATTGTTGTAAATATAGCTTTTAGCCAGAGTAGATATGAAATGTAATAGTGCCAATTTTTGTATTATTATAATAATGGCTGGTAGAAAAAAATAATCCGGTTACAACCAGATAAAAATATTTCAGATAATATTTCACAAGTTATTGTTTTTAAGCAGACCAGAAATCCACTAAACCGTTTAACCTGTTGAGGGTTGGTAGATTATACGATGCTATTAGATGGCTATACATCGATATCCATTACTGACCTGTTTATAGAATAAGGTAAACATCCATGTTTTTTTACCGATAGAAAATAAGAATATTATGAAAAGAAAAAAAAGTCCAAACAGACGCACAGAATTTATCAAAATCGCTATTATAGTAGTTATAATAGGTCTGGTGCTCAGGTTATTTGTATTCATGCCATATCAACTAAAAGATGCTGATATGGAAAATTTGCTTTTTGAAGGTGATTTTTTGTTGGTAAGCAAACTTGCATACAAGTTTGGCGAACCAGAGATTGGGGATGTTGTAGTATTTGAACATCCTTTCAAAATCGGAGAAATCAGAATTGGAAGAGTCATAGCTACCGGGGGAAAAACAGTTGAGATCATGGGCAAAGTTATTTATGTTGATGGTGAGCCCGTTGAGGAGGTCGATTACGTAAAGCATAGTGACCAAAAGATTATCCCCGAAAAATTTTCCAATCGGGATTTCTTCCCCCCGGTTCGGGTACCTGCAGGGACAGTTTACATCTTATGCGATAACCGTGATATATCCCATGACTCCCGCGATTTTGGAGCAGTCAATGTGGAAAATGTCAAGGGCAAGGGTATGTTCGTTTACTGGTCGTGGAAACCCGACCCAAATTCTCCTCGCTGGGAAAGCCCATATATTTTCCCAGCTGTTAAGATATTGTTTTACAATCTCTTCCATTTCCCATCGCGCGTGAGATGGGAACGGTTGGGTGCATCATCGAAGTAAGTATCAAGATATTTATTTATCTATAGGGATTTATGCTAAAAATCGTATGTGGTATTATACTAAAAAACGCACGACATCATCAAGGGATGGAATACCCGTCCTTCCACCGATGTATCTGCATTTAAGGGCGGCCGTTGCACATGAGAACCTTACCACTTTCTGCATATCCCAGCCCCTACCAAGGCCGTAGATAAAAGCGCCATGAAATACATCGCCAGCTCCAGTGGTGTCGACAACATCGACCACGAAAGCTTCTTGATGGAAAAAACCGTTATCGGTTGCACAAACAGCGCCATCTGCACCAAGCGTAATTACCACTGATTTGAATCCATTTTTCAAAAGATTTAAGGCGGCTTTTTCTTGTTTGGACTCTTCGGTAAATTTGTCAGCGAAATTTTTCGAAACCACCAGATGGTCAACTAAAGGCAATAGCTCGTGAATATTTTTCCTTAAAGAACCGGCATCGAGAATAATCTCAGCACCGCTAAGTTTGGCGATTTTTGCCGCTGCCAAAGAGGCTTCAATCTCCCTGCCATCGATAAGAAGATAACGGCAGGATTGTAACATATTTTTATTTAATTCCTCAGGCTGTAAATCCGGAGTATTGGTGCGGTTCAAAACAACCGAACGGGCCCCGCTTTTCGAATCAACCCAGATAAAAGCCTGCGGACTATGACAGTGGTCATCGAAAACCATCCCCCTGGTATCAACTCCAAATCGATTCAGTTCGTTTTCGATTATCTTCCCCTCGGAATCATTTCCGCATTTGCCGATGAAGGTTGTTTTCTCGCCAAAGTTGCCAAGTACGCACAAAGCGGTAGGAACAGGTCCACCTCCCTGGCGAGAGAAGACTTCGGCGTTATGTTTCTCGTCGGGATGCGGGAATTTTTTAATGATGCAGATATAGTCTAAAGCACACAGGCCAACACCAACCGCCAGATATTTCTTATTTAATGAATTTGACCTGACCGTTTGTACCATCTTTAAGTTTGGTTATAAATTCCCTAAACCGTGATTCTCTTATCTCCACAGTAAAAACAATATCATCTCCATATGATGAATCTTTGAGACTGGCTTTAAACGAGGTTATAATATTATGGATTAACGAGGCAAATTCAAAGCTGGTTTTAAAAACGACAGTTTCAGTTTGATGGCTTTTTTCGATTCCGCATTCCTTTAAAACATTTGAAGTAGACCTACTATAAGCTCTTATCAGTCCGCCGGTTCCAAGTTTGATCCCGCCGAAGTACCGGGTGACCACAACCACTATGTTGGAGATATTCCGAGCCTCAAGGACTTTGAATATGGGCAGGCCAGCGGTATGATTGGGCTCACCTCCATCAGAGTATCGGTATTTTAGCTTTTTACCATGTCCTAGTTTCCAGGCAAAACAATGATGAGTGGCATCGTGGAATTCTTTGATTATATCATCGATAAACTGATGTACTTCCTCCTCTGTTTTAACTTTTTTTGCCGAAGCAATAAACCTGCTTCCTTTAATCTTTAATTCACTGCGACAGGACTCTTTAATCTGAAAAAAAAGGTCACTATGTTTGTTGTACATATTCATTCTCAAACTTCCTAACTACTCGGGTATGAATCAGGTAATAAATGGTTTAATAGCCTCTCTGCTCCTTGATAATAACAAATCTTGTTTTTCCCTTTGTTTCCGGATTCATCCTGGTAACTTGACGGTTACCCTTGTATTCGTCGAGGACATGTTTTTTGTTATCTTATCACGTATTCTAATATTTCGTCTATCTGTTCTAACCCTTTTATTTTTATAGCAGAATTTTCCAATAATGTTTCATTGTCCGACTTATTATCAGGGTCCAACAAAAATAGAGGTTTACCCTGTTCAATGGCCGCCCGGGCAGTGTATAGTTCGCCACGTTTTTCTTCGCCGATTTGCACCACAATTACAGCATCAGCTAAAGCGGAGATGAGACGGTTTCGGGATATCAATCGCCCGGGAATGGCATCGGCGTATATATCGTGTTCGGAAATAATAGTACCTGATTCAAGAATAAGATTTATCAACGGGATATTCTCCTCGGGGTAAATATTTAGATGTCCGCAGCCGAGAACAGCTATTGTTTTACCCTGGTTTTTCAGACAACCAAGATGAGCAGCGCTGTCAATACCATTTGCCAAACCCGATATTATCGTTTTACCATGCTTGCTAAACTCCTTGGCAAAATCCGCCGCCATTCTTAATCTGGATTGGTCAGCCGAGGTTGTGCCTACGATAGCAATACCACCATCTTGAAGAAGCTGCTGGTCACCTTTTACATAAATAACCAACGGTGGCTCGGCAATAACCCTAAACAGTTCGGGATACTCCTCGTGGAAGTAACTGATAACTGAGATATCAAGTGATTCCAAGTAGTCTATCATCTCGATAGCTTTATCCAAAGATTTATAACAACCTATTATTTTTTGTGCCTGTTCAAGTTTGATACCGACCATCGATGATATATCCTCCGGTGTCATCTGGAAGATGTTGGAAGGATTGCCATAGGTTAAAAGTAGTTTCTGGAAAAGTTTTGGACTTACCTGAGCATATTCTTTTAAGGCTATACAAACTGGAGTGTTGTTGTCGATATCCATCATATCTACATTAGTTACTGGTCATTTTTAGTTTGCAATATAAGATATAGATTTTTAAAATCAAATAATTATTATTTTTTATTCAACAATTTTTACTTTATGACCTATTGTCGAAAAGCTAATTTAACCGTCCTATTACCAAGCTCTGTAAGATCCAACATATCAGAATTATTAATAAGAAAGCCATGACCAAAATTACATATTTCCATCTTGCCCCACCCTGTTTTAGCAGTTGTCTTAAAGAGAAACTGTTTTCCAGAGTTCTAACCGTATGTTTTTGGGGAAAGAAGAAGCTGACAGTGTAACCTACCCAAGAGGCGACTATAAATCCTGTCACATTCCACCACAACCAGGAAACCTCATTTGAGAAAAATCTCCACAGTATGATATTTACGATGACGCCTGTGCACAGCCCGCTTATAGCACCCACCTGGGATGTCTTTCGGGTAAGTATGCCCAGCCAGAATGTTGCCAGTATCGGGCCATAGAAGGTCGAGCCGATTCTGTTAACCATCACTAATACAGTTTCCGGACCACCGATCATGCTGAGGGCAAAAACTGTAGCAAGCGCTCCCCAGAAGACCGTCAGTATACGCGAAATCCTTACCATTTTCCGGCCAGAGAGCTTTTTTAAAGAGGGGAAATATTGAATTAAGAAATCGCGCCAGGTGGCTGCCGAAAGGGAATTGAGAGCACTGTCGATGCTTGACATTGAAGCGGCAAAGATGCCCGCCACTACCAACCCCAGTAAGCCTTTTGGAAAGAACTCCACTAGAAAATATGGCACCAGGAAATCCGGCGGACTTCCATTAAACCTGGCGGCGAAGTCTGGATTATGATAGAGAAAGGAAAGCAGGAAAAACCCGAAAGTGCAGTAGGTTAAAACAAGAAGGAAACGTAACAGCCCGTTTATAAATAGAGCCCGACGGGCATCCTCCGGGGTTTTGGTTGTCAGAAGTCTTTGCGTTTCACTCTGGTCACAGCCATAGTATGAGAGATACAGGAAAAATCCACCGATAAGCATCGGCCAGAAAGCAAAGGTTTTGCCATCACCAAGGCCGGTTGATCCAAAATCAAAAATTTTCAAACGTCCTGCATCCGCCGGGGCAACAACGAATGCGTTATCGCCAAGAAGGTTTAGAATTATAATAATGCAGATTATAGCACTGCCCCATAAAATGACAAGTTGAACTATATCGGATTGGATATCAGCTTTAATGCCCCCGATGGTGGTATACAACAAGGAAACTATTCCAATTAAAGCCACTGTATAAGCTAGCGGTACACCAAGGCAAACACTCGTGACTATAGAAGCTGCTAACAAAGCCACTCCAGCACTGAGACCGCGGCTTATCAAGAAAACAAGACTTAGTGTTGCCCGCATCGCTCGCCCAAACCGATTTTCCAGGTATTCATAAATGGTTATACCATGGGTGTGATGATATACAGGAATCAACACAATCATTATTAATATCATGGCTAAAGGGATGGCAAACTCATACTGAAGCCAAACAAGACCACCGCCTTTTCTTAGGGCGATGAAGGCGGGTGCGCCGATAAGACTGATGGCGGATACCTGAGTCGCCATCACTGAAAGCGCCACCTGCCAGGGTCGTATCCGCCGGCCACCAAGATAATAATCCTCCTGGCTTTTTTGTGAACGGCCAATGACCATGCTCATGCCGATAATACCGATGATATAAATTATCAGAACTGTCCAGTCGAGATTTGTCATGGTCTACCTGCCGGCTTAGCGTAAAGACCAACTCAGCTTAAAACGATATCGTTAAGCAGGGATTAGTTTATGACCAAAAAGAAATTATGGCAATGGAAATATTTAGATGCTATAGAGATATGAAATATATATCATTTCAACAAAACAGCCTTCTGGGTCAGCGTATTCTGCTCGGTTTTTACCGAGTAGAAATATATTCCCGAGGGTAAGTCGCTGGCATTCCAGATTACAGAGTTAATTCCAGCCTGGAAATGGCTTTGAGCAAGGACATCCACCAGACGGCCAGCAATATCATAAATTGAAATTTTGACATATGATTCGTTTTCAAGAGAAAATGAGATGGTTGTCTGGGCGTTGAAGGGGTTGGGGTGGCAGTTTAAAGAGATGTAGCGTTCGGACGGTTCTTTATCGTCTATGCCAGAACTATTAAGGATTATGCATGTCCTTGATTCACCGGTTGGGGAAGAATATTCGCCGTCATAATTTTTAGCGAAGATAGTATAGTATATCATTTCGTTTGGAGGAACGTGATCATCTGAAGTGCTGGTATTGACAGAATCCGCTCTGGCGCCGATTACTACAAAACCAGGGTATTGGTGGCGGTTTGGTGCACCACGTGAGGGGAATCCATTTTCGAAGGTGTAAGATGTTTCATCGTTGTAGCCTTTAAAATCTTCCTGCACTGCCGGATTTACATCACCATCGGGATAGCGCATAAACGAGACATTTTCTCCATGGTTAGATGACCAACCGACCTGGTCAACAATCGAGTATTGCTCAGGTTGATCGTAATTATCTCTATCGACAAGGTACAAGACATCAGCCAGGGGATGAAGGGCAAATCCATCCGGAAAATCGTTTTCGTCTATAACAAAGAACTCCCCTGGACTTATTATGGTATTTTCAGGGAAATGATATACCGAGTTTCCGATTAAAAGCATTTCATCGGCGTTAACAGGTTGTTCACCCATGTTATACAATTCGATGAGACTTGAGTTTGGTCTCCAGGTGTTGTTTATGCAGACTTCGTTAATGATAAGATCTGAATCTCCCCATCTGGGTCCGTCATCTAAAAAATTATAATCAATCTGGCCGGGAGTAGGTTCGGAACAAAAATCATATACAAAGTAAAAATCCCAATCGTGACCATTATATTCTTCGTAAATACCTACTGTAATACTTAAACCCGGCGGTGGTGAACCAGCTGTGCTACCATAGGTTCCATAGCCAATGGTAGAACCCCATTCATAATCAGTTAAGAATATAATTGAATCACCTTCAGGATTAAGAGTAAATCCTGTCGTGTTTGATGAATCTAAAAGGACTACATAATCCTGGTTTGGAATAAAGCTGGTGATTACGGCTGAACCTTCAGTTGTACGGATTGTATCGCCTGTTAAATCATCAAGATATAAGACCTCTATCCATGGTGGATCCACTGAATACTCTAACAACAGTGGTAATGGCAACGGATTGCCAAAGCCAAGTTGGAAGGTAAAACTAACTAATATCATGATTAATATCGTTCCGGTTTTCATAATCTCCCACCTCCATATCGGGGTTAAATTTTTTGTGTTCATTTAAGAAAAAAAATTAACCATTTCCATTCCAGGAAATCTCCATGTCTTTAGTGGGCATGAAGTTGCGCCGTATAGCCTTATAAACCCTGGTTTCTTTGACAGTGTAAACCGTATCTGCATCGGGCCATATCTTTACGTCCATGATGTCCTCAGGTACAATGAAACAATATGTGGCTTCTTTTAGTGGTTTACCCCAAATACCAGTCGAGGTAAGAATATATTTAGCATGGTGTGATTTAAGTCTCTGTTTATAATCAATATTCCAGACCGTTACTTCTTTGGGTTTAAGCGGTATGCCCAGCCTAATACCCTTGTTAAAACCAGTATGTTTGTATTCCAGTTTAATCGTCTTGTCTCCATCGTCTATATAAGCATCGATAAAATGAGGATATGATGATAAACTATCTACATAAAAAGGGAATATCACCGGAAAGACCATTTCTCTGTCGGTATGGTTAAAAAAATAATAAATCCCTTCAACCGACACGAGGCTATCTGATATCGACAAGATGATTTCCTCCTTGAAGAAATCCACTGCCGTTGGCTTCGAGGCTTTTTCAGAAACATTTACTTTTTGGGAATAAGAATAGTCAAAAGCCAATATTGAAAAGATGGTTACAATAATATAAAGATATCTCACCCTTGCCCCGTGGTTTTATTACAGTCCTATTTTTTAATTTAATATTCTGGTTTTGGTTATGTCAAGAGAAAAATACAATTTGTATAGCCTTAATGTTTTGCCTAAATTAAAAATGGACTTTTGGAAGTAGAAAAGATTGAGCGATTTCCTCTTTTTAGTATAATAATCAAAAAAAAGAAGGCCAGGTAGTTGCCTATAGCGGAAATTTAGGACATAGCAACGGTCCACATCTGCATGCTGCCTAATCCAGTAGGTGATGGACTAACATCAGTAGTATGAACCTTCTTAGCGTTTTGCCGTACACTAACGAGACACATCCCTACCTTAGCTATGTAAATACCAGGAATGGTGACAATGAATTCATAAGAAGGCTTAATTTTGAAGTAACAACTCCTTATAATTCTTACAATCGTGATCAATACTTTATTAAAATAATTCTTATTGGTTATTATGAACCAGCGTCACAATTTTATGCGGATCCATTAGATTTTGACTACCCTCATTATTGTGAAAATCCGTGGTATAAATACAATCAGTTCAACATTGGTCTTGGACAGATAACTATCACTCCTTCAGAATCTGATCGCAATGACAATACTCCCCGCATTGTATCATTTACAATGGAATATAACCAAATCTCAACAGAATTTGATTGAATTGCCCTTTCTATCAAATACTTGCCTAAACTAACAAGATATTTTATATTTGTTGGTTGACCTGTATTATTATGGTTGACCTTAATATTACTGTTCATTATAATAGTGAACATATGTAGATTAACAATCGATAAAGACGACAAAAATGAAAACGGAAAATATCATCATCAAAGGTGCCAGAGAGCACAACCTTAAAAACATAGATGTCGTTATTCCCAGGAACAAGCTTGTGGTCATCACTGGCATTTCTGGATCAGGAAAATCCTCTCTTGCGTTTGATACTCTTTATGCTGAGGGGCAACGTCGCTATGTCGAATCGCTTTCGGCCTACGCTCGTCAATTTCTGGGACTTATGGAGAAACCTGATGTCGATTTTATTGATGGTCTTTCACCCGCCATATCAATCGAACAACGTTCGGCCGCTAAAAACCCTCGTTCTACGGTAGGCACAGTTACAGAAATTTACGATTATCTACGTTTACTTTATGCCCGGGTGGGTATTCCCCATTGTTACAAATGCAAAGAGCCGATAAGCCAGCAAACGGTTCAGCAAATCGCCGACAACGTGATGGAGTTACCCAAAAATAGCCGTGTCCATATCCTTGGACCGATAGTAAGAGGGCGCAAAGGGGAATTCAAGGATGTCTTAGATGAAATTAGACATCAGGGCTTCATCCGTCTCCGGGTGGATAACAAAATCCGTGAGGCAGATGAGAAAATTATACTGGATAAAAAGAAAAAGCATTCCATCAGTGTGGTCGTCGACCGTCTGATAATAAAAAATGGTGTTCGCAACAGGTTAACCGATTCCCTTGAAACCGCCCTAAAACTGGGGTCAGGACTTGTTATTGTCGATGTGATAGGTAAAGGCGAGAAATTATATTCCCAAAGATACGCTTGCGAAAAATGCGGCATATCATATGAAGAACCCACACCCAGGATGTTTTCATTCAATTCTCCCTATGGTGCATGCCCTGATTGTTCCGGCCTGGGCAATAAAATGGAGCTTGATCCAAATCTGATTGTCCCTGACCCATCTTTGTCTATTAACCAGGGTGCCATAGCACCATGGGGTATCCCTCGGAATGGTTATTACTTCGGACAGATTGCCGCAGTTGCCCAATATTACCATTTTTCACTCAACACTCCCTTTGCAAAATTATCCAAACAAAACCAAAACATAATCCTTTATGGTTCCGGTCATGAAGAGATCAAATTTGTCTGGGACCACATCAATGGTCGTGGTCGATGGGAGCATTATGATAGATTCGAGGGCGTTATAAATAACCTCAAACGACGCTACCATCAGACCAAGTCCGATAGTATCAGAAGATGGATTGAGCAGTTTATGTCAATTAAGCCGTGTGAGTCATGCGATGGTGCAAGATTACGGCCTGAGGCATTATCTGTAATGTTGAATGGATACTCGATTGCCCGGGTGACCTCGATGTCGGTGAAGAGAGCAAAAAAGTTTTTTGATAATTTGAAGTTGGGCCGTCGGCAGTCGATAATTGCCAGACAGATACTAAAAGAAATCAAACAGCGCCTAGGCTTTTTGATCGATGTTGGCCTTGATTACCTGACACTTGATAGATCCGCTATGTCCCTTTCGGGAGGAGAGGCTCAAAGAATAAGACTTGCCACCCAGATCGGCTCCCGTCTGGTTGGCGTGCTTTACATCCTCGATGAGCCATCTATCGGTTTGCACCAACGTGACAATAAACGATTGTTAAGTACACTTACAACCCTTCGCGATCTTGGCAATACCGTGGTAATAGTAGAGCACGACCGCCAGACAATTGAGAAATCGGACCATGTCATCGATCTTGGCCCGGGAGCCGGTATTCAGGGTGGCCATATAGTAGCCACAGGTACTCCACTGGCCATCAAGCGTTCACGGAAGTCGATAACCGGCAAGTATCTTTCCGGCAAAATGTCCATACCGGTTCCACAGAAAAGACGACATGGTAATGGCAGCTATATCTCGTTGAGAGGTGCTCGCGGTAATAACCTTAAAAGTATAAGGGTTGATTTTCCGCTCGAAATGTTCATCTGTGTGACCGGTGTCTCAGGTTCAGGAAAATCAACTCTTGTAAATGAGACATTGTTCAGAGTCATGGCCAATAAATTTTATGGTTCAAAAACACCATCTTTACCATATGGCACTATCCTGGGGCTGGATATGGTAGATAAGGTAATAGATATCGACCAGTCACCAATAGGCCGCACTCCCCGCTCCAACCCGGCAACATATACCGGGCTGTTTACGCATATACGCGATCTTTTCTCTCAGTTACCGGAATCCAAGGTTAGAGGATACCTGCCGGGTAGATTCTCGTTTAATGTCAGAGGTGGGAGATGCGAGGCTTGTGAAGGAGATGGCATTATAAAAATCGAGATGCATTTTCTTCCCGATGTCTATGTGCCATGCGAGGTCTGTAAGGGAGCTCGCTACAATCGCGATACCTTAGAGATAAAATACAAAGGTAAATCAATCGCTGATGTGCTCGATATGACCGTGGATGAGGCGCTGGAATTTTTCAAAAATATTCCCCCTATCAAACGCAAACTTTCTACACTGGCTGGTGTTGGCCTAGGATACATCCATCTCGGCCAGCAAGCGACAACGCTTTCAGGTGGTGAGGCCCAACGGGTAAAATTATCCACCGAATTATCAAAGGTCGCTACCGGTAACACTTTCTATATCCTTGATGAACCAACAACCGGCCTCCATTTTGATGACATCCGCCAATTATTAAACGTCTTGAATACTTTGGTTGACCGCGGTAACACAGTACTTGTTATCGAACACAACATGGATGTGATAAAAACTGCTGATTGGATAATAGATTTGGGTCCAGAGGGTGGAGATGACGGTGGTCGAGTGGTGGCGGTCGGCACACCGGAAGATATCGCTAAAAACGAAAAAAGTTATACCGGAAAATTCCTGAAGAAGGAGCTGGGAATGATATAAGGCAAATTTTTTATTTGAAACTGACAGGTTTTGACAGTCAGGATTCTCATAATGATCAAAAAAAAGAGGTGATTACCATGTATAACCCTAACTGTCAAAATTGTAATTTCAAGAAAAACACAAGCAATGGTAATTGCACGAGATACAAGCCGACCGACGGCTTTTCTATAAGATGTTCACCTCCCTGGACAATAGAAAAATACAAACCAATCAATTTATATTGCCATATGTTAACCTCAAAATTAGAAAAGAAGCGGAAATTAAATTACATAGACCTGTTTGCTGGACCAGGGCAATATTGCGACAGGAGCTCGGGTATGATATATGATGGGCCTCCGTTGTTTGTTCTCCGATACGATGTCGATCATCTATATTTAAACGATATCAATCCCGATAACGTCAAGGCACTATCGGTTAGAATTAAAAAAAACATGGGCAGGGTAACAATTTATAATAAGGATGTTGACCTGGTTGCCCGGGAAATAAATGAAAGACTATCTGATGATTCCATCAGTTTTTGTTTTATTGATCCTGATGATATCGAAAATTTTAAATACGATACCATAAAACAACTCTCGAAAGACAGGGAAGTCGATTTATTGATAAATTTTACCTACGGGTTAGATTATAGATGGTCTGTTCATTCAAACCAAAATAAATACAATGAATATTTTGGCACAGATAAATGGAGATTCATCGAGGATAAATATAAAGCCAATGACATTATATTCAGGGCTCATGCCTTGATGAAATTATACATCGAACAGTTAAACAAAATAGGCTATTTAAAACCTCCCGCCGGCAGAGAATACAAAAACATCTTCCCTATCCATAACACACGTCAGGGAACATTGTACTATCTTATCTTTGCGAGCAAACGCAGGGAGGGTTACGAGTTCTGTAAAAAAATGAGGGCATATACCATACCATGGAGAAAGCTTCAGATTGATATATGATAATAGCACATTTAATTTGAGTTGCTTTAATATATATGCATATATAATAACCATGAACTTACAAAGTCTATAAGAACCATAAGAGGGTGTTATTGTTTAAGACATATATAGTGAAGGAATAAATATTTATAATGAAATTTATTTGTTTTAATATTATATATGAAGGGTGGAAACAAGGACGGTTTAGACAATAAGAAGTATTTAAATGGTCAATATTATAGATAAAATAGGTTATTGGACTGAAATCAAGCTTGATATTTTAAAAGAATATGTAAGAGCGTATTCAACAATTCTTGCAGCTCAGAGAAGACCAAACCTTGAACATGTTTATATTGATGCATTTGCTGGCACAGGAATTCATTTATCTAAAACTACAGGTAAATTAGTTCCAGGTTCTCCTTTAAATGCCATTAATATAAAACCACAATTTACCAATTACTATTTTATAGATATTGAAAATATTAAAGTTAAAGTACTACTTGAGATATCTAAGCAGAAGCCCGAAGTTAAAGTATTCGAAGGGGACTGTAACAAAATTTTGCTTGATAAAGTATTTCCCAATGTTCGATATAAAAATTATCGCAGAGGCCTTTGTTTGCTCGATCCTTACGGTCTGCATCTTGATTGGACAGTAATTGAAAAAGCGGGTAAGATGAAATCAATAGAAATATTTCTAAATTTTCCTATTGCGGATATGCATCGTAATGTTTTAAGAAAAAATCCAAAAGATATTGATATAAAACAAAAAGAGCGTATGAACAGATTTTGGGGCGATGAAAGTTGGTACGATATAGTCTATGTCACTAATGGTAATTTATTTGGTTATAATGAGAAGATTAAGAATGTTAATGATAAAATATCTGAGGCTTATCGTAAAAGACTAAAAAAAACAGCTGGTTTTTCTCATGTACCTAAACCTATACCGATGCGAAATTCAAAGGGCAATATTATATATTATTTGTTCTTTGCTTCGCCAAAACCGGTAGCTAAAAAAATAGTTGAAGATATTTTTAAAAAATATAAAAATAAGGGACTATAAAGTATGCCTCAACTGACTAAAATAGAATGGACAGAATCATCATGGAATCCTGCTACCGGATGCAGTAAGATCAGTATCGGTTGTCGCAATTGTTATGCTGAACGTCTTGCACTGCGTCTTCAAAAAATGGGGCAGAAGAAATACAAAAACGGCTTCAATGTAACCCTTCACTATGATGAACTGTATCGGCCGTTAAAATGGAAAAAACCAAATGTCATATTTGTCAATTCAATGAGTGATTTGTTCCATGAGGATATACCTGATGAATTTATAATGGAAGTCTTTAACACAATGAATAAAGCTTACTGGCATACTTTTCAAATTTTAACAAAAAGGTCCAAACGTTTAGCTAAGATAGCAGATAAATTAAACTGGCCTGAAAATATATGGATGGGTGTAACAGTTGAGACATCAAAACAGATATTCAGAATTAATGATCTCTGTAATGTTCCAGCTTTTGTGCGTTTTGTCTCAATGGAACCTCTTTTAGGTCCCATTCATGAGTTTCCCTACGAATATGTTGACTGGATCATCGTGGGAGGTGAATCAGGCCCTTATGCAAGACCAATGAAGGAAAGCTGGGTCATAGAAATAAGGAATCAATGTATTAAAAATGGTATCCCGTTTTTTTTTAAACAATGGGGTGGTGTCAATAAAAAGAAAAACGGCCGTCTGCTTGAGGGTAAATACTGGGATGAATCACCCGAACATCACCGGGTAGACGTTCAACTTTATTTATGATCTCCATAATCTATATTTAACATAGCCTATCCCCTATCTTTAATATATTTCTGTATTGCCTGCCACTGGGCGGGGCCGTTTAAGCCAACCTCTTCAAGCACCTTTTCCGCCTTACCGCTTCCCGGGTAAATCCCTCGGAAGAACGAGTGCAACGAATGCTTACGCCCGAAATCAGATAATATCCAGCGATACATTGTGGGTATAGTGAAATCGGAAATACCCATCGCCTCGCGTTTTCTTTCCTCCGGCAGGATAGATTTTTGCTTTTCCTCCGGCAGGAATGTAAACAGCTCGGTGCTGGAAACATAATAGACATTGAGATTGAGTTTCTCCTCATCGATTCGAGGCAGGACATAAGATACGAAGTCATTGGCTACCGCGCTACCCTGAATGATTATTGTTCCGTGATAAGGTTTCTTATTCGGGTCACCTTTACGAAACATATAAATCCCATCAATGGCGGCGGTTGCCGGGGGCAGGTTTAGTTTCTGCCGATCGAAAACAACCTCGTTTGGACGGGTTACAAACGGAGCTAAAACGGCTGGTCTCTTTTTTAACCCTTCAACAACAAGGGGCCATAACTCCTGCGGGTCCCAGGGGACAAGGGTGATAGCTTTACCCTCGGGGAAATTCTCCTGCAGAAGCTGTAATGCTTGCGGGTCAGCATGAGTTGGACCGTCCTCACCGGTTTTAAGTCCGGCATGTCCACAAATCATGATGAACGTTTTAAACGGTTCGCCTGAAAACTCATGCCTTGCTTGCTGGCTTATACAATGAACCCTAGCTGCAATATGCTCCAAAGCAGCGATAAAAGCGGCATACGAGGAGCTAACACCAATATTATAACCGTAAGACGAAAGACCTGTCATGAAAGCGCCCATGGCATCCTCGCATATTCCACCTATAGCTATCAATCGGGCATTAGGGTTAGAGATGAAATTATAAAAACCGGTGGGAAAATCAGCATTGAGCTTACTTACAGAGGTAGAATCCAGAAGGTCAGCGGCGGCACCTATAAAAGCACCATTGGTCTTTTTGTTGAGATAGCTGAGAGTTTTCCCAAGTTCATTACGGAGGGTCGTTTTATTTCCCGGTTCAAGTTTTAACTCATTGGGAATAACCTGTGGATTTATAGAGTCGTTTTCATAAAGGACTGAAAGTTTTGGTCTATTCGGAAGGGGTTGGCGGTTAAGACCTTGCAGGCGTTGTTTACATTCAGCAACGCGACTGCCAACATAACCGGACATATCTTTATTATGTTCGGCAACGTTACGTAACACCATCAATGTATCATAGAAATTCCGTTCAATCGCTGTCGGTGAATTATCATCACCAAATCGTGGAAACTTTACATCGAAGAAATTCTCAAATTCCCTTAACGATTGGTAATATTCTGGCGAGCAAAATTTGTGACCGGCACCATGTGATTTCCTACCCTCTATGCCGTATCTCCATCCCTTAATCGTCCGATAAATCACCGCTGTTGGCTGGTCATTCAATCCCTCCTTGGCAATTTGCTGAGCACGAATAACCATATCGAAATTAAATCCCTCGGGAACCCATATTACGTTCCAATCATGGACGTAGAAATATTCAAGCGGGTTCCACTGGACATAATCGCCCGGTATATCACCATCCCGGCAGACACGATTAGAATCTATGGAGGCCTGGTTCCAATCCACGTGAACAATGATATTCTTTAATTGCGCGGAAGCGGCAGCGGCTAATGCCTCTGAGGTGCGCCCTGGGGTAAGCCCACCCTCTCCCTCGATGATATGAACTTTTGGAGCATTCTCGCCATATCTATCCAATGCCCCCAGAGCCATCCCAAATGACGCAGGTATTCCCACACCTGACGGGCCAGTAGAAAGCCTTAAAAACGGGGTTAAGGGTGTCGGGTGACCATCAAGGGCTTTAGCTTTGTATTTCTTAAAAAGAGGTGTATTCTGAATCGGGTTTCTACGGAAACCGAGCATATCCTCAAGACGTAGTTGCTTGGACGGTTCGGGTAAAATTTCAGGATGGCTGATTCGAACCATCTCATTACGAGATGCCCACATCGCATATAAACCAAGAGCCTTGTGACCAGCAGCATAACTGATTAAATCAGCATCGGGTTGGTCAGGATCGCCAATATTGTAGTCCATGGTCTCTATAATAACCGAAGCAACAAAATGCCCCGAGGATATACTTCCCCCGGGATGTCCGGATGTAGGTACGAAGTTATAAAGTATGGAACATAACGTTCGATACCAGAGATCATATCTATCCAGTGCATCTATCGTCTTTTTAGAGACAGATATCGGTTTATTCGGATATTCAGTCATGTCAATATATCGCCCTCTTCGAGGACCCAGTTCTAATTTTTTCCCAATGATTTTATTCTCGGACATCGTTCCTCCGTGTTTTTATTAGTCGAATTGCATAACGTGATATAATATAAAATTTAAACTTATAGTCAAGCACCATTTTTCACAAGCAAGGTAGTAAAAACTACCCAGATTACCAGGGCTTACTAAAAATCTATTGCTTAAATGGTTTTCTCCCGACTGAAAGCAATCAATGTAAAGAAAAATAATCGTTACTCATCAAAAATGAAATTTCATCAATATGGTTCACATGGATCAGAACATTATCGGAGAACTTAAGATATTAAAAGTAAAAGTTGCAAAACCTAAACATTAAATCGATATAAAATCACATCACCATCACGAACAATATAATCTTTGCCCTCAAGGCGAACATTGCCCTGTTTTTTAGCTGTTGCCCAGTCACCGGCAGCATCAAGCTGTTCAAAATCAATTACCTCAGCCCTGATAAAACCTCGTTGTATATCAGAGTGGACTTCACCAGCGGCCTCAAGTGCGGTTAATCCTTTCGGTATTGCCCAGGCATGAACCTCCTTTTCGTTACCCGTTAAAAAACTTATAAGCCCCAGAAGTTCAAACGATTTCTTTATAACCTTAACAGAAGCCTGCTGGTCAATACCGAGCTCCTTAATAAATTCTCCACGCTCGCTTTCATCAAAAGCGGCTATCTCCATTTCGATTTTCCCACAAAGTGAGGCTATGGCCATATTATCAGAAATCTGGGGAAAATATCTTTTTTCAAGTTGGTCAGCTTGGGCAATCTGTTTTTCGCCCAAATTTAAAAGATAAAGCGCTTTTTTTATGCTTAAAAAACCAAAACCGGCAAGGAAATTCTTGGTCTCCTTGGAGAACTCAAGTTCACGGAGTGGTTTTTCCTCCTCAAGATGAGCCTTCATCCGCTCCATCAAAACCATCTCGCTTTTATACTCGGAGGATGGTCTAACCTTGAGCAAATGTTTTAACTTCTCCATTCGTTTCTCTATCTGTATTAAATCCAAGATAATGAGTTCTGACTCAAGTTCGATGATGTCTCGAGCTGGGTCAACCGAACCTAGAGGATGGGGTATATTATCATCCTCAAAACAACGCACCACAATAAGTAGCGCCTGCGCCATACGAATAGCATGTACGTAGGAGGCCTCCTTAAAAAATTTATCCGATGATGCCCCGGAGATACCATGTCTGCTGGATGACATCCCGGCTATATCGATAAACTCGATTTCAGGATAGGTTACTTTACCCGAGGCAAATATTTCCGCCAAGCGGTCTAAGCGTTTATCTGGTACCTTAATTACGGCAATATTGGGTGTTTTTGAAGATGAAAAATCGCCCACTTTGGCATTGGCAAAACAAAGAGCGTTGAATACAGTGGTCTTACCTGATTGCCCCAGACCTATTATGCCAATCTGTAACAAGATTACCGACTTAAATAAAACTTAATCTGTCTACAATGACCATTTATCTAACATATCGTTAGCAACTCAACACAACCAAAATAATATTAACAACGAAAATAGTAAACATAATTTTTAAGATTTGATTTATCTGAATAACAATTTTCATATTTTACATTTGAAATAACATAAGGTTAGGCTTATAATCCTGTAAATGAAAAACCCGAGCGAGGTTAAACGATGAAGAAATTATTGTTAATTTGTTTATCATTTTTCGCATTTCCAGCACTGGTTTCATCACAAAGAAATATCTCATTTGATGATCTTTACAGGTATAAAGAAATTGGTAATATCGCTCTTTCACCAAATGGCAAAAAGATTATATTTGAACTTACTGAGAACGATTTAGATAACAACAGTTCCCGCACAAGTCTCTGGATGATATCAACTAAGGGCGGTATGCCCCGGAGATTTACCAACGGTGAATATGATACACAACCAGCCTGGTCACATGATAGTAAAACCATAGCCTTTATTTCCAAGCGACCAGATGAAAAAACCGGTGAAAGCACCGCTCAGATATGGTTAATTTCAGTTAATGGCGGTGAGGCTGTTCGGCTTACGGATATCTCAACCGGGGCAAGCTCTCCGGTGTGGTCGCATGATAACAAAATGATACTGTTTAAATCGTCGGTTTTTCCCGACTGCCCCGATGATGAATGCAATAAAAACCGCACCCAGAAAATAGAGAGTTCAAATATAAAAGCCAAGCTTTACGATAACCTTATGTTTCGTCTTTATCAAAGCTGGGAAAACGGTAAAAGAAATCACCTTTTTATTTGCGATAGCCAGACCGGAAAGCTTTCCGACATTACACCGTTTGATAACGATGTTCCTCCAATTGCCTTAGCAGGGGGTCAGGAATATTGCTTTTCAACCGACGGCAGCGAGGTCTGTTTTACAATGAACACCGATTCAGTTATCGCCATCAGCACCAATAATGATATATTTACTATTTCCCTACCGAAAGGGCACTTATCAAGAATAACCACTAATCCCGGAAATGATACGGACCCAAAATATTCACCGGATAGCAGATATATCGCTTATAAGTCAACGGCACAGGCCGGGTTCGAATCCGACCAACAAAACCTGATGCTTTACGATAGGGCCAAATATACTACCGTCAACCTTACAAAAAATTTCGATAGGTCGGTAGGGCAATATATATGGGGACCATATTCAAAATATATCTATTTTACGGCAATCGATAGAGGGAAAAGTAAAATTTACAGGTTATCGATTAAAAATGGCAAAATTAAAACATTAGTTGACGATGCTGTTTGCTGGAATATAGTTATATCAAACGATGGCAATTATCTGTATTATTTGAAATCCACCTCAATCCAGCCCTATGAAATTTATAAATATAATAATAAAAACAACAAACAGAAAAGGCTTACGTTCTTTAGCGATAGCCTGTTTTCACAACTAACACTATCAGCAGCCGAGGATTTCTGGTTTACAGGTGCCGCTGACGACAGCATTCATGGTCTACTAACATTGCCTCCTGATTTCGATTCTCTCAAAAAATATCCACTGGTTTTGTTAATTCATGGCGGTCCACAGTGGTGCTGGTTGAGTGATTTCAATTACTACGGCTGGAATACACAGCTTGTGGCCGCTCAGGGATATATCGTCGTTCAGATCGACCCCCATGGCAGTAAAGGCTATGGCCGGGCTTTCACCGACGCTGTAACTGGAGACTGGGGAGGAAAACCATACCAGGATTTGATGCTGGGCTTAGATTACCTTATTGATAAGTACAATTTCATCGATTCAACCAAGATGGCAGCATTGGGACGCTCATATGGTGGTTTCATGGTCAACTGGATATGCGGACATACCGATAGGTTTGCTTGCCTTATCAGCGTAGAAGGTGTGTTTGACCAGATAAGCGAATATTATTCGACTGATGAGCTCTGGTTTCCTAACTGGGAGTTTGGTGGTCCGCCTTGGCGGAACGAAAAAACATACCGCCAAGCTTCGCCATCTGAATACGTCAAGAATTTCAAGACCCCTACTTTGGTAATACACGGGCAGAATGATTACCGCGTTGATGTCAGTCAGGGGTTGATGATGTTCACCGCCCTTCAGACAAGGGGAGTCCCCTCACAGCTTTTATATTTCCCCGATGAGGGACATTTCATACGGAAACTTCATAACATAAGATATTTTTACCAGGTCCAACTTGACTGGCTGGAGAAGTATCTCAAGCAGGATTAGCATTTTTTTATACCTAAGCAATTGAAAGACTGAACCACTGATTAAAAAAATTGTGAGGAACAATATGGGAAAATTAGTAAATGAATTCAACAGCTACCGGGATCGGATGAATAAAAAGATCCTGCAAACGGATAACAAAGCCATCAAGAGGTTTTATGCGGTTGATACCCTAACCTATAAGGATGGAGTACTACCCAAAAAGACCAAAGAAATGCTCGGGTTGGCAACCTCGATGGTTCTCAGGTGTGATGATTGTATCAGATACCACATAATTAAATGTCATGAAAATGGATTGACAAAGGATGAATTCTTCGATGTATTCAGCGTAGCTTTGATTGTCGGTGGTTCGATTATGATACCACACATGAGACGGGCGGTGGAATTTTTAGAAGAATTGGAGAAGTGATAAATCAAGATAATGGTGAAAATATTCAAACCTTACTTGAAATGGTATATTGCCAAGGTCATAACTATTTATCGGTTGGATATCGCACCATAACCCTCATCCATCTGAATTTTTTAAGAGGCGGACAATAAAAAGCTTATATGATTTGAGCGATGAGATCGATGAAAGGTTTTTTAAGTTGGGGAAAAAAAGAAATCATCTGTTGATGCTTAAAAAAGCCACCAAAATCAGATGACAGAGACTAAAAGAAAAGAGATTTAATCATTACCTCCAAATCTTCCGCTTTCTGTTCATAACTTCTTTTAGCCTCGAAATCTTATGTTTCATTTCAAAACGAAATACTTCAAATCTTATAATTAGGAGAATCCTATGCAATTTAATAAGCAAGAGAAATGTGAGGCATGTGGTCATCTCATGTTAGAATGGAATATAAGTTCAAATTGCACTCTGTTAAAGTGTCCTCGGTGTTTTCATGTCATGCGTGAACTTGAACGCTGTAAAGCCCGGGCACGAGAGCACGCTTGGGGAGGTAGTGAATTTTTTGACAAAATAAGAGCCCTTCTAACAATTAGAAGACTTGATAGACTACTTCCTAAAAATATACAGTTGAATTTATTAGAGATTGGCTTTGGAAGCGGAAAAATATTAACAAAGTTTCTTAAAAAAGGATATAAAGTTTCTGGAGTTGATGCTGATAATCTAAGGGTTCATATAGACGAATCGTTAGAAAAATCTGCCACGTTATATTGGGAGAAAATCGAGAATAGCCAATTACCAACAAATGAATTCGATTCGATATATGGTATTCATGTGATAGAGCACCTTGAAAACCCCGTAGAGGTTTTTAAGAAATGTCATGATGCTCTCAAGAAGGAAGGTTTTTTATATTTTCTCACACCAAATAGCCTTTCAAAAGGATTGACTGTTTTTAAGGATAAATGGTGGAATTTAGAGGATCCAACTCATATAAGGTTTTTTTCTCCCCAGTCTATAAGTATAATGTTGAAAACAGCGGGATTCAGGAAAATAAAAACAAGAATCCCCGTCTGGGATAGTTTGACTCTCGAGATTAATAGCCTCCTGCGATTTCTCGAGTCAAATTCAAAAGAACACGGTGTCTTAGGAAGTAAATATACAAAATTAGTGGATGCTCTCCTTTTACCATTTTTTATTATGATTAGGATTTTTTACCCAACGCTATCACCAAGTATTGAAGTGACGGCCTGGAAAACCGCATGATAAAAATACGTTGTCACGATAGAAACATTGCCTATCATAGCATATGCGGAAATAAAAAAGCGAAAAAGGAGGGAAATAAATCATGTTCAGATTAATGCTCGCATTTATCATCTTCGTTCATGGATTAATCCACCTGCTGGGTTTTGTGAAAGAATGGCAGTTGGCTCAAATAAAACAACTAACAGGAAAAACACTTATTCCTTTATCGGGCATGTTATCTAAAACGGTGGGATTATTTTGGCTGATCGGTGGTTTACTTTTCATTTCTTCTGTTGCTATGTATTTGGTAAGAAAAGAATGGTGGTGGATGATTGCTGCTGTTGCAATTATTTTTTCTCAAACCCTCATTATCATTTACTGGCAAGATGCCAGATTTGGAAGCTTTGTTAATATTATTATACTTCTAACCTGCTTTCTATCCTATGGAACATGGAACTTTAATAAAATGGTAAACAGCGAACTTCATTCATTATTGCTAAACACCAGCCAAGAGAAAAAAGTGTTAACCGCAGTTGATATTGCAAAACTTCCGCCAGTCGTGAAGAAATGGTTTGAGCGATCCAACATCATCGGTAAAGAAATCGTTCGAACTGTTATACTGAAACAGAAAGGCAAAATGAAAACCAAACTTGATGGCCACTGGATGCCCGTAGATGCTAAACAATACTTCACCGTTGAGAAACCCAGCTTTATATGGGTCGCCGATGTTAAGGTCGCACCATTTGTGCACCTTATCGGAAGAGACAAATATCAAGATGGCAAAGGGAACATGCTTATTAAACTGCTTTCGCTCTTCCCTGTTGCTAATGCCAGGGGAAAAGAAACAGACCAAGGTTCCTTGTTAAGATATATAGCTGAGATCGTTTGGTTCCCCTCGGCTGCATTGAGTAATTATATCACCTGGCAAGAAATAGATTCTATTACTGCCAAGGCAACCATGAGCTATGGCGGGATAACAGCATCTGGTATATTCAAATTTAATGCAGACGGTGATGTTATAAGTTTTGAAGCCCAGCGTTATTACAACCGGAAGGCAGGCCCAACCTTAGAGACCTGGGTTATAACCATAGACGAAACCAGTTATAGGGAATTCGAAGGTGTAAGGATTCCCACCAGGTCAACGGTTACATGGAAATTAAAAGAGGGAGATTTTACGTGGTATGAGCTGGAGATTACGAAAGTAGAGTATAATAGAATAACAGATTGAATTCAAGGGGCTAGCACGTCATTTTACAGGCGATAAATGTAATCCACTCAGCTGGTGGGTAATGATGAATTTAAAATAATCCTTTGTATTGTATTCTAAAATTATCCCAATGTCATTGACTCACTACACGATAACCATACTTAATTTCCTATGTTCCTGACATTTCTATTGCCATAAATTTCTATATTTAATAGAATAAAAAAGTGTTCATGGGAATTATTGTAGGAACGATAATCATTAGTTCCCCGGAGGTCTTATAGAGATGATTAAATCATTAATAGATAGCCTAGCTGAGATCGTCTGGAATTTCCCCTCGCAAATGCCCCTTATGGTTATACTGTTGGTGGGTACGGGGATATTCATCACGTTTCGTATGGGCTGGGTTCAGATAAGGCGCCTCAAGCATGCAATTGATGTCACTCGTGGCCTATACGACAACCCTGCTGATGCGGGTGATATCACCCATTTCCAGGCGCTCTCCACCGCCCTGTCTGCAACAATTGGAATCGGCAATATCGCTGGGGTGGCTACTGCGATTCACTATGGTGGTCCCGGTGTATTGTTCTGGATGTGGGTTACTGGTATATTCGGCACCTCATTGAAATTCACTGAATGCACTTTATCGATGAAATATCGCAGGATAAACCCTGATGGTTCAGCCTCGGGTGGACCAATGTATTACATTGAAAAAGGTTTGGGCTGGAAACCTCTGGCGGTTATTTTTGCTGCAGGAGCGGCTGTATGCTCATTTGGCATAGGTAACTCAATCCAGGCCTTTACCGTGGCCGACCAGCTTCGCTCCGATTTTACCATCCCTACATGGTTTACAGGTCTGGTCCTCTCAACCCTGGTGGCTATGGTTATAATAGGTGGCATCAAGCGAATTGGCCAGGTAACAAGAATTCTGGCGCCAACCATGACTATAATTTACGTCGCTGGGGGTCTTACAATACTTCTTATACATGCCGACAAGATTCCAGCTACGTTTGACCTGATCTTCAAGTATGCTTTCTCGCCCCCTGGTATGGTTGGCGGATTTGCCGGTTCGTTCTTTATGCATACACTTATCTGGGGTGTTAAACGTGGGCTATTTTCCAACGAGGCTGGTCTTGGTTCGGCCGCCATCGCCCACTCAGCTGCCAAAACTAAAGAACCCGTCCGCGAGGGCGCCGTGGCAATGATGGGACCATATATCGATACTATATTAATCTGCACAATTACTGGTTTATGTATTATCATCACTGGTGCCTGGACAGTCACCGTCGATGGACAACCACTCAACGGTTCACCGATGACAGCCTACGCTTTCCAACATGGCCTTGCATTTCTGGGCAGCTATGGACGATATATTATAACCGCGGGAGTGCTGTTGTTTGCCACCTCAACCATGATAAGCTGGTCATATTATGGAGACCGGTCGGTGCAGTATCTTTTTGGCAATGGTGCGGTGATGCCCTATAGGTATATCTATTGTATTGTGCTATTTATCGGAGCCGTGGCCAAACTGGAGGCGGTCTGGGGATTCGGCGATATCGGACTTGGCGTGATGACAATCCCCAACCTCATTGCCATATTAGCCCTTTCTAAAATCACAAAAAATATAACTAATGATTACTTCTCCCGACCGCAGGTGCCGTATAAAAGAAAATGAGTATTAATATTTGTTTTTTGATATCCGTAAAGTCAGATTTTAGTCACAAGTTCTTTAAAAGCCAGTGTCATATCAACAAAGGTTGTGTGAATTACAGATAATGGGCGAGGCTTTCTAGCCTCGTAGTTAGAATGGATGATTCTGCCTACTGAAGCTTGTTGTTATAATATAAAAAGTAATCTGTAAATACCGTAGAATTAATACAACATTGGTTGAAACACCCGAATCGGATACGAATCTCTTCTGTTGCATTTTGCAAAAACGCGATATTACTTTTGAATTCAATTTTTAAGATAATTGCATATCACTTTCAACCCAGGGTTGGTTCCATTATTTTCCCCATAAAAAGGATTGTCCTCGAATGGTTCTCTCTAATCATCAATATAAAAGGCCGGTCAAGACGCATAACGAACGGGGTTGGACCCACTGAGGTTTTCATCATTCCCACGCTGGTAACCGCAGCCGCTTCGGTACCCTCTTCATTGACCTCAATAAAAGTCTTATGCTTAACCTCGCTGATGAATAAACCGCCCCTTTTATTTATCTTTGTAAAATCAGCTTTGTCGGTAAAGGCTATTCCCATACCAAGAGCGCTCAAGGCTCTGTTCAAAGATAGCCCATATTCAATTTTGAATTTGGGTAAATATAATGTTCCAGACCGCTTTGAAAAACGACCAAGCCAGATATCAAAATCCTCTGAATCGAGCATACTTATTAGGGTATTTACATCGACCTTGGGTTTAGGTAAAAAAATTATCATACTGAATTTTTTATCTCCATATGGCAGATCGATAGCCTGAAACTCATCATTCTCAAAATAACGAAATCTCTTTTCCTGAACCATCATTTTACATGGTACTTGAGAACCGTTAACTAAATTAAACTTGTCATCACGGGTATCTTTTTTATCAAATTCGTAGGTCCAGGTGCCCTTGAAATAGATAGCGTTAATTAAATACATCACGGTTTGTGGGTCGATTGGTGGCTGCACGATCTCCTTAATTTTACCGTTGGTGTTTTTATCAACCCAGTTATTGATTATATTAACAGAATTCGGCTTATTGAAATCCAAAGCCCTGATTTCAGCATTAAAATGTGTCCTGTTCAGGTCAACAAAATCATGTTCGACATCGTATTCCTGACGATACCATATAGAGTTCGCTATCTGAAATATCACCTGAGGATCAAGGTTCATTAATAACTCAATCATGCTTTGATAGGATTCATTCATCCCCGTAATGGATAGATCAGACAGTTCAAGTGTCGAGGCCATCGCCTGTTTGGTGTTACCATCGGCACCGTTGTAGGTCATTGCCAGAGCCATCGATATAGACAAAGGCGAGATAAATACATTCGAGTCCTTGTCCTCATTAACTATTTCCTTAAATATGTTAAATCCAAACTTATTGTCCGCTTTTACAAGCTTGCTCTCAACCGCGTTAAGTTCTCGTGGAGAATCCTCCTCGGCATAGATAGAATTTTTAGAACAAAACATAATCAAAACACCAACCAACATAACTACAAAAAAGATAGACGACTTACACATTATAAACCTCCTTTATTATTTACATGCATTTGGGATTTTACCAGTTTTAAATACGATAAGCAACATATTTCCCTTAAATTTTCTAATTCAAATACATGCAAATTGTTCCATATTGGAATTATTTAAGTCAATTATATAATTGACGTAAAGGACGGCACTGTTATATAAAATGCAAGATTTGCTTTTTATAGAGATGGGGAGGTCATTTATGAAAGCGATCGAACTTATCGTTGACCAGCAAATCAAGAGATGGGAATTTGAAAAAAAACATTCCCAACGCTTATGATCTTATAATAAACAGCACAAACATACTTCCCGAACAAATCGCGGCTATAATACTTAATTCGTATCCCCAAAAAAGATACTCTGAATCCCAGTGACCTTATAATTATTTATTGAACTTCCTGATTATATTTATTATCATGTAAAAAAATTTGATGATGTATCTTTGGCAACTTAAGACAAAAGTAAAAAAAGGGTTTAGTTAGCAACTAAACCCTATACTTAATACCTTGCTTTCAAAAACTAATGTCTGTGGACCCAGCAATATTTGGAATTGCCCCGAGCCCAGTTCTTGCAGCGTTTTTTGTTTTTGGTTATGGCTTTGCAGCGTGTCTTTCTCACTTTCACCCTCCTGATTTATGATTCAATATTTTATATCGGATGGTTTATAATCAACATTAATCAATGTAACAATAATTTTTCTATTAAATAAAACTATAATTCATTCAGATAGGTTTATACATCTCCAAAATTTCAGAACATCATAACCTGCCATCAATATGTATTAAATGATAATGCTGATATATCAAAAATCTATTCTTTAATGATTAGGATGCAAAAATATTTGAAAGTTGAGTTTGTATAAGTTTTAGAAAAGTAACAACAAGGTTAACCATCAAGGAGACAATAAATGAAAGTAGCCGATATACTCAAAACAAAAGGTTCAGGTGTTAATACCATCACTCCCCATAGCACTATCAAACAAGCCCTACAGAATATCACTGAAAATAAAGTTGGTTCTCTGGTCGTTGTGGACTCTAGCCACTGTCCTGTCGGTATAATCACCGAGAGAGACATAATAAAGCTGGTTTTCGAAAAATATGAAAGCAGTTGGCAGAGAATCGCTGTTGGTGAAGTGATGACGAAAAATATCATCATTGGTTTTCCCGAGGATGACGTCGAATATATCATGCAACTTATGACATCCAACCGCATTCGCCATGTACCGATTTTGCAGGACAATAAGTTGTCTGGCATAATCTCAATAGGAGACATAGTAAAATCTCTCTTAAAAGATTTCAAAGCGGAAAACCGGTATCTCAGCGATTACATATCCGGTAAATACCCAGCTTGAACTAAATGCGATTGCTTTAATTGTTTCATTGGGAAACACCACTTATCAAAATTGGAGATTGCTTTCGGGCAAACTGGATATCGGGGTATATTATTTTCTAAAACTTCCAATTCTCACCAGTGATCTTTATTATCGCTAAGAAAATCAACATGGCTCTTCATTACAAGGATGGTTGAATTATGAGATTCAATCTTTTTATACGTAAACTCTGATTAACGAGAGCATAAGCTGTTTCTGCCCCTTGTGCTTGAGTGCTCGATTTGTTAACATCAGCCGGAATCGATTTTGAACCTCATAAACACATACCGTTATTTTATGATTTCTTGTTTTCTGGCTGTATACCTATAAGCTTTTGATTTGGGTGCTGTTTTCAAAAAACGAAATTGCCTTAATGAATAGTCGGGCTTAACCCTTAAAGAAAAACAATTTTTTGTTTAATTTTTAATATACTTCCTTATAGTTGTTTTTAACTCGGTCAAATCCGGTGACTTAACGACATACTCATCAGCAATCCAGCAAGAAAAATTTGCCTTATATGTTGCATAAGCTGAATTCAATATAACCGGAAGTTTCATGTCATAACTTTTTATCTGCTCTAATACTTCCAGACCCTCTGTTCCCCCTAGGCGGATATCAAGGATAACTATTTCCGGATGAAAATCTTTTACCTTTTCTAAAACCTCATTGCCATTGTCAACCGGTATCACTTCATAACCTTCATCCTCCAACTCATTTTTATATAGTTCGAGAAGATACTTTTCATCCTCAACCACTAAAACTCTGGGCAAGCCCGACCTCCATTTCCTTTATCTTCAATTTTCATTATATTCCTAATGTATCTGATTGTTCTTATTCATTTCAAGCCCGTTTAAAGCTGGAATATGAACAGAAAAAACAGTGCCTTCACCTGGCTGAGAATCCACACTTATATAACCACCATGGTCATCAATAATTTTTTTCGAAACGGCTAACCCCAACCCGGATCCCTTCTCCTTAGTCGTGTAAAATAACTTGAACAGGTTTTCAAGCTCTTTATTACTTATACCAACCCCTGTATCTTTTATATCCAAAACAACGTATCCTTTTTTCTTTGATGTTCTTACGGTAAGTTTACCGCCATTGTTCATAGCGTCAACGGCATTATCAACAAGATTGAATATCACCTGTTTTAACCTCTGTGGATCAGCTTTGATCGTAAGTTTTTTGGTTACAAACTTTTTTTCGGGTATGATGCTAGAGGTTTCCAACTTATCTTTGAGCTGGTTTAACGAATCATTAATTACGGTATTCAGATCGCACTCTTTTATATTGAGCTTAGCACCCCGTGAATATTCCAGAATATCAGAGGTGATTTTTGATAATCTGTCGACCTCCGAAATAATAACGTCTACGGATAGCCTGTCGAAGTTTTCGGTGCCTATGGTTTTTTTCATCCTTCGAGCATAGCCGCCGATCGTGACCAGAGGAACTCTAAATTCATGGGCTACTTTAGTGGCCAGCATTCCAATATCAGCAAGTCTTTCATGACGAACGAGATAAGCTTGATTCGATTTGAAAAGTTCATGTACTCTTTCAAGCTCTTTGAGCTGGGCGTAAAGTTTCTGATGTAAAATAGCGTTCTGCAAACCTGAGGCACAGGCATTGGCTAAAGATTTTAAAGAATCGATCAATTCGTTGGTGATCGGTTTACCGGTGATAGCGTTATCTGCCCAAATCAGTCCCAGCGGTTTTCCCTCGGAGATTAAAGGCACTGCTACGGCCTTCTCAAACCCAGGCCACCACGACATATCAAAATCCGGATATAACTCCTTTTTTATATCTATTACTTTTTCCTTGGAATCGTTAAGGATTTTAATAAGGGGATTTTCCTTATCAGACATGGGAACCCTTACTTTGGAAATCATCGTCTCAAGGGAACAGGGTACGAATTCTTCTCCGTTAAGAATTTCCTCTAAAAGACGGTTTAAGGGAATTTTCGATATCTCCTCCCAAATCCTGTTGGCTTCCTCCGGGCTTTCTGGTCCGATAGCACATTTTCCCTCAAGCATGTTGTTATTATCGTTTACCAAAAAAACCGCCGCTCGATTAAAACCAAAAGCATCCCCAGAGGATGCGCCGGTAAGAATAATCTTCAGGCTTTTTTCAAGGCTTTCGCTTCGGGCAAGAGCATCGGTAATATTTTTAAGAAGATTTAGTTGTTCTATCGTTTTCTTTAGTTCGTCAGCCGTTTGCTGGAGGTTCCGTTTTTTAAGTAAAAGTTGTTCTAAAAGCTTGATAACGGTGAGGCCAATAGCCTGATCAGCAGATCGCCTTCCAAAGCCCCTTTCAGTATTGGTTTTGAACCGCTGGCATTCATAACAAATCGTTATGTCATCCTGTATAGCAGAAGGGCCTTGCTGATCGGTGATTTCAGGCTCAGGATTGGACAACATAGAAATCCAACATAGCTTATCTTGATATTCTGGGTGAATACAAAAGTTATTGGAAGTCATAAAAACCCCAATGCTAAAAATCGTTAATCATAAGATAGAATTATAAGTAAACCTTGTCAATACTTTTCCCGTTGACAAAAAAATCTCGTTTCTCCTAATTTACCTGTTGATGGATAAACTATGCCAGCAAATTATAAAAATTGCTTATTTTGAAGACATAAAAACTGGTGATATTACAACTGAAACCCTAATACCGAAATTCAGAAAAGGTACAGCGATTGTAATTGCCAAATCCAGCGGTATACTCTCTGGGATTGAAGCATTTAAATATGCATTCAAACTTACCTCTCCCAGAACCAAAGTAACATTTCACTGCAGGGAGGGAAAAAAGTTCAAGGCGATGGAAAAAATCGCTACCGTCAAAGGTCCGGTTCAAGCCCTCCTTAAAGGTGAAAGACTTGCTTTGAACCTATTAAGCCATCTTTCCGGAGTAGCTACACTAACGGCTGAATATGCAAACCAGATTAAAGACACGAAAGCAAAAATCCTCGATACACGTAAGACAACTCCTGGCTTACGCTGGCTTGAAAGAAAAGCGGTTTTGCATGGTGGTGGATTCAATCACAGGATGGGGCTTTACGATATGATCCTCATCAAGGACAATCATATCACCGCTGCTGGAGGAATAAAGCAGGTTCTTACTAGGGTGCAAAATATCAAATATAAAGTCGAGATCGAGGTCGCCAATTTGAAACAACTTAAAACAGTCCTTGATTATCAACCAGATATCATAATGCTTGATAACTTTAAAATAAGCCAACTTTCAAAAGCGGTTAAGATGATAAAGTCTAAAAGCCCCAGAATAAAGGTCGAAGCTTCTGGTGGTATCAACCTTGAAAATATTAGAACCATCGCCAAAACAGGTGTTGATTACATCTCAATCGGCGCTTTAACGCACTCGGCTAAGGCAGTCGATTTATCGATGAGATATATCAGATGAATCTTTATCCCTACGATGGCAGACCTGGCATAGCCGCCGATATACTTGCTTACTTCAAAAGGGCCAACAATAAATTTGTGCCGTCACGGGAGATATCCGAATCATTGAACATAAACCGCCAGCTGGTTTACGAGAATGTTGCTTATCTTAGAGATTGCGGTTATCAAATCGAGGCCGGTCGTAACAAGGGATATAAACTGGTTCATTCACCCGATGTTGTTTTGCCACTTGAGGTAGCTGCTGGGCTTTCCTGCCGGTTTTTTGCCTGCCGGATTTTCTCTTATGAAACGATTGGCTCAACAAATAAGACCGCTCATTATTTCGCTAAAACCGGCCTTCCCGAGGGGACATTGATAATAGCCAATACCCAGTCCAAAGGACGTGGACGGCTGGGGCGAAAATGGCATTCGCCAGCTGGTAAAGGGCTTTATTTTTCGCTTATACTTCGCCCAAAATTGCCACCCGATAAAACTCCCGGATTATCATTAACAGCAGGTTTGGCGATAATCCGGGCAATATATACTACATTAAACCTTAAAACCCAGATGAAATGGCCAAACGATATCCTATATAACAGAAGGAAATTGGCTGGAATACTTATTGAACTTGCCGCCGAGCTCGATAGAGTAGAATACGTCGTCGTCGGAATAGGTATAAACGTCAATCACATCAAAAAAGATTTCCCACGTCCTTTGCACAGGACGGCAACCTCTTTGAAAATTATAACTAAAAAGGAGGTCTCGCGGATTTCCCTACTGCAGAATATATTAGTGCAGTTTGAGAAACTTTATGGAAATTTTTGCAGACATGGATTTAAATATATCGCCTCAGAACTCAACCAGCACTCAGCGGTTTTAGGCAAGCGGGTAACACTTTCGTTGGGTAAGAAAAAAATCACTGGTAAGGTGATTGGTTTTGACGATAACGGCGGACTTTTGATAAAAAACAGGAGCGGCTTAAAGTCATACACTGCAGGTGAGATAACACTGAGATAGATTGTTTTCTTGCTTTTCCCTTGCTTGCTTGTTAGAGAAACACCAAACCCAAGATTTTGAGGATTTTTATTTAATACAAACCACTCATGCAAAATTTAGCTGTGAAAATTGACCTATAAACAACCTTTACAGTTCTTCACTGCAGGGAACACCATTACGCCTGACAATTTTCGCCGGTGTACCGACAACGGTGCAGTTTGAAGGGATATCTTTCATAAACACAAAACTGTTTGCGCCTATTTTAACGTTGTCACCAACCTTAATTGGCCCTAAAAGAATTGCTCCCGTTCCTACTAGGACATTATTACCAAGTGTAGGGTGACGTTTCCCTTTCTGTTTACCGGTGCCACCCAGAGTTACATTGTGGAAAAGCACGCAATTATCCCCAATCTCCGTTGTCTCGCCGATTACCAACCCGGCTCCATGGTCAACAAAAAATCCCTTGCCGATCGTAGCCCCTGGATGGATCTCAAGGCCAGTTAAAAAACGTGAAATCTGAGAAAACAAACGAGGAATAAAAGGCACACCAACTTTCCATAACCAATGAATTAACCGATGAAAGGCTATGGCATGAAAACCGGGGTAAAGTAAAAACTCAAGATTTTTAGCAGCTGGGTCGTTACGATATATTGCTTTTATATCCTCAATAATTTTCAGCATATGTTATTTAATCGGAAAAAGTGAAATGATGTTAACGTTAAACCTTAACTAAATCAGTCGAAAGATAACGTTCGGCAGTATCACATACAAATGTAACCACTATTTTCCCTGCCTTAAGCTCGGAGGCAACCCGGAGTGCTGCCCAGATTATCGCTCCCGATGAAATACCTCCAAGTATGCCCTCTTCTTTGGCCAAACGATTAGCTGTCTTAAATGCGTCATAACTTTTAACCCTGATTATCTCATCAACCATATCAGAATTGTAATTATCCGCAATGAAACCTGGACCTATTCCCTGAATCGGATGAGACCCCGGTTCTCCACCCGATAACACTGGCGAATCATCCGGCTCAACCGCATAAACTTTGCAATTATACTTATGTTTTAATACCTCCCCTGTGCCGCTTATCGTTCCACCGGTTCCTACACCCGCCACAAGAGCGTCAAGATGTAATTCACCCAAATCCTTTATTATCTCTTTGGCCGTTGTCCTACGATGAATTTCTGGATTGGCCGGATTAGAAAATTGCTGTGGCTGAAAATATCCTTTCGTACTAGCCAGTTCTTCAGCTCTTTTGACAGCGCCTTTCATTCCCTCGGAACCAGGTGTCAAAATGATCTCTGCTCCAAGAAGTTTGAGAATATTCCGCCGTTCAACGCTCATAGTCTCAGGCATAGTAAAAACAACCTTATATCCTTTACAGGCAGCCACCATTGCTAAAGCAATGCCTGTATTGCCTGAGGTTGGTTCAATAATAGTCATTCCAGGTTTCAGCTTGCCTTGCTTTTCAGCTGCCTCAACCATTGCTGCTCCAACTCGATCTTTAACCGAATGACAGGGATTAAAGCTTTCCATCTTAGCATAAATTGTGGCTGAATTAGGACTAGGTAGCTTGTTTAATTTTATTAATGGTGTTCTACCAATAGCCTCAATGACATTTTCAAACCTCATATCTTGCCTCTTCTTTTTTTCTTATCATTTAATTTCCCAGAGTATCTTAAGCACTTTAAATATTACGTTAGGGGATATTTTTCAATTTTTCAAGATAGATAATATGATGATATGAGTTAAAACTTAAAACAGGTTGGTTTTAGGCCCCCCATAATTATCAGAATGATCAAATGGTTTCAAAAT
>NATP01000045.1 GCA_002085375.1 candidate division Zixibacteria bacterium 4484_95 | reverse complement strand
GCCCTTTATATTAACGCCTTTCATCCGATAACAACTAATAAGAAATAAACCGAGAAACTTAAGTGCCGTTGGTGAAAAATGTATCATTTCCATCCGATGATAGTCCATTTTTCCATAGTGCTTTTTGTACTGGCTATGGTTTACGAGGTGTTGGCGCTTATAACAGGTAAACGGCTCTGGCCAATCCTCGCCAAAATATATATTGTTGCCGCTGCCTTAACGGCATTCATAACCGTAATATCAGGTTTAATCGATTTCGAAATAACCTGGATGACAGATAGCGGTCACCGGTTTATGAATATCCATAAGATCTTAGGCATTACCGTTTTCATAATTATAATCCTTCTTGCAAATTACAGATATCTTTTCCAGAAAATGCTCCCAGCGGGGATGTTCAAGATATATTTAGCAATGGGTGCATTATGTCTTGGGTTGATGTTCGGCACCGCCTATATCGGTGGTGCGGGTGTTTTTTATCATGGCACCGGTGTGCAAAAAGCCATGATAAACTACACTGATGCCGAGGAATATCTAAAAAGATTGTATAGACTCGATGAATTTCCACCACCAACAGCCGAGGACTCGCTATATGCGCTACCGTTTAAGCCGCTTGCAGAATCTCTCTATACACAAATTGATACATCCGGTCAAAGTCCTCAGACCGGCCGCCAACAAACCGTTATCCTGGAAATCGTCCCTCCAGTGCGTTCCAAGCCAAACCATCACAAATAATAAATCTGACATTCGGACGATTTATCCCTGGCTCCCGAGAATAACAAGTTAATCAATTTCATAGATAACCATTAAGATAAAATTCGTTGTTAAAGTATTTTATCGTTGCCCTAACGCAGATGTATTAGTAATTTTTTAGAAAACAGGAGGACCTGATGAAGGAAATGGTATCTTTATTATTAGTCATTTCGATTGGATTTGCAATGCTAACATACTCTCGGGGCAACTCTCAAGAATCTGCTAAAAATACTGGTACAACCAAAACGATAGATTTAAGCCCGCCGGTTGAAAAAAGCGATCTTTCGGTAGAGGAAGCTTTTTCAAGAAGAAGATCGATAAGAAATTTTGAAAACGTACCCTTGTCTTTAGCAGAAATATCCCAGCTTCTCTGGTCTGCCCAGGGTATAACCGATAACAGGGGCTTTCGAACGGCGCCCTCTGCAGGGGCACTTTATCCACTTGAGATTTATGTGGTAGCCGATAAAATCGAGGGCTTATCAGCGGGTGTTTATAAGTACTTACCCAGCAAGCATGAACTAGAGCTGATTTCTGATGGGAACAAACTGGCACAACTGGCTGATGCGGCTTTGATGCAAGCCTGGGTGGAAAACAGCCCGGCGGTAATTGTCATCACCGCTGTTTACGAACGCACAACTATTAAATATGGAAAAAGAGGTATAAGATATGTTCATATAGAGGTTGGATGTGCAGCTCAAAACATATACCTTCAATCGGTATCACTAAACCTTGGCACAACATTTATCGGCGCTTTTGATGACCAGCAGGTGAAAAATGTTCTTAACATACCCGACAACGAAAACCCTTTAGCAATCATGCCTATAGGAAAATATAAATAAGAAAGGACAAGATGATCAAACCCTCAGATTCTGTCGAAATGCTTTTGGAAAAATACCCGGGGATAAATTCCTTTTTGATGAAAAGGGGAATCCACTGTATCCAGTGCGGAGAACCTGTTTGGAAGACCCTCGAAGAACTTGTAAATGAAAAAGGACTTGATATAAAAAAGATAGTCTCCGAACTTAACCGGCATTACAGGCATTATGGTGATCAACAAAACTAATGACCATAAGTAACGGCTATAGAAATTACAATAACGAATAACAAAAATATACCTCACGTTTATTGAAAACAATTGGACTTTTTGGCAATAAAGCATTGACATAAAATACTGATTGTTTTATGAACTTAGGTTATGTTAAGCTTTGAAACAAACATAAAATTCACCCGTATTAAATTCAATTTCGATGAACATACTAACTGGTTGGAGGTGAAATGACCATTTCCTACTGGGTAATCCGCATTATATTTCTTGTTGTTCTAGTTCTTCCCTCCACAGGGCTGTCTGAGGACATAGATTCTGACACCGTTCTTAAAAAAATCGTGAAAAAGATCGATGAACTGTACCGAAGTAAATCCAGTTATTCGGAGATGGAAATGACTATCTCTACACCTCACTGGGAAAGAACCTTGACTATGAATGTTTGGACTGAGGGGATGGAGAAGACCTTTATCCGAATCCTCTCGCCCGCCAAAGAGAAAGGCATTGCCACCCTGCGCATTGGCAACGAGATGTGGAATTATTTGCCGAAGACGAACAAGGTGATAAAGATACCCCCCTCGATGATGGTAGGTTCATGGATGGGCTCAGATTTCACCAATGATGACCTGGTAAAAGAGTATTCATTGGTTGAAGATTACATTTTCAAGCTCACAACTGTCGAGGATGCTGACGAGAAGCTTCTTTACGTTAAGCTTGTGCCAAAAGAGGGACTGGCAATTGTCTGGGGCCACATAATTATAGCTGTCAGAAAAAGCGATTACATGCCTGTCTGGGAACAATATTTCGATGAGAGAGGAAACCTGATAAGGCTTATAAACTTCAAAGATGTAAAACTTTTCGACGATAGGGAAATCCCCACAATAATGGAGCTGATACCCCAACACAAAGAAGGACACAAAACCATTATTCGTTATATTAATATCGAGTTTGATCGAAAAATTGATAAAGACATTTTTAGCCTGAGAAACCTCCGCACAAGAAAATAAGGAGAGTCACATTGCTATCGCTTAAGATTGCATTTCGCAATGTCTTTCGGCAGAAAAGAAGAACCATTCTCACCGCCCTGACGATGTTTGGTGGTTTTACTCTTTCTGCGATATCCATTGGCTGGGGGGACGGGACATATTCGAACACCATCGATATATTCACACGCAATCGACTCGGTCATATCCAGATACACAAAAAGGGCTATCTTGATCAACCATCTTTATATAAAACAATTGATGATTACGAAACGATCGGGGAAAAAATCATCGGTATTAATGGGGTTGAGGCCTGGGCACCTCGCCTGTACTCAGCGGGTTTAGCCTCGGTGGGTGAGAAGACAGCTGGTGTCAGGATATTAGGAATAGATCTCAACCTGGAGGAGAAATCGACACGTTTCAGCAGGAAGATTGTCGAGGGGAGAAATTTTTCCAGTGCCACATCAAAAGAGGCAATTTTGGGCAAAGGGTTAGCTGATATTCTTAAGGCTCAAATCGGTGACGAAGTGGTTATCATTTCCCAGGCGGCGGATGGCTCCATTGCCAACGAGTTATACCCAATCGTAGGTCTGGTTGAAAGCGGTGATGATATGAGTGACCGGATGGATTTTTATCTGACTCTACCAGAGGCTCAGGAACTTATGGCCCTTAATGGACGGGTACACGAAATCGCAATAATTGTTGAAAAACTCGGTAACGAAAGAAGGCTGGCTCACCAGATAAACGGTATGCTCAATAAAGCCGATCTCGATATAGCCCCCTGGCAAGAGTTCGCCAAGCAATTCTACCAAGCAATGTTAGCTGATGAAGAGGGAATGTGGATAATGCTTCTCGTCATAATCATTATAGTCGCAGTAGGAGTATTAAACACGGTGCTGATGACGGTGCTGGAGAGAATACGCGAATACGGTTTAATGAAAGCAATCGGTACCAGGCCTCTTCAGATAATCATTATTATCATTTACGAGGTTAATATCATTGCTCTGGCGAGTATAATTGCAGGAACTATCCTTAGCTTGCCGATTAATTATCTATTGTCTTTTCATGGTGTCGCCCTGCCCTTTACCTTTACTTACGGCGGTGTGGAATTTAGCAAATACTATACCCAGGTAAATGTTAGAAGCTTTTTAATACCTGCTGTCACGATTTTATTTACTGCTTCTGTTGTTAGCATTTTCCCAGCTTTAAAAGCGGCCAGGATAGCACCAACAAAAGCGATGAGAGTGCATTGATGTTGAATATATGGATGTTCATTAAGCTTGCCTGGAGAAATATCCTCCGCAATAAACGCCGGACCTTCATAGCCAGCACCGCCATCGGAATAGGTCTGGCCTCACTGATATTTACCGATGCTTTGTGGATTGGTATGGAGAATAACATGGTTGAATCAATCACTTCATCTTTTTTAGGCGAGGGGCAAATCCACCGCCAAGGTTTCCGCAGCACTCACGAAGTGGAACTAACCATAAACAATCTTGACAAGTTAGTTTCGGATTTAGAACAAGAGGATATAGTTGAACACCTTACCCTGCGAACAACATCTTTTGGTATGATCTCATCACCGGCAAATTTCAGCTCTATAAACATGGTGGGAATATATCCACCAACCGAGAAACACATTTCGCAAATCGATGATGTTATTACCGAGGGGAATTACTTTGAGGGTGATGACCCGCATGACATAGTCATCGGCAATAAACTGGCTGATGTTCTTGAGGTAAACATTGGTGACCGAGTGGTGATGACTGTTGCTCAAGCTTATACCGGCGACTTATCCCAGGAAATGTTCAGAGTTTCCGGTATCTTTCATTTCAATGTTACCGAGATGGATAAAGGGATGGCATTTATCCGTCTTGATAAGGCTCAGAAAATGCTTGGTATAAATCACCAGGTCCATGAAATCGCTATAAAGTTTATCAACCATGAGTATGGCAGGGATAAACAGCTCCCTTTCTGGGATAAATATTCAAAGAATGGCAACGAGGCCGTCAGTTGGGCAGTAATTTTACCGCAGATCGAGGCCGTTTTCAGTATGTCGAATTTCAGCATCTTCATAATCGGTTTGATCTTGTTTGCCATCGTATCCCTGGTAATTGTTAATACCCTGTTTATGTCATTGCGGGAGCGGATGTTTGAATTCGGTGTTCTTCGTGCTCTGGGAACACGACCTTTTGTGCTGGCTCGGATGATTCTTTTCGAAGCGGGAGCCTTGGCAATTATAAGCATTGGATTAGGAACGGTGTTTGGTTTCCTGGTCACTTATATTACCATTAAAACCGGCATCGATTATACAGGTATCGAGTTTGTGGGAGTAACGTTCCGGCACCTCCTGTATCCGGTTCTACAGGTCAAACAGTTTATAATCTACCCGATCTGGGTCTTTATATTAACGACATTAGTTGGGCTGTATCCTGCCCTGTATGCCGCTAAAATGTCTCCGGCAAATGCTATGCGCAAGAGTTTGTAGCAGGAGGAAAAATGGAAAAAAGAAATGAACATATTATAGTGACCGAGAAGTTAAAGAAGGTTTATTCTGATGGTGGTGTTCCGGTTCCAGCTGTCGATGGTATAGATTTGACGATCACACAGGGTGAGTTTTCCGCAATAGTTGGACCATCGGGATCGGGAAAAACGACTCTCCTGAATATAATCTCAGGTCTTGATTCTCCAACCGAGGGTAAGGTTTGGTTGAATGGGAATCTCATATCAAGCATGAGCGGTAACGAACTGTCGGATTTCCGTCGCGATAACATTGGCTTCATATTTCAAGCGTATAATCTTATACCGGTGCTCAGCGTTGAGGAAAATATCGAGTACATCATGCTCCTGCAGGGTGTGCCCAAGGAACAAAGACGCCAACGGGTAGAACGCATCCTTGAAGATGTCGGCCTAACTGGATTTGAAGACCGTATGCCTCTTCAACTATCCGGCGGGCAGCAGCAGAGAGTGGCTATTGCCCGGGCGATGGTTTCCAGGCCAGCCCTTATTCTTGCCGACGAACCAACAGCTAACCTCGACTCGAAAACAGGAGCCGAACTGCTGGATATGATGCGCAAGCTGAATCAGGATAGCGGGATAACATTCGTTTTCTCCACACATGACAAAATGATTATGGAAAGAGCCAAGCGCCTGATAATATTAAAAGATGGAAAAATTGTGGGCGACGAAAACCGAGAATAAGCGAATCAATAATAATATGAAGAAAATAACTATAATAATATTCTTAATGTTATGGTCAAAAACGGCCGTCAGCCAAAATGACATCTCTATTGATGGATATTACAAAAACTTTTCTGTCGTCTATGACCTGCCTGATTATATGAAATATAATCCCTACAGCTATCGGTTTGCAGATATCGATTCACGACTTTATCCGTCTGAAATCGATACTGATCAAAGTCTTGGATTATTCCAGAATCTGGATCGCGCTAATATATCCATAAGCTCAAATTTCTGCGATGTATTTATTGGCCGTCAGGCAATTGCCTGGGGAAGTGCACGTGTTATTAATCCCACCGATGTTATTGCTCCATATACTTTTGAAGAGCTGGATACCGAGGACCGTATTGGAGTGGACGCCGTTCGGATGCGTATCCCTATCGGTTTCATGGGCGAGTTCGATGCTGGTTATGTAGCTGGCGATGACTTCAAGTTTGATAAAAGTGCTGTTTTTCTGCGTGGTAAATTCTATACTAAAGAAACAGACTTTTCACTACTGCTTTTAGGTTTCCGCGAAAACCTTCTGGCTGGACTCGATGTTACCCGTTCAATTGGCGGTGCGGGATTCTGGTGTGAAGCGGCCTATGTGTTCGTCAAGGCATTAACCGATGACGATACCAGAGAAGATGAGAATGGCTACCTCAGGGGAACTATAGGCCTGGATTATAATTTTGGTAGCAAAACATACGGATTTATCGAATATCATTATAACCAGGCTGGTTCGGACAAACCCGGAGATTATGTAAGCAACTCTTCAAAAACAGCTTTCATTGATGGTTCGGTTTACCTGCTGGGAAAACATTACTTAGTCCCTGGATTAACTTATCAATTTAGACCGCTTATAATTCTCAACGAACAGGCACTTTTTAATATCACAGACCAATCGATGTTCTTATCAACTCATATTGAATACAATATCTCCGAAAATATATACCTTGCGGCAGGAGCTTATCTTGGTTTCGGTGAACACCTGAAGCTGTTATTCCCTGATGAATTAATGCCTTACACGGAATACCACTCCGAGTTTGGAGCCTATCCGAATATCTACTTTTCATCATTTAGGGTTTATTTTTAATAATTTCTACTTATGGGTTGCTTAATGATCATCAAAAGGTTTTTCTGGGATAAGTATTACGGATTTAGTAATAAAAACCAATTCAAAATGGACTTATGTTTTAATATTTTTGCAAATTGTCTTAAAAAATTAGGGAAAATAACAAAATGACTTCAATAAACATTTTACCGCTGAACCAAGTTAAAACTGGTAAGTAAATTAAATAATATTGGTCTGGCCGTTCAGCTGAATTGTTTGGTGATGATTCCTCGGGTATGAAACCTTGACTAAATTAATAAGGCTAACTATATTTCAAAGTTTGATATTAGCGAAAGTGGCGGAACCGGCAGACGCGCTGGATTTAGGATCCAGTCCCATAAGGGGTGGGGGTTCAAATCCCCCCTTTCGCATAAGAATTGATCATATGCACAGGGGAAATGAATAACGACTTTATACATCGTAAACATCGGTTGATTTTTAAAGCCATTCGGTGTTACCGGATAATGTTGTTATTTGAAATAAATAAGGAGGAATGTTGAAAGTTACTGTAATTACCGAACCTAACTGTAAAAGGATTCTTAAAATAGAAGTGCCTCAGGAAGAGGTGGGCACCGAGTTCAAAAACTGCTTCGATCTATATCGCACCAAAGCCAACATTTCCGGTTTTCGTCCTGGCAAGGTTCCGATAAATCTATTAAAACAACGTTTTGGCGAGAGCATTAAAGCCGATGTGTTTGAAAAGCTTGTTGCTAACGCACTCAGCAACGCCATCAAGCAGGAAAACCTTGATCCAATCTCCAAACCGAAAATCTCTGAGGTCGATTTCGACGAAAACAAACCTTTGAAGTTTAAAGCTGAGTTCGAGGTTAAACCCGAAATTGACCTCAAAGGTTATAAGGGCTTAAAACTTGAAAAAAGAGTTCGTGAGGTTACTGATGCTGACGTTGACAACTCATTGAAACTGCTTCAACAAAAATACGCTGAATTCCATCCTGTTAACCGTAAGTGTCATGATGACGATATGGTTATTGTCGATCTGATAAAAAAATACGACAAATTGAATAAACTTAAAGAGGAAAAGCTGGAAAACATCGAAATCGACCTGGGTTCTGAAACAGTGTTAAAAGAGTTCAAAGAGGGGTTACGTGGTATGGGTATAGGTGAGATGAAAGAGATTCAGGTGAAATATCCTGAAGATTATCTCGATAAGCGTCTGGCTGGTGATGAAATCAAATATCTGGCTATCGTAAAAGAGGTCAAAGAAAAGGAACTCCCCGAACTCAACGATGAATTCGCTAAAAATATAGCTCATTTAAAAAACCTTGAAGAACTAAGAAAAACAGTTAACGAGGAACTTATCCGTAAGGCTAATAATGATGCCACAAATACTCTCAGGAGTGATATTATCAAAAAACTGATTGAGAAAAACAGTTTTGAAATCCCCGAATCGATGATTGAGAGATATTTACAATCAGTAACAGAAGACTTCAAGAAACGTTATAAAGATGTCGATGAATTTCAATTGAGACAAAATTATCGTTCGATAGGGGAGGATATTATCCGCTGGCAGTTTATCTATAGCGAAATAGCTAAAATTGAGGGCATTAAAACAAATGAGGAGGATAGGGCTAAATGGGTAAGAGGGTATGCTAAGGCATATAACATGTCAGAGGAGACAGCCCGCCAGACTCTCGGACAAGCAAGGAAGTTTGATGAAATCGATGATACGATACTGGAGAATAAAGTGCTTGATTTTATCACAAGAAACTCAGAGATTATCAGTTAGCAAGGAGATAGTATGTCAAAGACAAGTATGCAAACTTTAATCCCGATGGTTGTTGAACAAACTGGACGGGGTGAACGTGCTTACGATATATATTCACGATTGTTAAAGGACCGTATCGTTTTTGTAGGAACTCCAATTGATGATAATATCGCCAATCTTGTAATCGCACAGCTTTTATTTCTGGAAGCCGAAGACCCGGACAAAGACATCTTTTTATATATCAACTCTCCTGGAGGCACTGTAACTGCCGGTTTGGCGATCTATGATACCATGCAATTTATCAAGCCTGATGTTAACACCACCTGTGTTGGGCTGGCAGCTTCAATGGGCGCCCTCTTGCTATGTGCCGGTGCCCCCGGTAAAAGAGCAGCTTTAAAAAACTCTCGGATATTGATACATCAACCATGGGGAGGTTTCAAAGGGCAGGCAACCGATGTCGAGATTCACGCCAGAGAGATCGTAAATACCAAAAATCAACTCAATAAAATCCTGGCCAAACATACCGGGCAACCGCTGGAGAAAATATCTAAAGATACAGACCGCGATTTCTTTATGTCACCAGAAGAAGCCAAGAAATATGGGTTGGTTGATGAGGTTTTTGAGCGTAAACCTAAGTAACTAAAAAATAAAACGGTAACCGATGCCTAAAAAATCCCGCAGTTCTCAGAAGAGATTTTCTACAAAAGAGTTATGCAGCTTCTGCGGTCGCCCTGCTGACAATAAAACACAGATGATCACTGGCCCTGAAGCCTCGATCTGTTCAGACTGTATCAAAGTCTGTAACAGTATCCTCAATGAGAAAAGCTGGACCGGGAAGAAATTCGATGTCCCCTCTCCTAAACAGATAAAAGCTTTTCTCGATGATTATATTATTGGTCAGGAAAAAGCAAAAAGAACGATTTCGGTTGCTGTTTACAACCATTATAAAAGAATTTTTAACTATAAACCCTCTGATGAAGGTGTTGAGCTCGAAAAGGCAAATATCCTTCTCGCTGGTCCAACCGGTACCGGTAAGACCCTGATGGCCCAAACACTGGCAAAGATGCTTCATGTGCCATTTACAATCGCCGATGCCACCGTCCTGACCGAGGCGGGCTATGTTGGTGAAGATGTTGAAAATATACTTGTAAGGCTTCTGCAAGCCGCCAATTACGATGTCAGAATGGCGCAGATGGGGATAGTTTATATCGACGAGCTGGACAAAATCGCCCGTAAAAGCGCTAATCCCTCCATTACTCGTGATGTTTCTGGTGAGGGGGTTCAGCAGGCGCTATTGAAGATTCTTGAGGGAACCGTTTCTGCTGTTCCACCTAAGGGCGGGCGCAAACACCCCGAGCAGGACCTGATCCAGATCGACACCAGAAACATACTCTTTATCTGCGGTGGAGCTTTCAATGGCCTTGAAAAAATCATTGCTCGTCGATTAGGACGCAAGATCGTCGGTTTCAAAACGGAAAGCAAGACCGTAGGTAACAAAATCGGCGAGCTGTTGACTTTTATCGAAAACGAGGACCTTCTGGAATATGGCCTGATTCCGGAGATAGTCGGCCGCTTACCGGTTGTCTGTTCGCTGGATGAGCTTGACCGAAATGCGCTCAAAAGGATTTTAATCGAACCCAAAACAGCCCTGGTAAAGCAATACCATGAATATTTCAGACTGGAAAACATCGAACTGGTATTTGAGGATGATGCCCTCGAATATGTAGTGGATATGGCGATTAAAAAAGGCACCGGCGCCCGGGCATTGCGGTCAATCCTTGAATCGGCCATGATGGAAACCATGTTCGAGACTCCGTCGATGAAAAACCTGAAAAAATGCATTATCACTAAAGATGTAATTGCATCTGGCGCTGAACCGAAATATATTTTCGAGAAGAAACAGAAAAGGGCGTAGGAATTCTCATCAATTACTCTAAATTTTGAAGAGGCCTGTAAGAGGCCATTTTTTATGCGGTTTACAAATGCTGAATATGTAGGCTCTTTTTTCAAAGTTGAGGATATACCCAAAACCGGCTATCCTGAGATTGCCTTTGCAGGGCGCTCGAATGTAGGCAAGTCAACCCTTATCAATAAAATCCTCAACCGAAAAAAACTCGCCCAGGTATCAAAATCACCCGGCAAGACCAGGGCATTAAACTACTTTGAAATCGACCATAAATATTATTTCGTGGATTTGCCCGGCTTCGGCTATGCGAAAATCTCCAAAAAGGACAGAGAACAATGGGGCAAACTTATTGAATCCTACTTTAAAACATCAAAAAAACTCAAAGGTGTGATACATATTATCGACAGCAGACGGGGACTAATGGATTCAGATAGGTCTTTGAAAGAATACATTGATTATTTTGATATCGAAGTGTTATGGGTTCTATCAAAAGTTGACAAGTTGAAAAACCAGGCCAGGGCAGATATCTATCGGAATACTTTACATGAACTAAATTGCAGTCCTCAGAGACTTATGTTTTTTTCCGCTGTAGATGGTCTGGGTGTTACAGAAATTAAAAAACTGATTATGGAGATATTGAAAAGATGAGCGTTTCTAATATCACAATTCTTGGCTTGCAGTGGGGAGATGAGGGCAAAGGAAAGGTGGTTGACCGTTTTTCAAGTAACGTTGACATTGTAGTTCGTTTCTGTGGCGGTGCTAACGCTGGCCACACAGTTGTCGTTGATGGTCCGGAAAAAAATGAGACACAATTTATCCTTCATCTTTTGCCTACCGGCATTATTCATCCGGAAGTGAGATGTTTTATCGGTGCCGGGGTTGTTTGTGACCCTGTCAGTCTGTTCGAGGAGCTAGATGATATCAAGTCCAGAGGCATTGATTGGGAGGGCAGGCTTTTTATAGATTACACAACTCATCTGGTTTTACCCCAGCATAAAGCCTGTGAGAAATATTCTGAAAACATAAACACGAAGAAAGCTTTGGCGACGACTCTCAGGGGTATAGGACCAACCTACGCGGACAAGGCAGACCGCATCGGCATAACTGCCGGTGACCTTGCCGATGACGACCGCTTAAGAGACCGGATTGATAATTTCATCAAAAAAAAGAAACCTTTCCTAAGCATCTTACATGACCAAAACTTGAGCTCCCCTGAAAAGCTTCATGAATTCCTAAAGCCGTATGCTTACCGTATAAAAGCGATGCTTACCGATGTAACTTTCGAATTGAGAAAAGCCATCTCAGATAACAAGCGGATACTTTTCGAGGGAGCACAGGGAGCGCTACTGGATATCGGACTTGGCACTTACCCCTATGTAACATCGTCAAACACAACTATCGGTGGTTTATTCTATGGACTGGGTTTACCCCCGGGGATACAGGGCGAGGTTCTTGGAGTTGTCAAAGCATATACCACCAGGGTTGGCAATGGTCCTTTTCCCACTGAACTTAAAGACGCTACCGGCGAAAGGCTTCGTAAAAGTGGAGATGAATTTGGCGCTACTACCGGTCGTCCCCGGCGAACCGGCTGGCTCGACTTGGCAACAGTCAGAAGAACAGCTTTTATGTCAGGCGTCACTGGAATCGTTATCACAAAACTCGATGTTTTAGACGGGCTTGACCAGATAAAAGTCTGCATCGCTCACCGGTATAATAATACTCTCTTCGATTTCCCGCCCTTATACAGCGGTTTTATGGAAAAGGTTGAACCCATTTATGAAAAATTGAAAGGCTGGCAAAGTCCAACCGCTGGAATCACCGATTTTGAAAAACTACCGGTCGAGGCAAAAAACTATATCAAGTTTATCGAGAAAACGATTGGCCTGCCGGTTAAGTACATCTCAACCGGCTCTAATCGTAAAGCCTTCATAGAAATCTCTTGAGAATATCCCTGTTTCTATCTTATAATCCCGCAGGAGGAAGACTTTGAGGATAAGTTCGCTTAATTTAATTCCTTCAGTTGGCCAACGAAAAAATGTCTCAATCAAGTCTCGTAGGATATTCTTATTGATATTTATAACTTTTCTGTTAAGCACTTCCTTTATTTATGCCCAACAATCAGAAGAGAAGCTGAGTCTCCATCAGGCTGTGGCTATGGCATTTGCCTCTGATAATAATCTGATGGCGACTGAAGCATATCTTAGAGCTTCGGAATATGATATCAGGCAGGCAAAATCGGCATATTTACCAAGACTGGATTTAAACGGGAGTTACTCTCATTGGTCAAAAGTTAACGAATTTACCATTTCTGCTGGCACCATGGGAATTCAACAACATATTAAAACCGTCGCTGATAACCCTGCTAATATTAAATTGGGTTTAAGCTATGACCTTTACACTTTTGGCCGACGGCCTGGTTCAGTGGCAATTGCCAGGGCCGAAAACCAACTATCCAGCCTCCGCTATAGGAATGTTAAAAAAGATCTATTTGACACGGTAGCTCGGACTTATTTCGCTGTTGTTTTTGCAAGTGAAAGCCTGCGCATGCTCCAGAAGGAAAAAAACAGGTTTGAACATATATATCAAATTGTCAAAAACAGATTTCAGCAAGAGCTCATTTCCGAGTTTGATCTTTTACAAACACAATTTCGCCTTGAGATATATAAAAAAACAGTACTTGAGATGTCCAATACCCTGGAAATGGCTCGCTTAAACCTAGCTAAACTTCTAGGGACATCAATCGATATGTTGCCAACCCTATCCGATAGCTTAGATAGCGGATTGTTGATTGTGCCCTCTTTTGAGAATTGGGATGAAATCTACCCCCGGCGCGAGGATTACCTTAAGGCAATTACATCTGCCCAAAAAGCCAAATCTGCAAAAAAGATAATCAAAAGCGCTTATTTCCCTTCTGTTAGAGTGTTTACTTCTTACGATTGGCGAAATGGCTATCAACCGGATGTCAACGATATCCTAGGTAATTTTACAGTTGGTATAAATTTCAACTGGTTGTTGTTCGATGGCTTCACCAGACGAGCCAATATGTCAAAACAGAATTACTTGATAAAAGCCTTAAACAGAACCGTTGATGACATCAAGCTCTCCATACCTTTTCAAATAAAAACCCTTCAGCTCTCCCTCGAAAATGACTCGTTAAGAATCGATATACAGAAACAAGCGTTATCGCTTGCCCAAAGAGCAATGGCAATTGCCCAAAAAAAGTATGATATCGGTGATCTGACAATGATAGAACTGTTGGAGGCAGAAAACCAGCTTTCTCAAGCCGAGCTGGAGCTATTAAAATTGAGGTACAAATATATTTTGACACAACTGGATTTTAAGAAAGTCTCAGGCATTTATCCTGAAATTGGAGACATTAATTGATTGTCAAAGAACCCAAAAGAACATTTTTTCACAACTATGATTAAGGTTTAGTTTCAATAACCCGAATTATTATAATAATTGAAAGTGATAACAAACGTATACTTTGGTATTTATGTAGCGCGTCATGGATTTTTCAATAAATCACTTTTTATAAAAAATTGATGAAAAAATGTTGCTTGATACACCATCTTTATAGTAAACACAGAATGAGTTAATAGTAACGACTCGATGGAGTTGTTTTAAATAAAAGATTGTAAAAAATTCTGTTTAAATAGAATGATCTGGTAAGGAGGGAATCGCTCATGAAGAAAGTTGTTTTTGCTATGGTTATGTTGATTACCATTTTAGCTACTTCCTCGGGAGCGCTGGAATGGAAGAGCAGGTTTGGCGTAGGTGTTCGTGGGCCCTTGATGGCCCCGATGGTAAAAGGTGCCGATTACAAAGGCTATAATATTTCTAAGGAACCTTTCATGATGGGATTAGGTGGAAACCTCGAGTTGAAATATGGCCTGTCAAATAATCTTGTCCTCGGCCTCTCTGCTGGCTATTGGTATAGCTATGATGATACTCTATCCGCCGATGACCAGTCATTCAAATTAAACAAAAAAGACAATGCCTCCACAAAACTCACGGTGATTCCCATTGGCCTGACAGGGCAGTATTATTTTATACCCGAGAGTAACATTCAGCCCTATCTTGTTGCCGGTCTCGGTTTAGATTTAGCTACTTATGAAAACCTTATAATAAACGAAAAATACTCATCGACAGACCTCAACGGTAAAGTGGGCGCCGGCATCAACTTCTGGATAGGAGAAAGTTTCGCCTTTGACATCGGAGGAAGATTCTCATATTTGCTTACCAACTCATCCAACGATATTCCATCAACCTGGCATGACATAGGCGACTTCAGTGAAACATCAAACCGCCCCTTCCTTGCTACTTTAGAACCTGGCATAGGATTTACATATTTCATAGGCGGCGCCAGAGACACCGACAAGGACGGGATCAAGGATAAATTCGACCAGTGCCCAGATACGCCTTTTGGGGCTCTTGTGGATAGTTATGGTTGTCCCCTCGATACCGATGGTGATGGTATCTACGATGGTATTGACCAGTGTCCAGATACTCCCAAAGGCGCCTTCGTTGATATAATAGGTTGTCCACTTGATTCTGACGCGGACAGCGTATTTGACGGCCTGGATAAATGTCCCAATACGCCATTGGGAGTCGAGGTCAATGCGAGTGGTTGTCCACTAGACACCGATAATGATGGTGTTCCTGATTTCAAGGATCAACAATCCGATACGCCTGCAGGAGCATTAGTTGATGAACAGGGCATAGCTATTGATAGTGACAAAGACGGCATACCTGATGGAATCGACAAATGCACGGATACCAGGCTGGGCGTCAAAGTCGATGAGTTTGGCTGTCCACTGGCAAAGCCCATTACCGATAAGATAATATTAAATATCAAATATGCCGCCGGCTCCGTGGAACCCGATGAGGAGGCCACGAAGGTTTTAGATGATTTAGCCGAAAGGTTGAAAGTCTATGTTGATACAAAAATCGAGCTTAACGGTTACACCGATGCTCTTGGTTCAGCACGAAGCAATCTCAAATTATCACAGAAGAGAGCAGAGGCGGTTATGGAATATCTCAGGGCTCAGGGTATCGCCGCTGAACGGATGAGCGCCAAGGGTTACGGAGAGGATCCGAAGTTCTTTATTGCCGACAATGATACCCCTGAGGGAAGAATGAAAAATCGCCGTGTGGAGGTCGTGCCTGTAAGATAAGCCAAAATAATTGAAATAACATAGCCGAGTTAAAAAAATCGGCACGCTTGAATATCATAAACAAGGGCGTCATTGTCGACGCCCTTATTTTACCAAAATCCCGGGATATCCTATTCCATCCATAATGCGGAATCAAAAAAAACGTTATTAGAATATCAATGATGAAAGCCTGAGGGGATAATAGTTTTATAATTCATTGGTCAAGCGCAAAACAGTTAGAAACAACTAAAATCATTTTCTGTTTAAAATGTATAACATGAAGATTTTCAATCACTTATTCTCCCTCAAAGCCACATAATGGACATGAAACACCAGCTGTGCTATATAAAGGATGGTCGAAATTGCATTTTGGTTTGAACAGGTGATACCAACGGCATTCAAGGTCAAATGCCTTTTGGTCATCTTTTGCCGTCTGAAACATGAACCGGTCAGGAGAATGCTCTTTTATCTTGGTTGACTTTTCGCTTTCAGGCAGATGCCTTATCAACGCCTTTCTCAGATGCTCTGACCTTTCAACATATACCGGCTCATAACTGTCTCCATGGATAAGCAATAATACACCCGTTCGATCGGGGACATTGATTGCGATATTCGCCCTGTTTAATGAGTATGGTCCACGCATCGTTTTTTACCAGATTGCCTTATACAATTTTAAGTTCGGATTCAATGTTGTCAGAAGTTGTCAGTCCGGCTGAAAACGTTTCAATTTGTGTTCACTATATTTTACAATCACATGGGGCTCTGTCCTAGAGATAACGCTGCTATAACCAGTCATTGCGCCTTATGGGGGAAGCAACCCCAACTCTATGTGTGTCAAGAGAATGCGCGGACGCACCTTGGGGTTTGGCCGTCCTACGGACTCTTCGCAATAACATATAAATACACCATCATTTCAGAGTGTTACACAATTATGTTTTTATTGGGGGTTAAAATGCAAAATAATATGAGAATCTGGGAAACAAAAAAGAGCCACCGGGCTTTTTCTATATTTACGAATATAAAAAAACCGCCCATCTCGGGGCGGCTTAGGTTTTTTTAAGAATAAAAAATTTAAAAGATGTAACGTAAACCTAAATTTCCGCTTACTACGTCCGGTCCATAAAAATCGTCCCACCAATCATCCCAGGGAGTCCAGTCGGGAACATAGGTCATTCTGCATTCCATATAGACATTCATTTTTTCAGACAAGCTGCCATCAAGGCCCAAAAAGGCAAAAACCTGAGCCTTGGTTTCAAGGTAATAATCGATATTGAGGATTTCCCAAAGGCCGGTGTTAACATTCTGGCGAGCTTCCTCACGATTGACCTGTATGAAATAAAAACCCGCTCCTGCTCCCGAATAGAGTTTATAATCAGAGAAAACATCTAAAAATTTATAGCGTGCCAGGGCTGCAAAGCCCAGAGCCTCCTGTTTATTCTCCGCGTATTTTTTGGCGGGCGTTAGTTGATTTTCATTGGAGAGAGAATCCATTTTCCTATCGAAAAGGTCGTAATTTCTCCACCATTTCTGGACCTCAAAACCGATATCATAAGTTCCATCCAAATAGCCGAATGTAACCATGGTTCCAAGGCCATAGCCAAGACCGTTATCATCCCCGGGTTTTAATACCAAACCTTGCATGGTTGCTTTAACATGCCAGAAATCCTGGCCTGATGAGATAACCGTCAATGCCAGTATCAGCATCGGAATTACAAAAACCTTTTTCATCTTTTCTCTCCTTTGCTTACTTCAAATATTTTTGTATAAATATATAAACTGATGACTTCAAGGGCAAGGAGTTATGTAAAACTTTGTAAAAAAATTACCGGTCTATGATATGGTTATCATCAATGCGGATATAAGACTGCTTTATTATATCGTCGCCTCCCTATGCTGGATTACAAGGAATTTTATATCAAAAATATTCGAGGTTTAGCCTTAGCAATGATATTACCTTGGGTCTCTCTTGATAATATTTTTATCAGTTCCAAGTATTTTTTTAAAGAATAAATGCCACACGCCCCAGATGGCCTCAAGAACGATTCGTTTGGACATCTTCGAGGCTCCCATCTGACGCTCGATGAAAATTATCGGCGTTTCCTTGATTTTAAAACCCGCTCGCCAGATATAGAAATTCATCTCAATTTGAAAACAATAACCATTGGATTTGATTTTATCAAGGTTCAACAATTGTAATACCTCTCTCCGGAAACACTTAAAACCGCTGGTTGGATCTTTCACCGGTAGACCGGTTATCCAACGGACATATTTGGAGGCGAAATATGATAGGAGAAGGCGCGATATGGGCCAGTTTACGATGCTTATACCATTGATGTATCTAGAGCCAATAACCATGTCAGCATTTTTTACTTCCTCTCTGAACTGCTTGATATAATCCGGGTTATGTGAAAAGTCCGCATCCATCTCCATCAAATATCCAATCTGCGGCATGGTAAGACCGTATTTGAAACCGTCGATGTAGGCTGTGCCAAGTCCGAGTTTACCTGTACGCCGTAAAAGATGAATCCTATTATCGGTTTTTTCCATGCTCTTGACGATATCACCTGTTCCATCCGGAGAATTGTCGTCGATAATAAGCACCTCAATATCCTGGCCCTGTTTTAAAACGGCCTCAATGATCTGTCTGATATTGTCCTTTTCGTTGTAAGTCGGGATACAAACTAAAATATTTTTCATCGACACCTCGGCGAAAACAAATAATGCAACCCTCCGAATATAATCAAAGACCAGTAGCTTATCAACCTGTCAGCGATTACTACAGCGCCGGCAGCCTCTTTTGTAAAACCCGCCGGAATCATGACCGTAAACATCAGAAGCTCAACTAAGCCCAAACCAGCTGGGGTAAAGGGCAGGCTCATTATAATCAAAACAGCCGTCCCGCCTCCGACAGCCAGATAATTAAACTTTCTATGGAAATAATCGGCAACCTGGCTGGTGACCTGAACAATCCCTTTGTGAAAGACTCGTAATAAGACCGGAACTTGGGCGGAATAAACCTCTGCAACCATCCCGCGCGCCAAGAAAACAAGACAAACAAGCCGACTACTAAACAAATAATTATCATACCTTTCAAAAGAAGTCCATGAAGTTCGGGAGCTGTTACAAGGTTAAGATAAAGTATTCCACTGGATATAACTAGGATGGCTGTTATGGCAAGGTCGAATATCCGCTCTGAAAAAATAACCCCCAGCGATAAGGGAAATGATATGGCCCTATTCTTTTTTAGAAGGTGGGCACGATATATATCGCCGATTCTTGCCGGTAAGATGGAATTGGCAAACCAGGCAAGTAAATAAAAACGGGTTAACTCAAGTGTGGGTAAATTTATCTTGGCCTCTGATAGAAGCCCTTTCCAGCGATATCCTCTTAAAGGGAGAAATACATAAAAGGTGACCAAGCCACATATAAGGAGAAATAAATTGCTGTTTTTTATTATGGATGCAGTCCCGGTCAAGTCAAAACGAGTTAAAAATATGTAAATTATTATAACCGATACAACCAGAGCAATTAGTGTGTTAAAGCGGAAAAATCTTTGTTTTATATCTATGCGTTCTTTCTCTTCAACTTGTGCCATATTCATAATGATACCAGTGCTACCTTTTCAGGTTCCATTACCATGTGCAACTATAACCGTTAATGGTTCTTTTTGAGAATTTGTCTCGGTATTTATCAACGGTTGGTGTCTCAATATAGCATAGATAAGAACATTAAGGGCAAACAACTTCAAAGTGGGGAGATACGTAATATTCAGAACATTGCATATCATAATGATTTTGCAAAATCCAATATAAGATTCAACTTGACACAAAAATGGATCATACGTCAGTTAACCATTTTTTTCTCTGAAACCAACGATAAATACAACAATGCTCAACAAGCCAAATGCTGTGGCGGTTAAAAGATTATAGGTTGGTCCAAGGCTCCACAACCAGGCTCCTAAAAACGAGCCGCTACTGACGATTAAATCTCTTATAAGATAATAAAACCCTATTGAGCTGGCTACTGCTGAGGGTGGAGCCTGGGAGATCAAAAGCGATTTTCGGCATGGTTCACCGAACTCCTTTAGGCCACGTATTACGAAGACAAACACCAAAAACCACCAGCTCTTCGAGACCATCAAAAGAAGCGGAAAGATGGTGAAAAATATAAAGGTGCCCAGCACAAATGGCTTTTTTTTCATCCTGTCGGCGAAATGCGCCACCGGTATATAGACCGCCATGGATGATATCACCTCAATCGCCAAAAGCAGGCCGAAAGCCTCAACTGTGACTCCGATATTATTGATGACATAAAGTATCACAAAAGCAAATGGTATCCGCTGGCAGAACCGGGCTAATATATCGGCCATTAAAAGTGTTTTCCAGTTGGCGCCTAGGCTTTTCCATAATTGTTTTATGTTAAACCGCACATGGGCTACAGGTCTGTCAATGGTGATTTTATTTTGCAGTATTATCGCTGTAATGGCTGAGGCTATCGATAACAACAAAGCTATCCTTATCCCTTTGACGAAGCCGAACGAACCGATAAGGATGCCCCCGATAATCGGGCCAATTGTGCGGGGGATACGGTTGACGATGGAGATTATGGAAAGCCCCATTACATGTTTATCATCAGGAAGAGCTTTGCCAATATAGGAGAAAAGGGCAGGCTGGGAGAGATTGGTCCAGGCGAGGAAAAAAAACATGCCGATTATCACAGCCGGCCATGCCGGAAAAAGCAAAAGGATTAAATAACCTGCAATCGATAGGATGGTGAAAAAAACCAGTGAACGCCGAAAACCGAAACGGTCGCTTATAATGCCGCCAGGATAACCATAAACAGCTGCCAACGCTGTTGAAATAAAATCGCTTAAGCCTATTATAAACACGGTAGCGCCCAATACCTCCAGGTACTTGGGAATAAACCTCAACCACATCTTCTCGCCAATACCGATAGCGATAACCGCTGAAAAAAGAATAACGGTGCTTTTGTTTAAACCTAGGTAGGAAAAGGTTTTTTTTAAAAAGTTATTCATGATTTGATGACCGCTTGCAAAACTTAAGTAAAATCGTATTATTCTCCTACTCTTCTTGCATATTATAATATGATTAAAAATCTATGCCTAAAACAATTTCATAGATATCGGTAATGTTTGTAATCAACATATTGTCTTTCCAGATATCTTATGTTATTTTCTCAAATGGAGGATAAAAGTTCTTAACCATGATAATCAGTGCCAGCCGAAGAACCGATATTCCCGCCTTTTATGCCGATTGGTTTTTTAAAAGTTTAAAAAGAGAACGGCTTGAGGTGAGAAATCCCTTTAATCCAAAACAGGTTACAAAAGTCGATTTAAGTCCGCATAAGGTCGATGCCATTGTATTCTGGACCAGATACCCGGAACCATTACTTAAATACTTAAGTGAAATTGACAAAATTGGTTATAAATATGTTTTCCTGTTTACCATTACCGGTTATCCAGATTCTCTTGAGCCGAAAGCACCTAAAATACAACAAGCAATTGAATCATTTAAAAGGTTAAGCGACATGACTGGACGACAAAAAGTAATCTGGCGATATGACCCGATAGTAGTGTCCAATGTCACAGATGAGTTTTATCATTTTAGGAATTTTGAAAAATTGGCCGCATCTCTTTCGGGATATACCGACAAAGTCATAATCAGCTTCTTGGATTTTTATAGAAAATTAAGACCTCGTTTCAAAGCGCTTTATGATCAATACGGTTTAAAGATAACCGATGTTATGCATAAGCAGGGAAAAGCGTTACTAATTGGCAGAAGGCTAAAAGAGATAAGCGATTCGTATGGTTTAGCCATACAATCCTGCGCCGAGGAAGAATTTTTAAAGCAATCGGGTATCCATCCCGGTGCCTGCATAGATGGTGACTATCTGGAAAAAATTTTCAGTAAAAAGATTGTCATAAAAAAAGACCCACACCAGAGAAAAAACTGTCTCTGCAACCAGAGTGTCGATATCGGCCAGTATAATAGTTGCAGGTTCAACTGCCGTTATTGTTATGCCATAAGGTAGATTTTTATGATTTATACTGACATATGTAAACCATGCGATTTGCTTTTGGAGGTAATGGTTTAATATTTTTACCATTTCCCTCTGGAAATATTGTAAACATCTTGCGGTATTACAGAATATAAATATATTAATTGTAAAAAACTGCCATCGAGTAATGATGATGTTGTAGGTATTAGCCCTACATTAAAAGGTCCGGATTGGTTAACGATATTAATAGGAGGAGAACAGAATGAAAAGAGGACATATTTTACTGTCTTTTTTACTGGTTATAATTCTTTTTTTGCCGACAAGTTTATTTGCCCAGAAGCTTTTGATTCCCATGGATTTTTCTCAGACCGACCATCTCAAAGCTTACGGGGTGGCCTACTGGTGCTTGACCTATGGCCAAAATGTTGAATGGCTTTTAAACTACCGCGGTGGTTCTTTTTTAACCGATGATTTGCCCCAGATTGAGGAGGTTTGCCACCTGCGTGGAGTGTACTACGAGATAATAAGCGGAGGCCAGGAGGCGCAGATTAAAGCCACCATTGAAGAGAACAACATGGAGTCGGTGCTTCTGGAGAAAGCACCCAAAGTTGCCATTTATGCGCCGCCATTCTCCAAAAATGAACCCTGGGATGATGCTGTAAACTTAGCTTTAGTCTATGCGGATATACCATTTGATGTATTATGGGATATCGAGGTTCTCCAGGGGCAGCTTGCAGAATACGACTGGCTTCACCTTCACCATGAGGATTTCACGGGCCAGTATGGGAAATTTTACGGAGCCTATCGAAATACCAACTGGTACAAGCAGATTAAAGCCCTTTCCGAGACTACTGCCAGAGAGCTTGGTTTTAAGAAAGTATCAAAGCTCAAGCTGGCAGTGGCAAAAGCCATAAAAGAATATGTAGCCGGTGGCGGGTTTTTGTTTGCTATGTGTTCTGCCACCGATACCTATGACATCTCATTAGCTGCACAGAACACAGATATCGTTCCTGCCGAATATGACGGTGATCCACCGGATCCAGATTGCCAGGAAAGGCTGGACTATTCACAGTGCCTTGCTTTTGAAAATTTCAAGGTTGAGTTAAACCCTATTATATATGAACACTCAAATATAGATACAACCCCAATTCGCGGTGGACGTCACCTGTCACCTGAGGCTGATTATTTTACATTATTTGATTTCTCGGCGAAATACGACCCGGTACCGACCATGCTGGTGCAGGACCATGTGCCGATTGTAAACGGTTTCTGGGGACAATGCACAGGTTTCAGGAGAGATTTGGTGAAAAAGCACGTTATAATTCTTGCCGAGACAGAGGGTAAGAACGAGGCGAAATATATCCATGGCAATTTTGGACGTGGCACTTTCACTTTTCTTGGCGGTCATGACCCGGAGGATTACCAGCATATGATAGGCGATCCACCCACCGACCTGCGCCTTCATAAAAACTCACCCGGCTATCGCCTTATTCTAAACAATGTACTATTCCCGGCAGCCAAAAAACGGGAAAGGAAAACGTGAGTAATCCATCTAACGGAAATAACTCGCTACCCCATAACAGATTAATCAAGTCAACACTTTCGAAGGACTCTTTTACTCTTGGTTTTAGTGAATATTCTCAAAAGTTAACTCCCATACAGGCTGTTAATAAATGCTTGAAGTCCGGTTTGACAGCACTTCAACTTGTTGGTGATTTTCATGTAAATTTTCCAGAAAATATTTCCAAAATAGAAAGGGAAAAGGTTAAAAATCTAATTTACGATAATGGCTTTCATTTGCATTACCATGCACCAAGCGATATACCCTTGGCCAGCAGGCATAATATCCTCAGAGAGGGGGGACTTTTAAGGATGAGAGAATACATCGAGCTGGCGGCTCAAATGGGAGCTAAATCTTTTGTTTTTCATCCAGGCAGGTTTGCTTTTTACAAAATAGGCTCGGGGAAGATGGTATTAGCCAAAAGAGACATCCCCGAAATATATCTAAAGCGTTTTTACGATTCAGCAGCCAGGTTGGTAGAGTATTCCGCTGGCCGTTTGAATATTCTCCTTGAAAATACATTTAGTTTCACATCTCAACTAATAGATATCATCACCCGCTTTTTAAATCTTCCCTCAACCGGTCTGGTATGGGATATTGGCCACGAACATCTTGACCGGAAAACTCATCACAGGAATTATCCAAGCAAGGTTCAGCCCAGTGAATTTTTCTTAGAGAGATTAAACAAAGTCAAGCTTGCCCACCTTCACGATGCCTTAAAAAATCGCAGTCACCTGCCGCTAGGCTCAGGAGAGATTGATATTGCCGCCTATATAGATATCTTCACCAGGTCAAATATAGATATGATCATTGAGGTGTTCAACGAGAATGATCTTAAAGCCTCCATCGAGTATGTCGATTCAATTACAATGAGGAATAAGAGAAGATGAAACGGCTTATACTGATATCGATATTATTGATAATCGTATTACCTCAGCTTTTACAGGCTACTGATCGTTGCACTATATGCAAAAAGGAACTTACCGGTCGATATATAAAATTTGAAGATGGCAGTAAATATTGTTTAGACTGCGTTAAAAAATACCCTGCCTGCGACATCTGTGGAAAACCCTCACCATCTTATATTATCGAGAATGGCAAAAGAATATGCCTTGAATGCCTGGCCAAAATGGGCAAATGCAGTTTTTGTGGCAAACCTCTAACCGGCAAATATTACAGTTACCCGGAGCTGGGTCTCAAGTTATGTGAGAATTGCAATAAGACCGTTAAACGCTGTTTTCTCTGCGGTCGTCCCGGTAAAAATCTCATTTTGGTGGATGATAAATATATTTGCAACGCATGTTATGATAGATTAGATAAATGCCATATTTGCGGCAAACCCATTATTGGCGAATACATGTGGTTTGATAATGAAGGCTCGAAAAAATACTGTCCATCTTGTGTTAAAAAGTATCCTCATTGTGCCAATTGTGGTGCACCGGTTGGCCCTTATGGTGTTAGGCTTGACGATGGTCGAATCCTTTGTCCTGATTGTTACAGAACTGCTTGTTTTAAACCAGAACAGGTAAGCGCTATCAAGGGAAAAGTGATAGATTATTTAAAATCTGTGATGGGTATCGATGTCCATCATAAAATACGTTTTTTACTCGAAGGCAGGGATTTCATCAAACAGAAATCGAAGGGCATCTCCAATGATGTGAACGGCCTGTTTTATCGCCAGAATGATAATTTTGAGATATATGTCCTTTACGGCCTGCGGGAAAAAGAGCTTTACCAGGTCCTTCCCCATGAGATCGCTCATGCCTGGATGGCTGAAAATTGCGACTCGGATATTCCTGCCAAGGATGCTGAGGGGTTTGCCCAGTGGGTAGCCTATCATGCCCTCGGGCATTTCGGTTTCGGAGATTATCGAAGGACATTGTTGGAGGGTGAAAGTGTTTACGCTACGGGATTGCGCAAGATGATGGAAATCGAGAAAGACGGAGGCGTTAAAGCCGTATTTGATTATTTTAAAGGTCGCTAACTTCAATTTATAACATCTGTTAGATATAGCCGTATTCGCCATTTTTTATACATTGACACACATATTCGACATAGAGTATCTTCACCGACAATGATTAGCATGGAGGGCGGTATGGAAAAACTGAAACTTGTAACGTATTGTGGTCTTTACTGTGGACTTTGTACAGCACGCAATCGCATTCCCTGCCAGGCTGAAGCTCTTAGAGAAACAATGGTGAAAGGGGGTTACGAATATTGGGCTCCCGAGGCCACACCTGGTTTCACCGGAATCTGGAAGTTTTTAAAGTGACCTGTGCGATCCGGATAAAAACTGTCCGGGATGTCGTCAGGGAGGTGGGCCACCGTTCTGCGGTATCAGGAAATGCGCCCCAGAAACGAAGTGTCGATACATGCCCGCTATGCGACGAATCCCCCTGCCATCGGATCGAGGAGATTGCCAGAGGTTATATCACTCTTATACCCGATGGTAAAAGGTTAAAGGAGAAAGGCATTGATGATTGGACAAAAGAACAGGAAGAGCGCACCAAGACAGGATTTGCTTATGCCGATATCCGATATCAACCATACAGTATTCCCAAAGAATGAGAAACTGATGCATTATGGACATTGTAATCTGGTTTAAAGGCTTAAGTCCTGTAATACAGGCCTTGTTGGCGACATTATTTACCTGGTTCTTGACTGCTTCAGGTGCAGCTGTTGTATTTTTCACTAAGGAATTAAACAGGAAAACGCTTGACGGAATGCTTGGTTTTGCCGCCGGCGTGATGATAGCTGCCAGCTTCTGGTCGCTTTTGGCTCCAGCGATTGAAATGTCGGAGACGACAAGTCTTCCCAGCTGGCTTCCAGCAGTGATTGGTTTTCTCACCGGAGGGGCTATTCTTAGGCTTTTCGATAGATTACTACCTCATCTTCACATCTTCTTGCCGATTGAGCAAGCTGAGGGTATAAAAACTAAGTGGCACAGAACAACTCTTCTTGTTCTGGCAATTACATTACATAATTTCCCCGAAGGTTTAGCGGTTGGCGTTGCATTCGGGGCTGTCTCAGCCGGTTTGCCATCGGCCACCCTGGCAGGAGCCGTTGCTTTAGCTATCGGCATTGGTATTCAAAATTTCCCCGAGGGGTTAGCTGTAAGTATGCCTCTCAGGCGAGAAGGCATATCCCGTTTCAAGAGTTTCTGGTATGGGCAATTATCCGGAACTGTTGAACCTATCGCCGGTATTTTTGGTGCTGCTTTAGTTATAGTTGCCCGTTCCATTCTACCATATGCGCTTGCCTTTGCGGCTGGGGCTATGATTTTCGTTGTCGTCGAGGAGGTTATTCCCGAATCACAGATCGGTGGCAATTCCCACGAGGCAACCCTCGGGGCGATGCTGGGCTTTGCCGTGATGATGACGCTCGATGTGGCCTTCGGGTAGCCGGTAGATACAATCCACAGGTAGACTGGAGTTAAGGTTAATTACACTCGTCAAGCAAAAAGCCACACGAGGTTTATCTTGACCTCGCCAATATATTAAAAAGTACGTAAAAATATTTACCATGCACAATAACATAAGGTAACTCAGGGGACCTTTCATCAGTTTACTTTGATGAAAGGAGCTGTATTGTTTTTTCAACCTGATAAGCCGAGTCGCTGGCAGATGTAAGAACCCGTCGGGCTGTTTGAAGGGCATGCTTTAAAGTTTCATTATTAAAGGAATCCTTAGCTTGAAGTTGTATAACGGCAACAAGGAGCAATGCTTTGATCATTCTTTCAAGTTGTTCTTTATTTAGCCAGGTTATATCTCTATGTATATTGATTTGAAGATATTCCTTAACGAGCTGGTCTTTTAAAATTTCCCGCAATGCTTCGGCAATGTTTGTTTTTTTCGAGGGCAAAAGCAATTCCCCGTAAGTGGTCAAAATCGTCACAAGCAGAGCATCGAAATGAGCGGATACTTTGTCCCTATCGAAATCTTCAAAGACCTGAGCGATATTTTTGCCAAGTAACCATTCCTTTAACCGAACATTTATAAGAGTCTTCGGGTCAGTAGAGTCTGCCGGCGAATGGAATCTTCCTATTTGATGAATGACGATCCAGGTTACGGCGATGCGCATCAGGTTCTCACTACTTTTACAATCGACCAGCGATTTAAGGTCCACAGCAAGAGCATCTTCGATTCGGGCGCTTTTAATGAGCTCCTCGAGTGGAAAGGCATTCATTTCCTTGGTTATATCCTGAAGAACCTCTTCGGTATTTATTTCCGCACCTACGAACTCTTTCACCGCAATGAGAAAGTGTTGCACTGCCTTACCAAACTTAATTTGGGTTTCTCGACTATCCATATCGAATTTGCGAAACATATCGGCACTAAAAGTTTCCCGGAATGGAATAAGAATCCTTTCCAAACTCATTTCTTGGTAGGCTTCGTCTATGTTTGGAACGCCATTACCGTTGAGCCTGTGCAAAAGCTTCGTCCATGAACCGTCAGTGTCATGTATCTCCTTAAAATCAAGAAAAGCTTGATACTGGTATGCGTGAAGTATGGCGAAAATACCCTCTCCCGCAATCTGCTTTCCTTGCCTAATGTATTCCAGCCCTGTTCGATAATCGCGGAATGTATATAGGTAATCTTCGCCGGTATTGAGCGCCAGGGCTTCGGCCAGAGTTTTACGAACCAGAACCTTTTCCTCGCCTTGGCCAATGTTTATCGGTGTCGAGGTATGAATCCAGCCACTCGTGGTAGTATAGGCATTGTTGTAAAGAATAATTGCCCGTTGTTTGCCGATACGATTGGAATAAGCAAAAACGTTCTCATCAACCCAACCCTCTACTGTATTGAAATCATAAAAAGCGAAGTTTTGGGCTCCACTGAATAGCTGACGGCGACGCATAAGAGGGAATATCTCCGTCTCGTGGCGATGAACCATTTCATTATCAACCTGTTCATCCCAGTATGCTCTTCGATATTCCATTCCGTATTTTTCAGCAAAACCCTCAATTTGTCCATGCCCAAACATCGGTAAACCCGGCATGGTAATCATAAGCATAACAATTCCAAAATACTTATCACCCTTGCCGAATTGCTCAACCGCGGTAGCCTCATCGGGATTATTCATAAAATTGACGAATCGTTTGAGTATTTCGGGGCTAAATTCAAGGACGTTTTTCACTGTCATGCGATACTCACGGTTCTTTTCCATTTTAAGCATGTTCATGAAGGCGCTGTTGTAAACGCGATGCATGCCAAGAGTGCGAACAAAATAACCCTCCATCAACCAGAATGCTTCTGCAATAAGCAGTGTGTCGGGCACCTCCTCAGTCACTCGATCGACAACTTCTCTCCAGAACTCTTTTGGGAAAAGACGGTCGAACTCCGCTTTGCTCATACCGTATTCCGCACGTGAGGGGATCGCACCTCCATCACCCGGTTGAGGGAACCAGAGTCGCTGGTAATGCCTTTTAGCCAATGTCATTGCTGCATCAAATCTAATAATAGGGAACTTGCGCGCTACATGTAGGATCGTTTGAATAACTGCCTCACGCACCTCCGGAAGCAGGAAATTTAGTTGTGCGGTATCGTTCCACGGCATACTTGTGCCATCGTTACCGTGGTAAATATACCTTACGTCTCCCGTCCACTTGTCTATACGTTTGAAGACCACTGCGGCATCGCGATGTTCCCAGTATCCATCCTCAATCACCACCGCAACACGCGGGTCAGATGATAGATCTTCACCAGTGAATTGATAACATGGAAAGGGCGAAAACTCCGACTGGATAAACCAATTCGGGTGCTCTATAACCCATTTCGAATATATCCCCACATGGTTAGGAACCATATCACTGGCAAGTCTTATGCCACGCTGCCAGGCTCGCTGGCGAAGGTTCTGGTATGCTGTTTCACCACCCAAATCATCGGAAATAACATAATCATATAGTGAATAGGCTGATGGTAATGCCTCGGGATTACCCATTTTCTGCTTTATTTTTTGCGAGGCCTTAGAGCGTTCCCATATGCCTATGAGCCATAATCCGTTAAACCCCCAGCGGGCAAGGTGGTCAAGTTCCTCATCTGGTATATCACTGAGATATCTGATATAGCGCCGATATTTTTTCGATAATTGGTCAAGCCAAACATATACAGATTTAGCAATGATCACTAAATTGGACATCCAGTCAGCGTCTTTACTGAAACATTCTGGTTCGGAGTAACCCATGTCATCACCATAGGCTCTTTTTGCAAAATGCAAAACCAGACTTGGCCCAGGTCCCAAACCACGCAACTTTTCCTCTTCTTTGAGGATATCAACGGCCAGTAAAAGCCTTTCGAGTAACTCAGGAGGAAGAAACATAGCCCAGTGCTCTTTTATATAGTTCAACTGCCCTTCAATGGAGTCAGGGAAAGCTTTCATCGGAGTGCGCAAACAATTGAATAATGTCATTCCAATTGGACTAAAAACCGGTTGCTTTTCGAAAAATACTTCAAGACTATTAACAAAAGGTACATAAGGACATTGTTTTTTCAAGTCCATGTCATCAAAAAGGCTTGAGAACGGCTTAAAAGCCGGATTTGCCATCACCAGAGATAACAAAACCATTTCAATTGTAACGGTCTCGCTATTTAAGGCAATCTCCGATGACTCTTGCAAATATTTGTCCTCCGTCCGCCGGCCCTGCATAACCGCCAAAGGCGGAAAAAGATTTACAAACGATAGCGGTGGTTTTTCTACTGTAGCACGACCTTGACGTTTGGCCGACCAGTCAAGGCCCCTCTGGATAATACCCGGGACCTCCTTGCGGCAGTACGTTTCCGCTATGTATCGAAGCACATCGACAATTACCTCAACCGAGATGAGTTGTCCTGCCTGGACAGGTTCAACCACATGTGAACTGTGAAGATGCCACTGGTTGATCCGGTCAGCCAACCGACGGAAAGCATAAGTTCCAAAGACTGCTTTGACAGAATCAAATTCATTTAATAAATTTTGTATGTCATATCGTTCCCATGATTTTCGTGAAAGGTGAAAACCAAATGGGAAATAGCTGTGAAGAATTTTGTACAGTTGCGATTCTGTCATAAGTCCCTTCGCTGTCCATCCTAATTACATTTCGAACAATTTAACGAATAAAATAGGTAATCAAATTCATTTTTTCAATATGAATGTCTTCTTCTTTATTTTAAATAATCAATGGTTATCATTTCAGTATTGGCCTTAAGCAGTGAAGCTAGCCTTTAAGATTTTTTATTACTTCACCTATAGTAGATTACCAATATCTTTTTCCATTAACGAAATTATCAATTCCCTGTTTTTTGATTCTCCTGAGATTCTTCAGACAGGCATCAACATGAATCGGCTTTAAGAAATCTAATTTATCACAGGTCTCGAATTCCACACACTCCCAGCAACCCTGGATATTTTTCTTTTGGCAACAGTTCCTAATTTTACAGGAGGGTGGTCCACCACCATTCCTGCAGGTTCTTTTACAACGCAATCTTACCATCGCCCCAAGGACTTCGTAACAAAATCCATAATTCTTAAATTCTTTGAAATATTTTGACAACCCCTGAGAAACCCTATCGAATTTTGCCTTCCTTAATCTTTCCCTTAAATCTCTTGCCAAATCGGCGATCTCACCTTTATAGTTAAAACAATCTCCGCAGTAAAGACCACAATAAGCAACTAAATTTTCAGCCATTTCTTCTCCTTTTTGCTCAATTTCGGTTCTACTCCTTTCAAGAAGGTAAATCTATCAGGAATGTTCTTGAAAGTCATCATGTTAGATTGAATCAAAACGTATCTCAACCTGCAATAAATAGCTTAAATCAAACGATGCTCCAAGGGGATGATACCGTAATTTTTCATTGAATAGATTTCTAAAAACAAGATTCCCACGGATTCTTCTTTGCCAGAGATATTTCTGGATAGCTATATCAAGATTTATTGCGCTTTTAACATCTGCGCTATAAATACCATTTGATTGAGATTCGACATCATGGTAATCTGCCCATAGAGTAGAACTTCGATAATTCAACATCGCCCACAAAGAAAAATCATTTACCGGCTCATAAATTATTGTATTTCGGATTCTATGTTTTGGTATAGAATTCCAGATATTTTTAAAAATCGTATTACCCTCAATAACATCCTGAAAGCGGTATGAAAACCGGCACTTAAGGTGTGGAATGAAACCCAGTTCGACTGCTATTTT
>NATP01000044.1 GCA_002085375.1 candidate division Zixibacteria bacterium 4484_95 | reverse complement strand
TACGATGATAATTTATGGCAAATCTGTGAGCTTCGTTACGTACCCGTTGGAGAAGTTTTAAGACCGATGATGTTCTGGGAATCCCAATAGGCTGGGACCTGTTTGGAAGATAAATTTCATCAAATCGCTTGGCCAAAGCGACACATTGCTGAGATTCGATTCCGAGCGCCTTTAATGCTTTCAAGGTCGCTCCAAGCTGACCCTTACCACCATCGATTAAAAGCAGGTCTGGAAAATCCTCGCGGTTCTCAATTAGGTGGTTGAAATAACGTGTTATCACCTCTGCCATCATAGAACAATCATCCTGTCCTTCGACTGTTTTAATCTTGAATCTGCGATATCCTTTTTTTAAAGGTTTAGCTTCGGAGAAAAAAACAATAGAACCAACAGCATCTGTTCCGCCGAGATTTGATATATCGCAAGCGGCGATTGTCAGAGGTATTGATTTCAAGTAAAGGCTCCTCTGCAAATTAATAAGCACTGCTGATGGTTTCTTCTTGGTTAGACTTTTTTCTGCTAAAAGCTCTCCCAAAAGTAGATGAGCATTCTTCTCAGCCAAACCTACAAGTTTATGTTTCTCCCCCTTTTTAGGGTAATACAGTTTTAGAGATTTAGCCTTTTGGGAGATAAACCATTGACTTATCAAAGATCGTTCATCAGGTTCCAAAGTTAAAAAAATCTCTGAGGGCAAAAAAAATGCGCTTTTATAATACCTTAGGATAAACGATGAAAGCACTTTACTGTCAGAAATCTCCTCACCGGCGGTAAGGTAAAAATGTTGCCTGCCGATAAGAACCCCTTTACGAATTTGCAGAACTACAATGCAAATATCCTCAACCGACCGAGCCATGGCAATTATGTCCCGGTCTATCAAGTCGTTCGAAACCACTTTCTGTTTTTGAATCATCGACTTTATTGCAGCAATCTGGTCACGCACATTGGCAGCCTTTTCAAATTCCTCCGCCTTGGAAAGCTTATTCATCCTGACTTCTAATTTCTCAATAACCTCCTCTGATCGGCCGGAGAGAAATAAAACAACTCCCTCTATTATCTCAGCATATTCCTGTGGTGAGGTTTTTCCTGGTTCACAACATCCAGGACATCGACCGATATAATAGTCCAAGCAGACACGGTATTTACGTTTGGAGGGTATAACAAGATTGCATGAACGCACCGGAAAAACCTTTCGTAAAAACTTCAAGGTTTGACGCATGGCTCTGACATTGGTGTAAGGCCCGAAATACTTGGCTTTATCGTCGATAATCCTTCGTACAACGAGAACCCTTGGATATACCTCGTCTGTGATCTTTATATGGGGGTATCTTTTATCATCCTTGAGGTTCACGTTATAACGTGGTTGATATTCCTTAATAAGATTTGATTCAAGTATCAATGCTTCAAGTTCGGAATCGGTGACAAGCATTTCAAGGTCTCTTATGGAGGACACTAATTTTATTATACGAGGATGGTCTGAAGGTGTTGTAAAATAAGACCTCACACGGTTCTTCAATGATTTCGCCTTGCCGACATAAATAACCCTACCGGACGAATCCCTGAAAAGATATACACCCGTAGAATCGGGGAGGTTTTTCAGCTTTGTGGAAAAATCAATCTCTCGCTCAACCTTTTTAGCTTTTTTCATATATAATATTAAACTTATAAAGCCATAAAATGTCAAGCCTGATAGTAAGAAGAAACTTCACCATCATATTTTAGTTACCAATGTGGTGATTTTTTGGTTATAATGTGCTGTGTGTAATCGATTGTAATTATTATACCAAATTACGCAAAAATACAAGAGATAAACTTTATATCGGGATTAAAACAATCGCAGCTAATAATGCAATCAAAACAAAAGCATATAAAAAAATTGGCCTTGGTTTGACTATTTTGTCTTCATTAAAACTGACCATCGTTCCCTCATCAGATTTAGCACGGGAGTGGCGGAGGGGGGATGCCCCGAATCATTCGGGGTGGCTGGATATTTCCAGCACTCACCACTCCCATGCAATTTACTTAACCCTAAAAACCACTGATTATAAATTGCAATATGTATGCCAGAACAATCAATTTGTTCTAAGCATGCAAAGTAACATGTAAGACCCTTCATATGTTTTTATATCAAAAGGTTAACAAATTATTATCAATGTATAAATTATTTCTAACAAAAAATATAAGACGGTTTTTAATGTGATATGCAATCTAATTCATAATTTAAATAACCTCAAATGCAATAATTATGATTGGATTTATAGTTAATCAAAAGAAAAAAACGGTCGGGCTTTAAAACCCGACCGTTAACAACTCATCTGAAAATAGAGTTGAACTTATTTAATCAACACCGCCTGTCTGGTCTCTTGAGAAGTACCAGCTTCCAGCTTGTAGAAGTAAACACCAGAGGCAACGTTCTCAGCATTCCAAGTAATCGAATGAGAACCAGCTGACATGAATTCATCGACAAGTGTTGTAACCTTGGCACCTGTTAAATCAAATACCTCCAGTAACACCGGTGAGGCCTCTTTCAGCTCAAACGCGATATTGGTCTTGGCATTGAAAGGATTGGGATAGTTTTGATTTAAGTTGAAGTTAGTTGGTCTGTTGACTTCTTCATCAACACCAACAAGGTCATCCACTGGATATGCCAGATACATCACTGGATTTTCTGTAGCAACACCCTCGGTCTGAGGAATACCACCGGCATCTTTATCGTTGATGTATAAAATATGAAGGGTATCATTAACCGCATCAGCTAACGATGACCAGTGGTCGCTGTCACACTCTTCCGGATAACAACCAGGAGTTGCTGAATTGGTAAGGTTTATGGGCTCCTGCCAGTTTGTACCGTCATAAGTATAAGACATATAGATTTCACCATTGGCGTATCCGGCATTGGAACAATCGAGCGTATCAAATTGTGTCCAAGTAGCAAATAATGTATTTGAAGAGTGAACACCAAGGTTCATCTTACATATAGGACGATTCCAGGCGCCACAATCACAGCCGACGATCCAATAATCCGTCAAGGGCCACATATGTATCAGGTTAATTTCCTCTGTTTCGCTGTTGTAATGGAATAGACGGGTATTCCATTGGATGTAACCTTCGGTATCTATTGTCTGGGCTTCCCAGATTATATGGAAATTATCGTTGTAATCGAAGATGATATCCATATCAGTATAAGCCCAAAGCGAATCATCGTCCCTTTCATATTGAGTGACATTTACCTTACCGGTGCGGAAATCCCAGCTTATACCATCCTCGGAGAGAATATAATAAATATCATTTTCCCACTGGTTTTCGAAAGTAGTAGGATGGCAATAACCCATAACCACTTTATCCGACACTGGCGAAGCGTCGATGACAGCGCTGATAGTCATAATTGTATCAACTACTGTTTCTGTCGTCCAGGTTTGACCACCATCAGCAGAACGGACATAAATGAAGTCCTGAGGGTCGCCGGCAGCAGGAGCAGGATAGGTCATCAAGATATGTACCCTATCATTCCTATCGACCGCTATATATGGCCATATGTGCTCATTGCCACTAAACATATTTGGTATGTTGAAACGTTCAAAATAACCGTAACCGGGATAATCAGCTGCATCTACAGCCAGCCTGCCAACGTAAGCCGGAACAGTGTAATGATAAGCAACAGCCCCACGATACCCCTGATAGATATCAAGAGTTGTGTAGCCGGCAGCTGCGCTACCATCCGGTCGGTCGTCAACCTTTAAGCCCATTTCAAAATTCCAGTTGCCATAAGAATCCCGCCAGTTATGGAAAATATGCCTGGGGGGTGGGGGGTAAGTATAAGCATTCATCCAAGCAACGTAAATGGTGTTACTATCAGTTATGGCAACCCGATTGCCAGTGGAACCGTTAGTTTGGTAATCATACCAGGTCGTCCCCATTATAATGCCCGGAGAATCTGTGGCAAGATCGGGATTATATGGATAGGCTGGAACATTGGGAAGCGGTTCATTTCCTGTAAGAGCTCTCTCGGTTTCAGAAATATGTGTTTTTGCAACCTCTGCAAAGACACTCGCAGTAATTAACAGAGCCGCCATAACAACAAATACTAAAATCTTCTTTTTCATCTTAATCTCCTTTTGACTTTACAACTTTTACAAACTTACCAACTTTTTGTCAAATATCACCTCCCTATTTCCTTTTCTTTCTGGTTAATTAATTTTAACTTTAGATTTAGAATAAAATCTTTCATTTAATATCCTTGCCTCTATGGAGCTTTCTCCAACATTCTACATTCCCATCTTCTAGCCATCGCTTTAGCCTTAGTTACCTCACCTTCAGAAAAAGGCTGATTTTTTATAGTGCCTCCGTATATATTCTGGAAATTTTGCCACAGGTGCATTTTTAATTTTCTAATATCAACATCTTTATTTAGAATCCGATTCAGACTAGTGGATGATTCGTCGATTTGCCGCTGCAACCACTCGGTATCTGATACTCTCAACAACCTGGCAACGGGAATTTTGGAATCGCTAAGAGGTATCGAGCCATGCACTAAAACAGAATGTTGAAAAATCCTCTGTGCCATTGGTACTATTTTTTTACCATTACACAAAATTTCATATTGAGAAGGGCTGGCTAAACAAGGCATTAATCTATTGCTTCTCCCCTTTTTTTCCCCCGATTTTATCAACACCTTGATTCCCAGTTCCTTCAGAGATTGGGTAATGACATGGCAAACATTAAAAAAAATCTCTCCAACACGAAAATCAACATCCCTTAGTTGACTGGAAACGCTGAAACTCAAATCCCCATTATGTAAAAGCTCTCTTCCTCCAGTAGGACGCCTAACAACGTCAACTCCATACCGCTGACAACTTTCAAAATCGACCCTCTTTTCAACCTTTTGATGAAAGCCACAACTTAACGTAGGTTTGATCCAGCTATAAAGACGCAACACCACTAACGAGTTTTGTTTTCCGGTATAAAAAGCGAGTGCGTTGTCCAATGCCATGTTCAATGCCCCATGTCTGGGTAAATCATCGATAAATCTTAAAATATTCATTTGCCAAAGACCAATGCCCCTTTATAATTTAGCAAATACTATGCCCTTACAATCCCACACAGTTACCATCATAACAACACGATATAAATAAGGCGAATTGACGATAACATTCAATTTAAGAAAAAACTTAATCCAGCTTTTACAACTCCTCCTATAAAAGAACAAAAATTAACACCATTATTGTGCAAAATGCTTCACACTCTGTGCAATTTTAAATTTTCCCCCTATCCTAATATACCAGTAATAATTTAATAATAAATGAAATATAGTCAAGATGTTTTTATTGCTACCTTTTATTATTTATTTATTTATCTTAATAATAACATCTTATGTGGATCAACTATACCTTCAACATCATAAAAATAAATACCGCTTGCCACAGGCTGGCCATCAGAGGATAAACCATCCCAGTAAATTGTATTAACCCCTTGGTCAATCATCAAAGATATAGTATTTATGCGACGGCCTATGATATCATAAATTACAAGTTCAGATTTAGATTGTTTCTCCGAATAGAATTTTATAAGTGTCCCTCTATTAAACGGATTAGGAAAATTTCCCGCCAACTGATAATTATCTGGCTTAGCGTCAACGGGAATCGCCACCGAAGCCGGACTAAGATAAAAATCTATATTCTCAATACGAGGATTATTTATTAGATGCAGATTAAGTATTTCAGGATAAAAACAACCATTGTATCCGTACAGATCAGCAAATAAATTATAATCCCCTTCCTGCAAACCACAGGATATACAAAAATATCCAAATTGATCTGATTTATCGAAGGCAATAATTCCATTATCCAGGTTAATTGCATATACTCTTACATCTGCCAATACCCCATCAGGTCCCTCGACCTGACCAGAAATAGACAAACCGGGAGTACCGTAATCCTGAGTTATTGCTCCTCCATCATAAAGTTCAATGTTATTGGTAATCAAAACAATCTGTTCAGCATCCTGCCAACCCAATTTATTTTTCCAGAAACTCGGTATAATATTATTACCACCAAGCTGAAGTATGTATACTCCGCTTATAAGATTTTCAATAACAAAGTTGCCATCATAATCACTAAATCCTAAAGATATCGGCCATCCATTATAATAATCAGTAGCAGTTATTTTTACTCCCTCCAGAGGTGCATTGGTTTCAGGATTAATCATTGTTCCAGAAATTGCCTTATTATGCGAAATCGACAAATCAACCGCAAAATCTATTCCGGGTATGTTTTGCATGGGATCAACCTGAATTAAATCAGCTAATCTGTTATCATAATGGTTATTATAATATACCTGAAAAGCGCTCCTGTTGTGTTCGTCATTTTCAAAGATTGCAGATACATAATAGTATCCAGCGGTAACCTCCAGCTCATAATATCCATCAGCTCCGGTTATAGTACTTTCCATATTTGGGTCATCACCCGATATAGACCACTGGTAAGCACAAACCACAGCCCCGTTAACAGGACTATGAGAACTTATGTCATTTATATATCCGGATAAAAGACCGCTACCCGGTTGCTCTAAAAAGAAATCAATACCATCTACGATTTCACCCTTGTTTATCGCTACTGTCTGGGCACCATCAAACGTCTCAGATTGCATGTAGAAAATCGTTCGATATCCTTTTCCCCTAACAAAGACTTTGTAATAACCTGGCAGGATACCATCAAGATAGTAACTACCACTGTTAACTATCTGAAAATATCTATCAAGTTGCCAGCCTTCATATGGATAATCTATCTTCACAGCGCTAACCATGAAATCCGATGATTCATCACTGCCAGTTACTATTTGTCCGCTTACGGTTCCACCTATGTCAAGCCTGAAATCTATATCCACAATCCGGGAGGGAAATATTGTAATCTGCTGTGACTCTGAAATCTTATATACACAGGGGAAGTACTCTTTAATATAATCGGATGCCTCGGCTGAGATAAAGTATGAACCACTGCTCAAGGATATGCTGAATTTGCCGTCAGAGGACGTAACGACAGAATCTATAACATCATAATCGGTAGAATAAACAACAACTTCGGCCAGTGGTAAAAACTGTCCTTGGTCGGAATAGACTGTGCCCCGAATATAACCACCATCGTTTAATATTATTGGTGAATTGTCATTAATAGAACTGGCGTAGCAGGAAACAATTAAAAAGAATATTGAAACCGCTATTTTAAATACCCTGGCCATAATACCCCATATATAATATATACTAAAAATCCATTAAAAGCAAGATATTTTATGAATTTATTTTGTATTTACTAATACCAGCTTATTAAGGCTAGATAGAAAACCTTAACAACAATCCTGGCTATTCTATGAAGGAAACATAAGTTAAATTTAAACGCAGGCAAAATCAGTTTTACTAAAAGAATAACATTGACCAAACAAAAAGGGCGAATTGATATTCGCTCCCTACATCGAACGAACTGATTAAGATAGACTATTTTATTTTTGATTTAACAATATAAATCACGCTAAAGACAAACATCAATAAACCCACAACCTCATAAACCAATCCTGACCTGATTGAAAAGCCGCCCTGGGCAATGATCTTTATAACCGCGGCACAGCCCAATATCAATGGTATGAAAATCCCCCGATTTAATTTAGAGATCGGTTTTATTCGCTTTTTTTTAGCTATTCTTCTTTTTCGCTCGAGACGACGGCGGACATCTTTATCAAACCATAACTGCTCATCGGGATCAGCCGGCATACCGCAGTTCCAACATTCGTCGAAATTCTCCTCCCATTCAGCACCGCATATTTTGCAGTAACGTTTTGCCATTCCGGTTTATAATCCTACTTGGAGAATATGTTCACTTTGAATATTTCTTGAGGGTGTTTTGCAAACGTTTTTTCATCTCTTTCCGCAAGTCCTCAGGTTCAATCAGTTCAGCATATCTACCATATGATAACAGCCAATTTAAAAACTCTTCCTCACCACGTGCCTTAACGCTGTACATTATCGTATAGCGGTTTATTTTCTCAATTGACTCGTCTTTATGATGACGTGTAGAAGACACCGCTATTGCCGCAGGACCGGTAAATTTTACTTTATAATGCCTTAAAGGCCCCCTAAATACACCCCAGCTTTCATCGAGAAAATCGCTTACTGAAAAATCAACCGGTCTAACATACCCTTTTTCGGTCAACCTTATAAAAGATATTCTGGCTAAACGAAATAATCTTATCTCACCTCTTTTCTCGCAAAACCCTATCAGGTACCAGCCATGCTTTCGAAAAGCCAGTCCATAGGGATGAATTTTCCGGCGGGACGAGCGGCCATTCAAGGACTTGTATTTTAAGCTGATAACCCTTGAACTTTCAATCGCCCTCTCAATTTTCTCAAAGTTTCTGGCAATAACTGGAGTATCGGTAGCCTGTGGTTGAAAATCGATATGGGGTTTGTTCAAAACACCCGGTAAATGCCTTCTCAACTTATCAGCCAATCTGCTGGCCACAACCCCCAAGCCAGCGGCGTGAGAGGTACTTTTTAAGATGTTATATAAATAAATAAGTTCATCGTTGGAGAAATTTAACGGTGGCATTCGAGTGGTATCGAGAATACGATAACCGTTATCATAATAGATGGGAATATGAGCTTCCGATATCGCTATTATATCCCTGTAAATAGTCCTCTCCGATACACCAGATTTCTCAGCCAACTGGCTAACATCAACACCTGGATTGTTCAATATAATTGTAATTAAGTACAATAACCGTGATGATTTATTCATAGTACAAATTTATTTTAACCAAGTGGAAAAGTCAATAGAGTTTAACCCAAACATTATGGGATGAGTCCAACACAAAACAGAAAAATCTAAATATCCGTCAATATAACCGCTATACGAACATATCCATAACTATATATATTCCAACATAATACACGGCTTGAAACAGTTTTTATGAAGTTTGATATTTATGGCACATAGCTTGCCATAAATTTTACACAGCATATTCACAAAGAAAGTTAAACATCACAATAAGCTAAGCAAGGAGGGGTATCAAAGTGAAATTAACTCAATCAAAAAGCATGTTTTTGCCAACTTTGATGTTGTTGTTGATAGCATTTCTTGTAGGGTGCTCGGTTAAAAAACCCGAGGCACCCAGTTGGGAAACAACCTGGGATCTTCCATTAACCTCAAAAAATCACACCATTCAGGATCTAATTGACGAAATGGAAGACAGCCTTATCACATTTGACAGCCTTGGCAACCCCGGTTTTACTATCACCCAGGAGTTTGATACAGTCTCGGTCGACGATAATCTTAGCGCACCCGGCGCCAATCATACTCATTCTGATTCTCTTGGAGTCGTCGATATTGACCCACCGGTCATTAATCCCGCAAGCTTCAGCTTTGCTGATTTAGATATACCGGAGTCTGCCGGTCAGGTGCCTGTGGATACTTTTTTCACAGAAGATGATACACTTGACGCATTTACCAGCTTTACTTCAGTAGATGTATATCAGGGAAACCTTCTTATAGAAATAGTCAATGAACTGGGAATCGATATTGATTCAATAGCGGTTGTCATAATTGCTATATGTGATACCTGCACACCAAACGTTATAGATACCGTGATTTTTGAAGATGGTATCCTTGACGGTAGCACATCGTCAAGACAAATAAATCTTACCGGCAAGCAATTAACAAACCAGATAACACTGAATCTCTACGGAGCTGTAAAATCGCAAACGATAAATCAACCCACCGGTGATTTGACGATTGACTGCTCATTTCCTTCGGGTATATCAGTCTCAAGCGCCGTCGCAGAAATTCCGGGATTCACCAAGGACATTACCCAACAAATCCAGCTAAATGATGAATCGATTATTTATGAAGCTGTAATAGATAATGGTACGATGACACTTCAAATTATTAATCAAACCAATCTGACAATGATTATTGACATCTCCAGCTCGAATTTCGAACACGATGGCAATGCTTATTCATTTGCCGATACGATTACGCCGCAAAGTACGTTAAACAGAAGTGATGACCTTTCTGGATATGTATTCCGACCAGATGGTTCAACTACACCTCAAAGTATATCGATAAATGCCACCGCTGAAATCCTAGGTACTGCTCCCGATCATGTTGAAATCAATTGCTCGGACTTGATACAAATAACAGCCGATGTTTCCGATGTTGTTTTTTCATCGGTTTCGGGCAGGTTACAGCCCACGGAGATTGATATAGAACCGATGCAAAAGGAGGTTGATATACCTGATGGTCTTGGTGACGCCCAGCTGACCCAAGCTGAACTAAGAATGAGGCTTTATAACAACAGTACAACCGACATCTATGTCGACCTTCTTCTCTCTGATGAAACGGATACTAGAAATATCACAATAAGCGATACAATTTGGGGAAAAAGCAATCCAACAGAGGAAGCAAGAGAGACTGAATTAACGGTAGGTTCGCTAACCTTAAGTTCATTTTTAAGTCCACCACCATCGGAAATATCTATCACGGGTTTGGCAATAATCAACCCCAGTTATAAAGACTCGATTAGCATCTCAAAAAACGATTTCTTCTACGGTGAGGTCGAGATTTATTCACCCTTAGCTTTTGCCTTAAACGATACCATCGAACTGGATCTTGAGATTACCGAAAACGAAATTGAATCAGAGGATATGCCCGATTTTGATGAAACTTTCATCTATGGAAAAATAGAGGCCATCCTGACAAACCACCTTCCTCTTGGAACCCAAGTAAGCCTTTTTATAGGTACAAACAGCTCTACTATTTTTGAGGACTCAATGGTCGTCATTGGACCTTTTGTTCTCCAGAGTGCTTTAACCGATGATGAAGGCTATGTGACTGATGCTGTTATTTCAGTCATAAGTGATTCACTTTCCTCAGATGAAATCCAGATATTTGAAAATGATGTTATTTATATAGCACCAAAAGTGGCTCTTATGCCCACTGGCGATAATGGTGTTATTATAACCGGTAGCGATTATGTAGGCATCACCGCTACCGCCCGGCTCAAAGTTAAAGCCGGCGAACATCTCTGGGAAAACGATGATAATTAAATGGAGGGGATAATAATGAAAAACCTGAAACTAGCAATTATAATATCGGCGATCATTGCCCTGGCCGCTTGCCCGCTATTTGCCTGGGGTGAGTCCAATCCACGGGCTATGGCCATCGGTGGCGCCTATACGGCCTTGGCTCTGGGGCTTGAAGCATCAGCCTACAATCCCGCCAACCTCGGCCTTTCCAAAAACCATTCATTCTCAATCGATCTGTTCAGCGTGGGAGTAAATTTAAAAAACAACAGCTTCTCCTTAAACGATTACAACACCTATACAGGACAATTCCTGAATGAAGATGATAAAAACGCTATTCTGGAAAAAATTCCAGCCGAGGGATTGCAGTTAAATTTACTGACAGAAGCCGCCGGATTGAGTTTCTCGGTTGGAAGACTCGCCTTTAATTTCCGTGGACTGGGAGCATCCAGAATTAATCTCGAAAAAGACCCGATGGAGCTTCTGCTTTTTGGCAATGCCGTTATACCCGATATAAATCTTAACAATACTCATGGTGAAGCCTGGGCTATTGGAGATGGCTCAATATCGTATGGCCATCCACTACAGAAATGGGAGAGCGGAGAGATGGCTATCGGGGCAAGTTTTCACTACCTTTACGGTATAGTCAATCAGAAAATCACCCATGCTGAAGGTGGTATCGTTACAACCGATAGCGGTTTCGTCGGTGATGGCTCGATGGTGGTTCGCTCGGCTATGGGCGGCTCAGGTGTAGCCTTTGACCTTGGGATGTCAATGGTATTCGCCGATAATTGGATTTTCTCCGCCTGCTGGCAAAATATTTACTCCAAGTTAAACTGGAGTAAAGACACCGAGGAGTTATTGCTTACCTTCGATATGCAGACAATCAATTATGATAATCTCGCTGATACCACCATTAATGATTCCTTAATTAAATCAAGTGATACAACTTACTCGATTCCATCCTTTTCAACAACCATACCTTCAGTGGTCAAACTTGGAATAGCCAGATCTTATGAGAAATTAACCTGGGCTTTAGACTGGGAACAGGGCACCTCTCCGGGAGTCTCACAATCTGTCAATCCCAGGATATCATCAGGCATAGAATATAATCCTGTTGGCTTTTTGCCTCTACGTGCAGGAATATCGTTCGGTGGCAATAGAGGTACATTATATTCTACCGGATTCGGTTTACATTTCGGACCATATCAACTTGACCTGGCAATAGCTAATAACGGCTCAATTCTTCCCAATAAAACTAAAGGTATTGCTTTTTCATGTGCTATGGGTTTAAGGTTCTAACAAGGGAGAATGAAAATGGTTTCTCAAACGAAAACAAAAAATGCATTTTCAAAGAATTGGTGTAAATCTGACAATTTTCGAACTCCGAGAATATCCATCATATTAGTATCGATATTGCTGGGACTGGCATTTGGTTTATTATTAATAACCGACTTACAGGCAATGCCTCCGCATCCTGACCTTTTAAAGAGAATTAAAAATGGGCAACAAGCGATGCCAAGTTACCTTAAAAACAGAACTGAGCTATTAAAAAAAGGTATCGATACTCCAGGTGACCTGTTGACAAAACGTACAGATGGATTGGCAAAAACAAATATCTCCGGATCGATAAATATTCTTACTATTCTGGTTGATTTCTCCGACCAGGTAGCACAGGTTATGCCCATCTTCTATGATACACTTGTCTATATTGATGTGTCAGGTTCGGTGGTCAATTACTACAAGGAGGTTTCGTATAACACTCTCTTAATTACAACGATTGATTTACCCTCTACCCTAGGATGGCAAAGAGCACCACAAACACTGCTATA
>NATP01000147.1 GCA_002085375.1 candidate division Zixibacteria bacterium 4484_95 | reverse complement strand
TGTTTAGAATCTGCTTTACGTTATACGGCGGCTTTATCGGTATCAATGTGGCCGGATGGATAATCGTGATCCTTGCATTAATTTCTATCTTGGTGGGTGTAACAATGGCCATCCCCCAGACGGATTTCAAGCGATTGATAGGTTACGCGGCTGTTGCCGAGATCGGTTTTATATTACTGGGATTGGGGGCAGGTTTGGCCAGCTTATCAGGCAATTCAGTCGATGCTTATGGAATAAAAGCCATGGAGGGAAGTATATTCCATATATTCAACGACGCCTTGGATATCGGGTTGTTGTTTTTCGTTGCTGCAGTGGTATCATATGCTACAGGCCAGCGCAATCTTAACAACCTGTGTGGCCTGGGACGTAAGATGAAATATACAACCTTTCTCTTCATTATAGGCCTCGCCGCTGTCGCCGGATTGCCTCCGATGAACGGTTTTGCATCCAAGTTCTTGATCTATGAATCTGTATTCCACTTGAACCCCATACTTGCGATTATTGGTATTTTGGGCAGTATTATGATGCTTGCCATCTTTGTAAAGGCATTCAGCGGGGCCTTTCTTGGACCGCCAGTTCCAGAGTTGGAAACATATAAAAAGGTACCAAGAAGCATGCTTTTCGCAATGAGCATAGTCGTCGCCATCATAGTCTTCTTTGGCCTCTTTCCGGACCTCATTGTAGATAACTTAGCTCATCCAGCCGCTCAGGCCCTGGTAAATCACTCAGAATATATCAGCCATGCTATACGCATAGGGGGAGTATAAAATGATAGGCAGCTTACTCTCAAATGCAGGTGTATGGATGCCGCTCGCGTGGCTCTTTGTACTCGTTGTCACTTGGGCTATCGTATACTATATACGATCGCGTGGTGAAGCCCGATATCACAAAGACACCGAGCAAGTACGCCCATTTTTGGCCGGTCACCCTGAAACTTCAAAGGCAGCCATGCATGTACGGGCTTCGAATGAATATTGGGGATTTATGGAAGCCTTAAAGGGTTATTATCACCCGTTAATCAAGGGGCATACCGGTAATCTTAACGACTATATTTGTTGGTTTATCTGCATCCTGGCAATTGTATTAGTTTTGGTTATCTCAGTGGGGGTTTAACAAAATGTTCATATTACGATTTGTGGTAGCGCCGATAATCGCAATACTGGGGGCAATATTTGTTGGCCTAATAATTATGGGAATTGACCGGATATTGGCGGCACGCATGCAATCGAGGGTAGGACCTCCCCTTCGTCAGCCTTTTTGGGACGTTAAAAAACTCATGATTAAAGAAAACATTATTCCCGAGAATGCGATCTCCTGGTTGTTTAATGCAGCTCCCGTGATTTGTCTTGCGGTTGTATCGACGATATTGCTTTATCTGCCTCTTGCTGGGTTCAGCCCGATATTGGCTGCCCATGGTGATTTGATAGTGGTGGTATATCTGTTGATACTACCCGCGTTGGCTAAGGTTATTGGAGGATTTGCCTCGGGTTCGCCCTTTGCGTCAGTTGGTGCACAGCGCGAGATGGTTATGATGATGAGCTATGAATTCCCTCTTGCCATCATAGCGGTGAGCGTGGCGTGGTTATTATCTAAGGTACATCCTTCTCTGGATGCGTTTTCCCTGCAGGCCATCGCAACCCATCCAGTGTGGGGCTTGGTGAAAGGACCGCTTGGGATAGTTGGATTGATCTTACTTTTGGTGTCTTTGCTGGTTGTCACCCCGGGGGAACTTTCGGTTATTCCCTTTGATCTTCCTGACGCCCCGACCGAGATCGTGGGAGGCGTATTGGCCGAATACTCGGGGAGAAACTATGCCCTCTTCTATCTGGCAAGCGCCGTGAAGTTAGTCGTTCTTCCTTCGCTGCTGATCGCAATATTCTTTCCTTATGGTATCTCGGGGTTATTTAACGTCGGCGCTGCCGCAGCGGGCGTGATCGATGTCGTCTTTTTTCTCGTCAAGCTCTTTGTGATATTATTTTTCAGTGTCACATGTGTGCATGTACTGGCCGCCAGATTAAAGATTGACCAGTTGGTAAACACATACTTCATGGCAATGACGGCAGTCAGTCTTGTCGGCCTTGTTCTTATAGTCTTAGATGCTGCCATTTAGGAGATGATATAAAGGAGGTTTCTGATGCCAAGTGAAAAAGCGATTAAGATGAACCGCATCATAAAGGCGATATGGGTCTTTAATTGGTTTAACTCTTGTGGATTCACCGAGTTAATTCCGGTAGTCGGTTCAAGATGGGATATGGAACGATTTGGTATGATCATTACGCCAACTCCGAGACATGCTGATGTCTTGTTCATTGCCGGTTATCAAACATGGAAATCGCTCGAAAGAGCCAAGCGAGTATACGAGCAGATGGCCGAGCCCAGGGTAGTGCTTGGGTTGGGTGCCTGCACCATGTCTGGGGGGATGTATTGGGATTCATACAACACGGTTAAAAGGTTATCTGATTATTTACCAGTAACCATGTATATCCCGGGTTGTCCACCCCGACCTGAAGCGGTCTTTGAAGCTTGCGTGAAAATATTTCAACATGTGAAGGAGCTGAAATAGAATGGCATCGAAAGAGGAAGTCTTTCTGGAAAAAGTAAGTTCCAAATTCGAGGTTGAGGGTAAGATACAACGGGAGCGGAGGATATGGTTGTCTACCGATAAGGTTAATTTGATCCCTCTATGTACTTGGTTAAAAGGCGAGGGTTTTATCCATTTATCTGCGTTATCGGTGACCGACTGGTTAGAAGAGGGAAAGTATGAGGTTACTTACCATCTTTGGTCCTATGAAGATAGAATCCTTGTTACCGTAAAAACCAAGATCGATAGGGAAAATCCAGTTATCGATTCGGTGGTTTCACTCTGGGATGCCAATGCGCAGGCACATGAAAGAGAGATGCATGAACTTTTCGGGATAAAATTTGAGGGCAATCCCAATTTAACTCCTCTTTTCCTGGAAAACTGGGAAGGCCCACCGCCTTTCAGGAAAGATTTTAATTGGAGAGAATATGTAAAAGAAAAATATTACCACAAAGACGACGATACAGAGAGGGTTTACTATGATTGACCAAATGGAGTCCGCTGCTAAAGGCTCAGACTTTGATTTGTATTTTGGCCCTGCTCATTCCGGTTCTGGAAACTTCGGTGTCAAACTAAAGATAAATGGTGAGCAAGTGGTTTCCGCGGTTTCTGATCCCGGATATTTGCATAGAGGCTTTGAAAAGCTAATGGAGTATAGGGTCCCCATTCAAAACGCTGTTATATCGGATCGTCTCTGTGTGCTTGAGGCATTAAACTGGAATTTGCTTCACGCAGAGGCAGTAGATGAATTAATGGGAATTGATATACCTGAGCGCGCGAAATATATACGCGTGATTGTTGCAGAGCTTTCCCGGATTCAGTCACACATTATCTGGTTTGGCGTACTTTCCATTGGTATCGGTTTTGACACAGGCTTTAAGCTGGCCTTTGGGTATAGAGATTATATACTCGATTTGTTTGAGATGATAACAGGCGGAAGAGTTTACCCTACGGGGTATATATGTCCAGGAGGTGTTAGAAGAGATCTTCCAGATGGTGCTGAAGAGAAGATACTGCAGGTTTTAGATAAGATCGAAGAGATGATAGACCTAGAAGAGTTAGAAAATCCTGTCTTCAAGGCCAGGCTAAAAGGCCTTGCGGTGTTGACATTATATGATGCCATAAGATTAGGTGCCACCGGTCCTGTTATAAGAGCCTCCGGGATGAAAACAGACGTCAGAAAGGATGAACCTTATGAAGTCTATGATAGGTTCGATTTTGAGATTCCAGTTAGATACGAGGGGGATGCGTATGCCAGGTTCCTGATTGGTGTAGAAGAGATGAAGCAATCGATCAAGATCATAAAACAAGCCTTACGTGACTTGCCTGATGGGCCAGTCATAGATAAGAAACTGAAGAAGCCAAGACCTAAAGGTAAAATACCGAAAGGGGAGGTATACGTGAGGAATGAGGTGTCCCGAGGTGAGGGGGCTTTCTACATGATAAGCGACGGTAGTGGCATGCCATATAGATGCAAAATCCGGGGGCCGTCTTTCTTACACATGATACCGGTTCTCGAATATTTATTGAAGGGTGTTCAGATTGCAGATGTGCCCGCGGTTTATTGGAGTTTAAATATATGTCCAGCAGATTTAGATAGGTGATTCACATGGAATGGGGAATAGTATCAAGGTTAGCCAAGAATCTTTTTTCCAAGCCGATGACGGTGAGGTTCCCTTTTGAAGCCATCCCAATAGCGGAAGGCTATAGGGGCGAACATCACTATGATATTGACAAGTGTATATCGTGTGGGCTTTGCGCCAAGATCTGTCCAAACAGGGTAATAGAGATGATCGAAGCCCCTGAAGCCTACAGGGAAAAATATCCTAAGAAATATGCCAAGATAGACCTTGGGAAATGTTGTTTTTGTGCGCTTTGTCAAGATATATGCCCGAAGGGCGCGATTAAGTTGACAAAAAACGTTTTTCTCGGAACATTTGATCGTATGGTATCAATTAAATATCCCTCCTTTCCGGAAGATTAATCGCTAACGCCCCCCGCAAGCAGACACATTCTCTCAACGAGACGTTTGCATAACTCCTCTGAACGGCCATTATGAACTTTTTGGGGCACATGTCTGGTCTGTCTGGTTGATCTGGTCTTGGTCTGTCTGGTTGGTCTGGTGTGTTTGCCGGGCGAAGTTCACCCCGTTAAATAGGGTTCCCTTCGGGAAATTTAACGGGGGGAGCGGCCCGCACCAGTGGGCAAATCCCAAACTGTTTGAGGCCGTGAGGCCCTGTTTTTTGGGATTTAGTGAAAATCCCAAACTGTTTGAGGCCGTGAGGCCCTGTTTTTTGGGATTTAGTGAGCAAGCCCGTGGATGGGTCAAAAAGTTCATACAAAGGAGTGGAAAAGGGGTTGTGCAAAGGTCTCTCAACATAAGGTAGGTTTGGAGGGTCTGTTCCCTCTGATGTTTTACATCATATCTACGGGGTCCACATCCACAAGTATCTTCACGCTTTTGCCTGGAATCTCCCGCGAAATCCTGTTCATAGCTGCTTTGGTTAGCCCGTGTAGGGGACCAGCCTTCAGCCCTTTGAGCAAGAGCTGCCAACGGTATCGGTTCTTTATCCTGGCTATAGGGGCGGCAATAGGTCCAAGCACCTTAACATTTCTTTGATAAGTCGCCTGCTCCGATTGGAGACTGCGACATATTTCCCCGAGTCTCTCGGCACACGAAATCGTCTGGGTTCTGTCTTTCCCGGTAATAAGAACCTGTATGAGGCGGGAAAATGGCGGATACTGCAGCGC
>NATP01000043.1 GCA_002085375.1 candidate division Zixibacteria bacterium 4484_95 | reverse complement strand
GGGGTGTTGCGCCTGGTATTGAAAATGAAAGGTGAGTTTATCGAGGATTTAACTCCCGATGTCGGATTCCTTCACCGCGCCATAGAAAAAATTGCAGAAAACCGCACCTATGCCCAATTCATGCCATTTACCGACCGTATAGATTATTGCGCCTCGATGCCATGCAACCTTGCCTGGGCTGTAGCAGTTGAGAAACTGGCCAAGATTGAGGTTCCATTGCGGGCTCAATATCTAAGAGTGATAATGACCGAGCTCAATCGTATCGCCTCACATCTGATCTGGCTTGGTACAATGTCATTAGACCTGGGAGCCTTTACCCCGTTTCTATATGCTTTCCGTGAAAGGGAATGGATCTTAGATCTGTTTGAGATGACATGCGGTCAAAGGCTTACATATAATTATATGCGTATCGGCGGGGTTTCGCGGGATATACCACCAGAGTTTTATCAGAGTTGTAAGAATTTTACCAAGGATTTCCGTAAGAAGGTCGATGATTACGAGGCAATTTTGACATATAACCCGATCTTCTTAACTCGCACTAAAGATATTGCCTATCTACCGGTTGATGTCGCTTTAAATTATGGGGCTTCAGGACCAACCTTGAGAGCATCTGGACACAATTGGGATTTGAGAAAAGTCGAACCATGTTCATCCTATGACAAGTTTGATTTTGAAGTGGCCCTGGGGACAAAAGGGGATGTTTGGGATAGATATATCGTACGCATACGCGAGATGAGGCAGTGTTGCAATATTATTGACCAGGCTCTTGAGGGACTACCAGAGGGAGATATTAAAGCAAGGGTGCCTGCCGCCTTTAAACCCCCGGCGGGTGAAGTGTTCTCACGGATCGAGGCTCCTCGAGGCGAGATGGGTTACTATATCATCTCCGATGGTACTACCAAACCATATCGAGTAAAGATTCGCACCGCCTCATTCGGTAATCTACAACTTATGCGTTATCTGTGCCGTGGTTGGAAAATCGCTGACCTGGTTGCAATATTTGGTTCGCTAGATGTCGTTTTACCGGAGGTAGATCGCTGATGCCCGAACTATCTGCAGGACTTGAACTCATCGGTTTTCTTCAATGGGTTTATAATATTATAGCCAGTATCATAAATACATTAGGCTTACCACAGATTATCCTGAATATCGTCTTGATGGTACTTATATGTTTAGCGATTATAGTTTTTTTGGCTTTGATGGCTTTATTCCTCATCTGGTGGGAACGTAAAGTTGCTGCCCATTTTCAGGATCGTCTAGGGCCGATGATGACCGGCTGGCATGGTTGGCTACAAACCGTTGCTGATGCACTTAAGCTTTTACAGAAAGAGGATATAGTGGTAGCCTCGGCTGACAGGAAAGTCCATTATTGGGCGCCTGTTGTGGTGTTTACAGCCTGTCTGATGGCTTTTGTAGTGATACCATTTGGTAAAGGTCTAAGCCCATCCAAAGTTAATATCGGTATCCTCTATATTCTGGCTATTACCAGTCTTACAGTTATCTCGCTTTTAATGGCGGGGTGGGCATCTAACAATAAATATGCTTTATTAGGCGGAATGCGTTCAGCGGCTCAGATAGTTTCGTATGAGGTGCCACTCACGCTTTCGATAATCGGAGTGGTTTTAATGAGCGGAACTCTTTCTATGGGAGGTTTCATCGAGGCTCAGGGACCCTATTTCTGGAAATGGTATATCTGGCCCCAGATACTTGGTTTCGCCATATATTTAAGTGCGGCCACAGCCGAATTAAACCGCACACCTTTTGACCTACCAGAGGCAGAACAGGAGCTTGTAGCCGGTTTTAATATTGAATATTCCGGTATGAAGTTCGCCATGTTCTTCCTGGCGGAGTTTTTGAATATGTTCCTTGTCGGTGCTGTGGCTACTACTCTTTTTCTGGGTGGTTGGCAACCTCCTTTACCAGGGTTGAGTTTTATCCCGTCGTATATCTGGTTTCTGGGTAAATCGCTGTTTATCGTGTTTGTAATAATGTGGTTTAAATGGACATATCCCCGTTTGAGAGTTGATCATTTAATGGCTTTTGCCTGGAAAGTGCTCCTTCCTCTTGCATTTCTTAACATAATATTAACCGCTGTCGGGGTCTACATATTCTAAGGTATGGATTATTTTAAAAAAATATTCAGTGGGATTTACAACCTCTTGTTGGGTTTGAAAACAACCCTGAAATACTTGCCGGGACGTTCAGTAACCATCCAGTATCCCAAACAGCGCTGGACGATGCCGGAGCGTTCTCGTGGGATAGTTGTATTGTTATCAAATCCGGAAACGGGTGAGCTAAACTGCACCGCCTGTTTGCTCTGTCAAAAAGCCTGCCCGGTTGCTGCTATAACCATCACCCAGGCCAAAAACCCCGAGACAAAAAAACGTTACCCGAAGAAATTTGAAATCAACACTCTCATCTGTTGTTTTTGTGGTCTGTGTGAGGAGGCTTGCAATTTCGACGCCATTAAAATGACCGGAAAATACGAGTTTGCCACTTTTGATAAGCAAAGCTTGATCTTAGGTAAGGAAAGGCTTCAGGAGCTTGGCCGCGATGTAAAATATGAGCCAAAAAGAAAACGACCAGCTGTAAAGTCAGCGGCGGATAAATCCACAAGCCAGGAGGACAAGCAATGAGCATGTTAATATTCTATATCCTGGCGATTGTAGCGGTAGTCTCGGCTCTTATGGTAGTCACATTGAGAAATGTTTTTCATTCGGCGTTATTTTTAGTGCTGACATTGTTTTCAGTTGCTGGAATATATGTGCTATTAGAGGCTGAATTTTTAGCAGCAGTGCAGGTCTTAATCTATGTCGGTGCCATAACCATACTGATGATTTTTGCAATCATGCTTACTTATCAAATCACCAGTAAAAGCATAAGGCAGGTAAATGAGCAGGTCATACCAGCGGTGATAATTGTGCTGGTATTTTTTGTTCTTTCACTTGTAACCTTGATTAAAACGTCCTGGCCCGTCAGTAATAAAAGTTTACCCGGGAATAATACATTCGAGATTGGCAGGCAATTGCTCTCAACATACGTAATACCGTTCGAGGTGGTTTCGATAGTTCTTTTAATAGCACTGATCGGGGCAATAATAATCTCCCGCCAAGACGGGCCTAGTCGACCAGGGCAGGAGGATAGATGATGTCTGAACTTACACTTCTCCACTTTTTGATTCTGGCCGCTGTACTCTTTGCTCTGGGTATTTTCGGTTTGTTGACACGTCGGAATGCTATCGGAATTCTGATGTCGATCGAGCTCATGTTTAATGGTGCTGCCATTAATTTTGTAGCTTTCGCCAGATATGTTGCCCCACAGGAAATTGCCGGACAGGTTTTCACTATTTTTATCATTACTATCGCCGCCGCCGAGGCGGCTGTGGGGCTGGCAATAGTGATACTTATATATCGCAACTTTAAAGGCATTGAGGTAGACAAAATCAACTTCATGAAATGGTAGGATAAGTATGGTTGAATACAGCTGGCTGATACCTTTATTTCCTTTATTATCATTCGTGTTAATAGTCTTTTTCTTAAACCGAAATAACAGGGTCTCAAGTTATTTTGCTATAGCCATGATCCTGACCTCAATGGTTTTATCATTTAAAATCTTGGTTGAGGTGCTGGCAAACCCTCATCCTTACGAGGCTTTTATCACCTGGTTGAGCTGGACAGGTTTTAGCCTGCCTATGGGAATTTATATCGACCCGCTGGCAGCGGTTATGCTTATAGTAGTTACCATTGTTTCCTCCCTTGTGCATATTTACTCGTTGGGGTACATGCATGGCGATCCCCGTTTCGCCAGGTTTTTTGCCTACTTATCTCTTTTCTCATTTTCAATGCTGGGACTGGTGATTGCCGGTTCCTATGTTCTTATACTTGTCTTCTGGGAATTGGTTGGACTAACATCGTATTTTTTAATCGGTTTCTGGTTTGAAAAGAAAATCGCCGCCGACGCGGGTAAGAAGGCATTTGTTACGACCAAGTTAGCTGACCTTGGTTTCTTATTAGGTTTGGTGTTAATGATATTTGTCATAGGTACTGCCACGTTGCCAGAATTGAATAAAAAGATTGAGAGTTTGAAAATCACCGCTGGTATGGTTGAGGAGAACCATTCGAGCAAACAGTTACATAATGCTGAAATGACGGTTCATGAGGGCGTTTCGAAACATCACAAAACCCATAACCGGACAGGGGAATCGCATGAGGTTGGGACCGCAACTCATGGCAAGGCAATAAGTAAAGAGGATGCTAAACGGACGCTTATTTTAATAGGTATTGCCGGCTTATTGATGTTTATGGGTGCTTGTGGTAAATCAGCGCAGTTCCCGTTCCATGTCTGGTTGCCCGATGCTATGGAGGGTCCTACGCCTGTTTCGGCATTGATTCACGCCGCTACCATGGTCGCCGCCGGAGTGTATTTAACCGCTCGCCTGATGGGTGTGATACTGATATCACCGACTATGGGACTTGTGGTGGCCTCAATAGGCACCATTACCGCTTTCATGGCAGCCACTATCGGGCTGGTGCAAAACGATATCAAGCGGGTGCTGGCTTATTCAACCATATCTCAACTCGGTTATATGATGATGGTTCTTGGCCTTGGTGGTTATACCGCCGGCACATTTCATCTTTATACTCATGCCTTCTTCAAAGCTTTATTGTTCTTGGCGGCTGGCTCGGTCATTCATGCGGTTCACACCAACGACATCCAGGAAATGGGTGGGTTACATAAAAAGATGAAAATAACCTCAATAACATTCCTTATAGCATCGCTGTCCATCTCGGGTATTTTCCCGTTTTCGGGTTTTTGGTCCAAAGATGAAATCTTCGCCGTAGCTTTCGAGGGTGGACATTATGTAATCTTGGTTATAGGAATTCTGGTGGCTTTCATGACCGCTTTTTACATGTTCCGATTATATTTCATGACATTTACCGGCAAACCCAGAGACCAGCACGCCTATGACCATGCCCATGAGTCACCTTATAATATGACAGTGCCATTGATGATTTTTGCGTTGCTTTCGATATTCGCCGGTTGGTGGGGAATTCCGTGGTTGCATACTAACTATGCAAGTTTTGTGTTTTTCGGCCATCCCCATCATGTCGAACCCAATATGATATTGATGCTTATCTCTCTGGTAGTAGCTTTGTCGGGTATTGGGCTGGCATACCTTATGTATTATAAAAGAGCAATTTCACCGGAGACGATGGCACAAAGGTTCAAACCTATCTATACTCTGCTTTTCAATAAATATTATTTCGACGAAATCTATATGGCGATTATAATAAATCCGACCTACCGGCTGATGGAGATATTGTTTAAGTTTGACCAGATCGTCATCGATGGCATGGTTAACGGCGTTGGAAAACTGACACTTTTATGGTCATGGGCGAAAGAGCGTTTCGATACTTATGTGGTTGATGGAGCGGTCAACGGTGTTGGTCATCTATCGCTGGCTACGGGAAGGGCTATAAGGAAAACCCAGACCGGCCAGTTGCAGACATACGCCCTAGTAATTTTCCTTGGTGCGGTGGTCTTGATCTTTATGAAATTTATTTGATAGAGGAGGACTAAGTGGACTTTCCAATATTGACATTTTTAACGTTTTTCCCGCTGGTCGGAATGATAGCAGTGATGCTTCTAAAAAAAGAGAATGTTGGTGCTATAAGATGGACATCGGTTTTCTTTACGTTCGTTACTTTGATAGGGGCTATATTTCTGGTGGCAAATTACGACTACTCGACCTCAAAAATGCAGTTCATCGAACGGTACACCTGGTTCCCCGAGGTTGGCATTAATTACTTTATGGGAGCCGATGGCATTTCGGTACCGATGCTTTTCTTGACGGCACTTTTGTCGTTCTTATCAATCGTCGGTTCTTTCGGCATTAAAGAACGCGTTAAAGAATATTTCGCCTGGTTTTTACTGTTGGAGGTTGGCATGATGGGAGTGTTCTGCTCCCTTGATTTCTTCCTGTTTTATGTGTTCTGGGAGGTCATGCTTGTGCCAATGTATTTCCTTATCGGTGTTTGGGGTGGTCCACGGCGAGAGTACGCAGCAATCAAGTTCTTTTTATACACATTGTTCGGCTCAATCTTTATGTTGGTAGGTATCCTAGCATTGTATTTCACTACCGGCACATTAAATATGATGGAGCTTATCGCACAGAACAATATTTACAACCATGTTTTTCAGCTCTGGGTATTTGCGGCTTTCTTTATCGCTTTTGCCATTAAGGTTCCCATCTGGCCATTCCATACATGGTTACCAGATGCTCACGTTGAGGCGCCAACGGCGGTTTCAGTCATCCTAGCCGGTATCCTACTGAAAATGGGAACATACGGCTTTCTCCGGATAAGCTTCCCGATGTTTCCCTATGCCGTGAAATACTATGCAGTACCGCTTGCCATTCTTGGTTTAATCAGCATTATATACGGCGCATTAGTTTCAATGGCCCAGAAAGATTTGAAAAAGCTGGTGGCTTACTCGTCGGTGTCGCATATGGGTTATTGTATGTTGGGGATGGCCGCCATCACCACAGTTGGCATTTCCGGTTGTTTGTTTCAGATGTTTTCCCACGGTTTAATTACAGGTGCCCTCTTTTTACTTGTGGGCGTTATATATGACAGAGCTCACACTCGCGAGATCGCCGCTTTTGGAGGATTAGGAGTAAAGCTACCTGTTTACACCGGTATATTCGTCTTATTCTGTATGGCTTCACTCGGCCTTCCCGGCATGTCTGGTTTCGTCTCCGAATTTATGGTATTTGTCGGTTCGTTTAATTCAATTTACATTCATAAGTGGATAGTAATAACCGCTGTTTTAGGAGTTATCCTGACCGCCGCTTACTTTTTAAGGACTATTCAAAGTATGTTTTTAGGACAGTTTAATACACGCTGGGAGGGATTGACCGAGATAAATGGCAGAGAGATATTTACGGTGTTCCCATTGGCTGTATTCACATTGTTGATAGGTATCTATCCGAAAACCTTAAATATCTTTTTGAAAGCAACTGTCGAAAATTTAGTGAGGATGTTAACTGGTTAATAGAAAAATATGGTATCTTACAATAAGAAAACTATTCTGGTTCAAACGCATGGTGTTAAGGCGGGTTAGATATGAATTTTAGGTTGATCGCCCCGGAGGTGTTTCTCTTTCTATGGGCATTGTTTGTGCTCTTTGTAGATCTTAAAAACCGGGATAAACATCCAAAGCAGACAGGCATGCTGGCTTTAGTGGGTTTGTTTGTAGCATTATATTTGAATTTAACCACGCCTGATGGGACATTTTTTGGTAGGACGTTTTTATCAGACACTTATGCTCGCGCTTTTAAATTGATTTTTTTAACCACTGCCATACTAACAGTATTTGGTTCGGTTGATTTTGCCATCAAGCGACTTGAACACCGGGGCGAGTTCTACGGGCTGTTACTTTTTTGTACTGTGGGTATGATGTTTTTAGCCTCCGCCGGTGAATTGATATCGATGTATGTTGCCTTAGAGCTATCAACAATTTCACTTTATATTCTGGCGACTTATATGAAAAAGGATTTGAAATCGACCGAGGCGGGTTTAAAATATTTGATTCTAGGTGCCACATCGTCAGGCATACTCCTTTACGGGCTTTCGTTGATTTATGGTTTAACCGGAACAACGGTGATGAGTGAAATAGGTATTAGGTTGTTTATGGGACCGGGCACAAAACCAGCAGCATTTTTCGCCATAGTGATGTTTGTGGCTGGTTTCGGTTTTAAATTAGCAGCTGCGCCCTTTCACATGTGGGCTCCCGATGTCTACGAGGGTGCACCTACACCGGTAACTGCATTTTTATCCGTCGCTTCCAAGGCAGCTGGTCTGGTGGCTTTAGTAAGGCTGTTTTTTGAATCGCTATTAATTGCCAAATCTGAATGGGTGGTGATTATCGAGGTGGTGGCAATTCTGGCCATGGTTGTCGGCAATGTTGTAGCTCTGCTTCAAAAAAATATCAAACGAATGCTGGCTTATTCGTCTATTGCACAGGTGGGATATATACTGGTAGCTTTATCAGCAGGTATTGATCTGTCGGTTGGCTCAATGATGATATTCTTGCTGGCATATATGTTTGCCAATATCGGAGCTTTCATCGTCGTTATCGCTTTCTCCAACGCCACCAACTCTGACCAGATCGAAGACTATGGCGGTCTGATGAGAAAATCTCCGGCAGTAGCGGTGGTTATGTCAATATTCATGTTGTCATTGGTCGGTATACCCCCAACCGGCGGTTTTTTGGGTAAATACTGGGTTTTGGGGGCAGCTGTTAAAGAGGGTTTGTATGGAATTGTAATAATAGCCCTGTTGACCTCGGTTATTTCGTTGTTTTACTATATGAACGTGGTAAGGGTTATGGTCTTCCTCAAACCCAAAGATAACAGCAGTATGGTTGTACCGTGGATGATAAAGATCGGTTTAGCGGTAAGTGTTATCATGGTCTTAGTAATTGGTATTCTGCCGAATACGTTTTATAAATGGGGGCTTTTAGCATCCACGATATTCAGATTTTGAAAAAATACAAAAATATCATTTCCTGATGATATCTTGTTTAATAAAGATATGTTATTATTTGCTTGTGAAGTAAAATTATATACCGAATAAATAAGTATGAGGGTAGTTTTCTGGTTTGTTTAAAAGGTACGATAGCGGGCGTTTATTGTTATTGACTTGTAACCGGTTCTGATTAATAATTATATATATGGGATTTGCCAGCGAGTCAAAGAGGATTCTGCGAAACAGGTTTATATCGGGCCTATTGGTTATTGTCCCGTTGATTCTGACATTTGTCCTTCTGCGGGCGCTGGTAGAATCGATAGATGGATTTCTAAGACCTCTGGTAATTAAAATCCTTGGCCATGCCTATGATTTTCCACTCATTGGAGTTATCGTTACATTTGCCATAATCATCCTTACCGGCATATTCACGGCTAACGTCGTTGGAGCGAGATTTATCAAGCTCTGGGAAAGGTTCCTTCTCAAAATACCGATAGTAAACTTTATTTATGGATCGGCAAAACAACTTATACAGGCACTTACTATGCCCCAAAAGAAGGCTTTTAAATCAGTGGTCATGGTAGAGTACCCCCGCCGGGGTGTATATGCTCTGGGTTTTCTGGTTAACAGGGTAACGCTGGAAAAACCACCAGAGATTGAACATTTTTCAGAAGATATGGACAAATCCTCCAGGGGCAGAACATCGGATGGCCGTAATATGGTAAGTGTTTTTGTCCCCTCAACACCAACACCGGTATCGGGTATTGTTATACTTTTCCCCGAGGAGGAGGTAACTCACCTTAATATGACAATCGAAGAAGGGATAAAGTTTTTTGTTTCGGGAGGTATAATATCTCCAGAGTATCTTTATTCTAAGATTGATTACCAAAGCAAGAAAGAGGAAAGTTATATTAAAAACGGGCATGTCTGATGAAACTAAGTAAAGCTTTTAAACAGGACCTTATAAAGACCATCGTGAAAGCCAACTCAAAGGAAGATGCAGTCGATCAACTGGCGGAGCTATTTTGTGAAAAATATCCTGATAAGAGCAAGAAAGAGATAATAAAAGCGGTTAACGAAAGGGAGAAACTTGGCAATACTTCGATAGGTAGAGGAATTGCATTTCCGCATGCCAGAACTGATATTGTAACAGATATTTACGTGGTGCTTGGTATTATACCCAATGGAATTCATACAAGCACCCCGGATGGTAAACCTTTACATATCGTGGTCTTAATTCTTACCCCGAGGAATATCCCGAAGAGATATTTGCAGACATTATCGGGGCTGGCCAAACTGTTCAGACATGCTGATATTATATCGAATCTATTGAAAGCAAGCTCACCGGCCGAAGTTATAGACATAATCGATAAAACCGATATCCAGGTTGAAAAAATTCTCACGGTTGGCGATATAATGACTACTGAGCCGGTGACGGTCACTCTTGATAATACTCTTAAGGATGTCGTTAATATATTTTTTAAATATAAAATAAGTGGTCTGCCTGTAGTTGACAGCTCTGGTAAGCTTACTGGTGAGATATCCGATACCGATCTATTGAAATATGCTCTTCCCAATTATAAAAGCTTTATCGCCAACATCGCCAACATAACGGAGGTTGAATCATTCGAGGATATTCTGCGCAGAGAGCATTCGATGGCTGTTTCCAAGTTGATGAGAAAAGCTCCGGCAATTGTCGATATCGATGCTCCGGTTGTTGAAGCCGCCGCCTTAATGCTTTTTAAAAAAACTGAGAGGGTAATGGTTTTAAACAATGGTAAACTGGTCGGTGTAGTGACAAAATCGGATATCATATCGAAGATTATCAGAGGTTGATTTGCTTGATGGCATAAAGGAGCTATCAGCTGAAGCGGCAAAGTCTTCAGCCTGGAATGCTATATGGACATTTCCCTCGATTGTAGGAGCTGCGTTGGTTATCGCCTGGGGAGCAGAATCGGCACAGTTTCTGGTTTCCCAGGGATTCGCTTTAACCATCTTAGCCTTAATACAAACTCTTCCTGAATTTGCAGTCGAGGGGGTCATCGCCTGGAGAGCAGGTCAGGTCCCAACTCCGGAGAATATCGGGCTGGCTACTGCCAATTTCACCGGCGCCTTGAGATTGTTGGTGGGATTGGGCTGGCCGTTGATATACTACATTTCCGCTCTTTTTAATCTGAAGAAAAGAAAACGCCAGAGAAGTTTTGGGGCTATCAGACTCGATAAGGAACATTCCGTTGAACTGATGGGAGTTTTTATACCCACCTTGTATTTATTTGTAATTGTCCTTAAAGCCAGGTTGACATTACTTGATAGTGCGGTTCTAATAAGCCTATACCTTATTTATATTTCGATATTGCTTCACCTTCCCCCGAAAAAAGCTCAAAAGAATGTGGAGGTCGAGCCCATACCAAAATTTATTCTCGGCCAGCCACACCTAAGAAGAAATACGCTTATATGGGGCTGTTTTTTAGCCGGAGCGATTGCCATTTACTTTATAGCCAATCCTTTTCTTGAGAGCATGCTTGGCCTTTCCATTGTAATCGGAGTGCCAACATTTATATTTATACAGTGGGTAGCGCCCTTTCTGTCCGAATTTCCCGAAAAAGTGTCTGCCTTTTATTGGGCTAAATCGGTGGATAAATCACCCATGGCTTTGATGAATATGACCTCCTCGGTTATTGCTGAATTGACATTGCTGGTAGCACTGATTCCGGTTGTTTTTTGCATTTCGCGGGGTGGTATATACGGTATTGATTTCGATATTCATCATCGGGTGGAAATCCTCTTGACAGCTATGCAGGCACTACTGGGTTTTTTAATTTTGGCCAATATGGAATTCAGGGCTTACGAGGCTGTAGGGTTGTTTCTTTTGTGGTTTGTACAATTTCTTATACCGTCTATAAGGGAAGAGATACTTATAGTCTATGCCGGTTGGATTGTTCTGGAAATCGTGCTGGGGTTTGCAGGGGTAAGGAAGTTAAATGCGTTTAAAGAATTCAAAGTGATTATCAGAAAATATATCATGAAACCAAAATCAACTTGATCGATTGTTTGTATTATCAATAAAAACTTGACCTTTAGACAGCATGTCTTTAAAATCAGAGAAGTGATATTAAGGTTATAATGGAGAAATATGTGGATGGTGTGAAAATAATATTCATTCTGGTATTGTTAAAGGTCTTACCTGTATTTACTGAGGATTTAATTGATGTAAACCAGAGGATGTTGTTTCTTTTATGATTATATCAGTTTTTTATTCTGTCATTCGCTGGTTTTCCGATAAAGTAATTTTGCATACGTACCTGGTCAAACCTTCGACGGATGATAGCTGTTTAACCGAGGCGTTTTGTCATGTCTTGTGTATTGCGGGAGCGTGATTAACTGATGGCACTAACGCTAGTTCTTCAGTTAATCCTTATTATAATCCTGGTGGTGCTTTCAGGTTTCTTCAGCGCCTCCGAGATTGCGATAGTTGCCATACGCACAAGCCGTCTGAAAACGATGATCGATTCTGGCAATAAAAAGGCGGTTTTTGTTGATAAACTTAAAAAGGACCCGGATAAATTTTTTGCGGTTGTCCAGATAGGTATGACGGTTACAGCCTCGGCCGCCTCCGCTATCGGTGGGGCGGCGGCGATAACCATAATAGGACCGCTCATTCGAACAATACCGATAAAAACGATACAAACGGCATCCGAGCCCATTTCCGTTACTCTTGTAATTATAGTCATCTCCTATCTTTTTCTCGTAGCTGCGGAATTAGTGCCTAAAGCAATGGCAGTCAGAAAAACTGAACAGATCGCTTTATGGGCTGGGCCTCTAACCTGGTATTTCGTAAAATTCATGAATATAATTATCATTATCCTGACCAAATCAACCAATCTGTGTTTAAGGCTTGTGGGATTTTCACCGGAGACTAAACCCGAGGTTTCGATTAGCGAAAAAGAGGTAAGATTTATAATAAAAGAGGGGATGGAACACGGGATTTTCGACAAAGAAGAACAGCAGTTGATTCATTCAGTGTTTGAATTTACTGATACCATTGTTAGAAGGGCAATGACCCCTCGCACTGATATCGTAGCTTTAGAAATTAATGATTCCCCCGATGAGTTTCTTCGTGTTGCCACCGAGGAGCGGTTCAGCCGATTTCCTGTTTATGAGGAAAACCTTGATAACATCAAGGGTATAATACACTCTAGAGACCTTCTGTATGTTTATACTCATAAAAGCCTTTTTCTGTTATCCGATATTCTCAAGACGCCAGTCTTCGTACCCGATTCGAAAAAGATATCGGAGTTATTGAGGGATATGCAAAAGCGGAAGTATCATATGGCCATAGTCTTAGACGAGTTTCTAAGATAGTTTTTGTAGGTAGGGATCAAGCGCATGTGCAAGCATCCATGCCAATAGATGAATTCGCTAATGAGTTTGGCGTTGAAGTGATTAAGGGAGATTTCGACACTGTAGGTGGTATGGTAGTTACTAAACTTGGGAAAATACCAGCATTTAACGACGTAATAAGCTTTAAAGGCTTCAACCTGCGGGTTACTGAAAAGGATGGTCATAAGATAAAGACGTTTTTTGCTAAAAAAACTAACCCGAATAATTCATAAAAATATTTTAACATTTAAGCAAGAGATTGCTTACTCATTAAGCTGTAATATACGGTCGTTAAAGATGTAGAATCCATTAATAATACACATTGTTTTTGATTTGTCTAAGAAAAATCAACTATCGGCAATGTAGTACTCCGATTCCTGTTAGGAGTGATTCTTGGGCAAGATGTCCACATCGCCTCTTAAAATGAAAAAAGTTTATGAATAACATAATCTGCCAAAGACAAATAAACTTAAATAAGGTATAGTCTACTTTGACGGGTTTCTGTAAGTCTACCCAGCTTACCGTTATAAGATTAAGACACCGATTGCCCTTATTGCTACTAATTAGAATTCGACACTTAAAGTAATCCGATGAACATTGCCTAGGTCGGCATACGAAGAATATGAGTAGTCGAAAATATATTTCTGATAAGTGTATCCAAACCCGCCAGATAGGCCGCCATAATTATCTCTATCAGAGCCGGTTTTATAATCTTTACTTGCTAATGTCCATCCCAGACGTATGAAAAACGGGTCAAACGATTCCCATTGACCACCAATGGCAAAATAAGGGTCATTATCTGATGGCAGGGTAACATCGCTTGTAAAAGTAAATGGTAAGCCTTTCAAGCGATGAGAAAAGCCCGCATCCACCACCAGCGGTAATGGATCTTTATGGGATTTGGTTAACCCTTTAAGTTGGAAACCCAGATTAGTAATTGCCAAACCCAGGCCAGTCCTACCATCAGTCAGGCGATATAATATGCCAAGGTCTAACGCCATGGCATCGGATGAATAATTGTCGATGTGTTCGAAGATAACTTTGCTGGTAGCGCCAATAGATAAATTTCTGGAAAGTTTTTTGGAGTAAGAAATTCCGAAGGCCATGTCCCAGGCTCCAAAGGTGCCACGTTCTGTGCCATCGACCTCGAAACGAGAAAATGTGCCATAATTTTGGTAATGAATAGATGCTCCAAGAGCTGTCTTTTCATTTAAAGACCTGACATAGCCAAGATAACCTGTCTGGAAATCTAAAAGATAATTTATATAAGTTGCGATGAATCTGTTATTGCCGATAGGCTTGGCTATAATAGTGGGTGTTTCCTCTTCCTCATAGAAAAAGTCATCGACATTTTTCATACTAAAAACTGGGGCTGCCAAGCCGGCTGGATTTACATATAAACTGCTTAAATCATCAGCTAAGCCAACATAAGCGCCACCCATTGCCTGCGATTTTGCGCTAATACCTATTTTCAAAAAAGAATAAGCACTTTTACCGGCATTATCACCGCCTGCTATAACCTGTGAACATACTGCGATGATTACAAATATGGTTACAAGCGTATTCTTCATAACTGCTCCATCTTCATATAAGCGAAATCGTTCTCTTTTACTAAAAAACCCTTTTCTCATTAAATCGGTCATAAAAACTTTCTGTTAATCTCACACAATCTGATGTTGTTTGCAAATCCTTACCCTGTTTTACCAGCCTTTTACAGTTCTGTTCAGAATTTCATCCACCAATTTTTTTACAGCTTCACTTTTACCGTCAGTTTCAGTTTCCTCCAGTGACGAGTACAAGCCATAATCCGAGAGATTCTTTTCCTCCCAGATTATCTTACCGGATTTAGAATTTTCAAGTTTAACTTCCAGACCGATACGAACGATGTACTCCTCGACCTGTTCATTGACATCGTAGGTATAACCCTCGCGGGAATAAGAGGTTACTGTCCCTATGAAAATAGCATCGGCTTGATGTTCAGGAAGAATTTTAAGGGTATTGTCCTCCACAAAAGCCTGAGTAAGTTCCTGAGTAATTAACTCTTCAAGACCGTATTCGGTAGTCTGGTTTTTAAATACGGGGATGGCTATTGTCTTGATACCGCCCAGTGCGGAAGGCGAGAATGTATATATCCCACAGGCACAAGATACAGATAAAAGAGCCGTTAAGACCAGTAGCATATTTTTCATGGTTTTATCTCATGGCCATTTTTAAAGACTGAGTAAACAAGGTTTTTGCCAAACCAGTATGTTATTTCGCGATAATCCTGAACATCCCAGATAACGATATCAGCCATTTTACCGGGTGATAAACATCCGATTTTATCGCCACGGTCTATGGCATAGGCTGCGTTTAATGTAGCTGCACACAGAGCCTCGGCAGGTGTCATTTTAAATTCGATACAGGCTAAGCTCATAGTTATCGGTAAAGAATGAATAGGGGAACTTCCAGGGTTAAAATCAGTGCCAAGAGCAACTGGGAGGCCATAATCAATCATCTTTCGCGCCGGTGCTTTCTGTTTGGCGCCCAGGATAAAGATGCTTCCCGGTAAAAGCACTGGAACAACACCGGCTTTTCTGATAAGATGTATCCCCTCGTCACCGACACAATCCAGATGGTCAGCGGAAACAGCCCTGAATTCCGCTGCCAGCTCGGCCCCACCGGTGGAATGAAACTGGTCAGCGTGAATTTTAAGTTTCAAGCCAAAAGCCTGAGCAGTTTGCAGAATAATCCGTGTCTGCTTGGGGGAAAAGACACCCTTTTCACAAAAGACATCGCAAAATTCAGCTAAGTTATCTGCAACCACTGCCGGTATCATCCTATTGCATACCAAAGCAACATATTCATCAGGTTTATTTTTATACTCCTCGGGTATCTCGTGAGCTCCAAGAAAAGTGGTAACGATATCAATGTCATGTTCATGGTTAAGCTTATTTAACACCTTGAGCATTTTTATCTCGTCTTTGAGGGTCAGTCCATAACCTGATTTCCCCTCGACCGTGGTGACTCCCCAGCTGAACATCTCATCAAGGACTTTTTTACCGTTGTTAAAAAGCCTTTTGGGAGAAGCTTTCTGGGTGGCTTTAACAGTGGCTTTTATGCCACCACCAGCTTCGGCAATCTCGAGATAACTCTTACCTGATATACGCATTTCAAATTCGTGGGCACGACCTCCAGCAAATACGGGATGAGAATGGCAATCGATTAAGCCCGGAGTTATCACCCGGTTAGTGGCATCTATCATCTTTGTTTTACGGGTGATAGAAATAGATTTCAGAAGCTTGTTGGTTTCCCCGACAGCCACAATTCGTGAACCGGAAAAAGCGATGGCACCCTTTTCGATTATTCCCAGCTCGGACATAGCCTTGCCCCCTCTGGGGCCAATATGACCAGGAGTGTGAAGCGTTACCAGTTGTTTGGCATTTCTGATAACGCAGGTGGCGGTTATTTTATTCATGACAGGTTCAATAGTAATAGGAAAACTTTTTAAATTCAAGTTAAATGATTTATCTGCACTTACATCGAAACCTTAAAATGTTTCGAATGCTGCTGAGGATTTATCTATCAACAACTACTGCCAAAAAAGTTCCTTCAGCTACGACGTTGCCATCGACAAAGGCCTTACCGGCCATCTTGCAGGCGCTCGGTCGAAATTGCAACATCTCAACCTCAAAACAAAGCTGGTCTCCCGGAGTAACCGGCTTACGAAATCTAACGCCATCGATACCCATAAAATATACAAGCTTTTTCTCCGGTTTCTCGATAGCGTTTAAAAGCATAAAACCACCAGCCTGGGCCATTGCCTCAACTATAAGTACCCCTGGCATTACCGGTTTTTCTGGAAAATGCCCCATAAAATGTGGCTCATTATAGGTGACGTTTTTAATCGCTACAACTTTCTTTTTAGGTTCGATATCGATTATCCGGTCAAGTAAAAGTAACGGATAACGATGAGGTAAAGCTTTTAAAATAGCGTTTATGTCCAAAAGGTATTCATCTTTTTTCTTGCCGGGGCTATACTTACTTGTAAGGAGCTTTTTCTCATAGACAGAACGAATCATTTTTGCTAAGGCTACATTTGCAGCATGGCCAGAGCGTGCAGCAAGAACATGCACCTTAATCGGTACACCGATCAAGGACAAATCACCGATTAGATCAACCGCTTTGTGCCGAACTGGTTCGTTGTAAAAACGTAAAGGAATATCGTTTAGTATCCCGGTCTTACCAACGAATATCTTATCTTTATACCGTGATTTCCGCCGCAGTTCCTCCGCTTTTTCATCTGTTAATTCCGTATCGACTATAACAATAGCTGAATCCAATCCTCCTCCCTTGATAAGCCCAGCATTGTAGAGCTCTTCAACCTCGCTTAAAAAACAAAATGTCCTAGAGGCAGCAAATTCGTTGACAAATTCTTTATCGAGGTCAACCAAGGACGTATACTGTGTACCAAGAGCAGGGTTTTTGTAGTCGATCAAGAACGTTATGCGAAGGTCATCTGAAGGAGTCACTACGATATCCACTCCACGGTCCTTTTCAGAATAAGATAAAGGTGTATCTATTTCTAAATAATTCTTGGGGGCATCCTGTTCGCTGATACCAGCCTTTAGAAGGGTCTGGACAAACGGCATTGCCGATCCATCGCCAACTGGTGGCTCAGAATTTGATAATTCTATAATGAGGTTATCAATCTGAAGTCCAGCAACAGCAGCAAGCACATGCTCTACTGTATGCACCCTGATGTTGTTTAGTCCCAATGTAGTGCCGCGAGTAATGTCAACTACATGGTCTAAATCAGCAGGTATCTGAGGACAGTTCTCCAGGTCTGTGCGGATAAGGGTTACACCGTGGTTGATTGGTGCTGGCACAAAGGTTATTGTGGTTTCAACACCGGTATGCAAACCTATACCTGATAGGCTGGAGCGGGATTTTATTGTTCGCTGATTTTTTACCATAATATTCTCAATCTATAATATTTAAAAGCTCATGTTGACCAGTAATTTCTATCGAGATTACGATAGCCAATGGCTTCGGATATATGATGTTGTTGTATTTCATCCGACCCTTCAAGGTCAGCTATGGTTCGACTCACTTTCAAAATCCTATCATATGCTCTTGCCGACAACCCAAGGCGAGTAATAGCTGTTTTAAGTAATGATAACGATTGATCATCGATTTTACAAATCTCCCGTAACAGCTGGGTTTCCATCTGAGCATTGCAATATATACCGTCGTAACCTGAAAATCGCTTAGTTTGAATCTGTCGGGCTAGGTTGACCCTTTTACGAATTTCCGTTGATGGTTCACCGTCGCTGGTGCCTGTAAGTTCTTTGAATTTTACCGTTGGCACCTCAATATGAATATCGATTCTATCTAAAAGCGGTCCTGAAATTTTAGAGATATACTTTTGTATCTGTCCACCGGTGCAGGAGCAGTTATGCATGGGGTCACCGAAGTATCCGCAAGGACAGGGGTTCAGAGCAGCGGCCAGGATAAATGAAGCGGGATATGAAACCGAACCAGCAGCGCGGGTTATATTGACAAAACCGTTTTCAATAGGTTGGCGAAGAGCCTCAAGAGAGTTTTTGGTAAATTCAGGAAGCTCGTCTAAGAAAAGCACTCCATTATGAGAAAGGCTGACCTCACCCGGTACAAGCTGATTTGTACCACCGGTTAAACCAACATCGGATATAGTGTGGTGAGGTGACCGGAAAGGGCGAGTTGCCACCAGCGCTTGATTGGGTAAAAGATGACCGCCCGCTGAATATATTTTGGTTGTCTCTAAAGCCTCAGCAAGCGTCATATCGGGTAAAATAGTGGGTAACCTTTTAGCAAGCATGGTCTTGCCCGAACCTGGTGGACCTATCATAATGATGTTATGCCCGCCGGCAGCCGCTACTTCTAAAGCCCGTTTAGCATGCTCCTGTCCCTTAACATCGCTGAAATCAACAGCATATTTCCTGCTTTTTGAGAAGATGTCTCCCATGTTTATATTTTGGGGAGTAATATCGCTTGCTCCCTCAAGAAACTCCACCGTCTGATTTAAGTTGTCCATCGGGAAAATATCAAGGCTTTTGGCAATTGCGCCCTCATCAGCATTTTCCGCCGGAACGATCATACCTCTGAATTTTTTCTTGCCAGCTTCTATGGCTATCGAAAGCACTCCCGGTACCGGCCTAAGTTTACCATCTAAGGAAAGTTCACCAATAATAACATAATTATCGAGATTTGGGCAATCAATCTGACCGGTAGCTGCTAATATACCAATCGCCATGGGCAGGTCGAAAGCCGAACCCGATTTTTTTACATCGGCCGGGGCAAGATTAACAGTTACCCGTTTAGCCGGAAAAAGATAACCTGAATTTTTTACGGCTGCAGTAACCCTTTCCCTGGCTTCCTTAACCGCTCCCTCAGGTAGCCCGACGGTGTGAAAAGCAGGTAGTTGCGGTGAAACATCAACCTCAACCTCAACCGTATATGCATCAATACCCAGAAGAGCTGAGGAAAATACCTTGGCTAACATTGGTTAAAATATAACCATGCCCCTTGTCGCTGTCAATCTCAAAGCCAGGAAATAACTTCGAGAGGGAATAATTTCTTTTTTTCTTTATATTTATAACCATGGCAAATATGTTATGAACAAACCTAACCTTTGGCTGGGATAACAGCCAGTAGGATGAGGAGTTGTATAAAATAGACTCGTCATTTACGCGCAGGCGGGAATCTATAACAAGGACACTATGAAACAGTATTATGTCTACATGATGGCAAACAAGAAAAATGGTACCCTTTATATTGGTGTAACCAACAACTTGGCGAAAAGAATCTATGAGCATAAAAATGATTTAATTGGGAGTTTTACGAGAAAATACCGGATTCATAAGCTTGTGTATTATGAAGTACACATTGGCGAGATTTATATCATGATCTGATTGGATAGAATGGATTCCTGCATTCGCAGGAATGACGAAAAAATGTTATGGCTATCGAGTGGAAAATAGGAGATGCAAGTCAAACCCAAATCATGATCTGATTGGATAGAATGGATTCCTATATTCGCAGGAATGACGAAAAAATGTTATGGCTATCGAGTGGAAAATAGGAGATGCAAGTCAAACCCAAATTATGATCTGATTGGTAGATTCCTGCATTCGCAGGAATGACGAAAATATGTTATGGCTATCGAGTGGAAGATAGGAGATGCAAGCCAAACCCAAATCATGATCTGATTGGTAGATTCCTGCATTCGCAGGAATGACCGACTAAGTATCTTGCAATGTTGTCATTCCC
>NATP01000146.1 GCA_002085375.1 candidate division Zixibacteria bacterium 4484_95 | reverse complement strand
GACCTTCAAACTTACCAGAACGAAAACGTCATTGTTAATCTCAAGGAACAGGATGGAAAAGATAGCGTGGTGTTACAGCAATTCCAGGAGGGAACACCAAGGTGAGATTGCGTTCTGCCCATCTTTTGGGTCTTGAGGGTTTAAGCGCCGATGAAATAAATCTTTATCTTGATACTGCAGTTACATTAAAAGAGATTCTTTCACGCCCCATTAAGAAAGTACCCACCTTGAGGCATGTAACTGTCCTCAATCTCTTTTATGAACCATCCACAAGGACACGCATATCCTTTGAGCTTGCCGAGAAAAGGCTTTCTGCGGATTCCATCAGTTTTTCTAAAGCTACTTCCTCGATGGTCAAAGGTGAAACATTACTGGATACGGTCTGGAACATCGAGGCTATGAAAATAGATATGATTGTCATCCGGCACTCATCTGCTGGTGCGCCATGGTTTTTAGCTGAGAATTGTTCCTCCAAGGTTATCAATGCTGGAGACGGCAGTCATGAACACCCCACTCAGGGGCTTCTGGATATCTTCACCCTGAGAGAAAAGTACGGTAAAATCGCCGGCTTGAGGGTTGTTATCGTTGGAGACATAAAACATTCACGGGTAGCTCGCTCGAATATATGGGGGCTTAAAGCTCTGGGGGCAAGTGTTGTTGTATGCGGGCCATCGACATTACTTCCGGTCGAGATTGAAAAGATGGGTGTCGAGGTTTATACACGTATTGAGGAAGCATTGGAGGGGGCTGATGTCGTCAATGTCCTGCGATTGCAAAAGGAAAGGCAGTCAGCCGGTCTTTTACCCTCAATACGTGAATACAGCCTGAGGTATTGTATTACCAAAGAGCGATTAAAATATCTTAATAAAGACTTCACCATTATGCATCCTGGAAGAGGAAGAATTGAGTGATCTTACGATATCTGGTGGGACGATAGTTGACCCTGTTGATGGTTATTTCGGGCCTGGAGTGATTATAGTAAAAAAGGGCCTTATAGCAGAGGTCATCAAAAAGGATAAAAGCGGTATCAAAGGCGATATCGATGCTTCCGGGAAATTGGTATGCCCGGGTCTTGTTGATATGCATGTTCATTTCCGTGAACCCGGTTTTGAGTATAAGGAGACGATCTTCTCTGGTTCGCAGGCGGCGGCCGCTGGAGGGTTTACTTCGGTTGCCTGTATGCCTAATACCGAACCTGCCCTGGACAATCAGGAGGCTATTAAGTTTGTCATTCATAAAGCTAGAGAAGCACTTGTCAATGTCTATCCTATAGGGGCTGTTACAAAAAGAAGAGAGGGAAAAGAGCTTGCTGAGATGGCGGATATGCAGGGTATTGGTGCAGTTGCATTCTCTGATGATGGCAATGGGATTCAAAATAGCGATATCATGCGTAAAGCACTAGAATATTGCCGTATGCTGGAAGTACCGATTATCTCTCATTGTGAGTACGATGACCTGGCAAACAGCGGGGTAATGAACGAAGGAGTTGTTTCGACCGTTCTTGGAATGAAGGGTAAGCCCCGTGTTTCAGAAGAGCTGATGATTGCTCGTGATATTATGTTGGCTGATTATACAGGCTCGTATGTGCATATCGCCCATGTTACCACTGCCGGCGGTGTGGAGATCATTAAAAGGGCAAAAAGAAAAAATATAAAGGTCACGGCCGAAACCTGCCCTCACTATTTTACCTTAAGCGATGAGCTGGTTAAAAGTTTTGATACCAGTTACAAGGTTAACCCGCCACTTCGTACCAAAAAGGATATCACCGCAATCAAGAAAGGTTTGTCTTTGGGGGTTATCGATGTTATCGCTACCGATCACGCCCCTCATGCCTACGAGGAGAAGGCGCTCGAGTTTGACTATGCACCATCGGGGATAATAGGTCTTGAGACCGCCGTGGGGCTTGTCTCGACTGAACTTGTTAGAAAAAATGTCCTCTCCTGGCCTGAAGCAATAAAGATAATGAGCTTGGCTCCCGCAAAAATACTCAATATTCCCGCGGGCACGTTGAAAGTTGGAGTGCCTGCTGATATCACCATTATTGACCCTGAACTTGAGTGGAAAGTTTCGGAGAATGATTTTCGATCTTTATCAAAAAACTCTCCCTATATTGGAAGAAAATTGACAGGCCGGCCGGTGTGCACGATTGTCGCAGGCAAAAAAGTGTTTGAGCTTTTATAAGAAATGACCGTTTTTTAAACCTGATGCTATGTTTTATCTTTAATACCTTGATAATCTGAACATCTCGATGGGAAATTATTATATGGACTGTTGATGAAATGCGCCATAATCCGAGGGTGAGCAAAATAATATTTTTTGCTATCCTTTATTTGTTAACATCGATTTTTATTATCTCGTTGATTCAATTTCATGGGTTAACCGATGAGAGGACTGGCGTTATCTGTATGGTAGATTTTAACGCCCATAAGCCTTTTGCTTATCGTATACTGATGCCCTCCATTATCAGATTTATTGATATATTAACGCCTGGTTCGATAAAATATAGGATAAGTAAGTGGATGTCTGGTATGATTATTGATAAGCAAAAAACCGTATATGCAGATATACCGGAGAAGATAAAATCAATACAAGATGAAAACGGATATAGGATAGCGATTTACCAGGTTTTGAATTTGCTATCGCTTTTTATGTTCCTTCTATCATTGCGGTTTATGGCGAAGAACCTGATTGATTTATCTGAATCAGCGTATAATATACTGCCGTTGGGAATGGCTGTTGTTATACCTGTATTTTTGGATTATCCCAATTATATGTACGATTTTCTCAACCTGTTTTTATTTACCGCGGGTTTGATATTATTATATAGGGAAAAATGGAACTTGTATCTGATAATCCTGACTCTGGCGATATTAAATAAAGAAACTGCTATATTGCTTTCCGTTGTATTTGTGATCTTTTATTTCAATAAGATCGATAGACCCATGTTTTTTTCATTACTGGCCATCCAGGTTGGCCTTTTTGTGATAATAAAACTATCTTTGTATTTTATATTTAAAGACAATCCGGGGGGATTTGTTGAGTTGCATCTATTGAGGAACTTATCTTACCTTTCGAAGGCAAGCAACTATTTCAGATTTGAAAGCATATCAACATGCCTGCTTTCCCTTTCAGGTTTGAATTTTCCTGTCCCGAGAGGACTTAATTTATTTGTAATAGCCTTAGTTGCCCTGACGGTATTCTGGGGATGGTTTTCAAAATCCCTGTTTCTCAGAAAATCTGCAATAATTGCTATAATACTGTTTGTCCTATGTTTGCCTTTCGGCCACATTGAGGAGTTGAGGGATTATTATGAGGCTTTGCCCATTATTTATCTCCTTGGAGTATCGGGTTTATTGAAGATGATGAAGAGTTTTGGAATAATAAAACCATGAGGAATTGTCATGCCTGTAAAGACATTTAATTTCACAGTCAGGTCAAAAGGTTTTTGCCATATCGAGGATATCACCAGCCAGGTGCAGGATTTTCTTAGCCGCTCCGGTTTAAGCGATGGTATAGCCTGTGTGGCTGTTGCCGGTTCAACCGCCGGTATCAGCACAATCGAATACGAGCCAGGATTGTTAGAAGACATTCCCGAGTTTTTTGAAAGCCTTTTGCCCTCGGATAGACCGTATCATCATGACCAGACCTGGCATGATGGCAATGGTTTTTCACACATGCGCTCGTTTTTATTAAAGACATCTCATTGTATCCCCTTTAACGATAAGAAATTAACGCTGGGCACCTGGCAACAGATAGTATTAGCCGATTTCGATAATCGATCCCGAACTCGTAAAATAATTGTCCAGCTGGTGGGAGAATAATATAATTGTTTGGTTTTAAGTGGGTCCTGGCATGTTAGCGTTGATATGACGTATCAGGTGTATAATGTCGAATTTTGCAGAAAGGGTGGATAGAGAAAAATGACAATTGAACAAAAACTTGATTTTGCCACACTTGATTGGAAAGAGAAATATCTTCGCATTATAGACCAGCGTCAACTTCCCGAAAAGCTGGTTTATTTTGATTGCTATGAAGTATCTGATTTTGTAGAGGCTATAAAGAATTTGGTGATTCGTGGTGCACCGGCTATAGGATGCACCGCTGCCTATGGAATTGCTATAGCTGCTAAAAAAGGTGATGACCTGATCAAAGCCTCCAGGATGTTACAGGATACACGGCCTACCGCTGTTAACCTTTCCTGGGCTGTAAACAGGATGATGAACGTTGCTAAAGATTGTGATAACGATCCACTCATACTTGAAAAAGAAGCCGTGAAAATCCATAATGAAGACGCATCAATGTGCAGGCGCATTGGTGAATTTGGCGCAGAGCTAATTAAAGATGGGGATAGTGTGCTTACCCATTGCAATGCCGGGGCGCTGGCAACCGGCGGGATAGGGACAGCTCTGGGTATAGTCTATACTGCCTTTTTCTCCGGTAAGGATATCTCTGTTTGGGTTGATGAGACAAGACCCATGCTTCAGGGAGCACGCCTCACTGCCTGGGAACTTGGTCGGGTAAAAGTTCCGCATACGTTGATATGCGATAATGTGGCAGCGTCGCTTATGGCCAAGGGCAAAGTCGATTGTGTTATAACTGGTGCTGATAGGATAGCCGCCAACTACGATGTCGCTAATAAAATAGGCACATATAACCTGGCAGTCTTGTGCCATCATCATAAAATCCCATTTTACGTGGCGGCTCCTTCATCCACATTGGATTCTGACTGCCCTGATGGTAAATCCGTTGTAATTGAACAACGACCTGCTGATGAGGTTAGTTTGATAAAAGGTCAAAGCATTGCTCCTGGTGGTGTAAATGTATATAACCCAGCATTTGATATTACCCCCAGCAATTTAATAGCAGCTGTAATAACCGAAAACGGTATTACTGAGCCATAATGTAAATTTTAGATATCATATTGTTAAATGGATTTATTAAAAAAAAGCGGTTTTGTCCGATATTTAAAAAGTTGATAAAGCGCTTGACATTAATAAATTTATAAGTAAATTAGTAAATTTGTTATAAATGAGTGATGCCTGTTTTTTGGTTTGTTGAAACTTGTTGTTGATAAGGAGCTTTGATGAAAACTTTCGTACCTCAGCCTTCAGAGCACAACCGTAAATGGTATCTAATCGATGCCAGTGATAAGGTGCTGGGGCGGTTAGCATCCGAGATAGCTAAAAAAATAAGGGGTAAGGACAATCCGCTTTTTACGCCGTATTTTGATATGGGCGCATCTGTGGTTGTGATAAATGCGGAAAAAGTCAGGTTAACTGGCAAGAAGAAACAGATGAAGAAATATTACTGGCATACGGGTTACCCAGGTGGTCTTAAATCGGAAAGTGTTGAGAGGATGTTGGCAACCCATCCCGAGAGGGTAATACAGAATGCGGTTAAGGGAATGTTACCCAAAAACCGGCTGGGTAGAAAACTCAACAAAAGACTTTTCATCTATGCTGGTTCAAAACATCCTCATCAAGCGCAAATGTTAGAACCATTAGAAATATAAAGGGAGGTGATTTGAAACAAGATTTTTTCAGGGGAACTGGAACCCGAAAAACAACGGTGGCTCAAATTCGGCTGAAACCCGGAACGGGTAAATATTCCATCAATGGCCGTGATATAAAAGAGTACCTGCGTCATCAGAGGTTTGTATCTTTGGCTTTGGAACCTCTTGGAGAGACAAGACTTTTGGGCAGGTTTGATGTTATCGCCAAGGTT
>NATP01000145.1 GCA_002085375.1 candidate division Zixibacteria bacterium 4484_95 | reverse complement strand
AGTTATTATAGATATTTTATAGATCAAAAAATTCAACTTTAATAGCAAATTTTCGTTTCTGCCAGGGAGAAAGCCTTATATCAAAGAAGGGGCAGGTAACCGATGACTGGTAAACCCGCTCAAAACCGGATTCGGAGAGGTTGACAGTTTCTATTGGAAACCGCCTTAAAAGACATGGTTCTGAAAGGTTGATTCTTATATCGAGCTTATGGTAATCGTCTTTTATGCCGAACAATTTTACGTCCGTGTTCTCCCCTATGCTTCTCATATGTTTATCTTTAAGATGAACATTTTCAATATAATAACGACGATTGGGAGAGTCGCCGGTGAGCACGAGACATCGCAACGGTAAGTCTATCATGGCTCTTTTCAACCCGGTATTCGAATGGTTCCATGATAAAATCACCCATCTCGCGGTATTTGTTGAAGGCAAGTTGTTCAAGAGTAATGTCATTTGTAGTTATATGCTCAATAAACGAAACGCGATTGTGCCAATCGTAAACCAGATATTTCTCAAGCCCCTCCTCTTTGACCTCAACCCTATCATGAATCGACTTACCAGAGGAATAACCGGTATTTTTGGCAACAGAGAGCTTATGATGATAACCCTCTTTCCGTCGAGCCATAGTATCTAACAGATTTATGCCCTTGCTTTTAAGGTCAAGCTCGAATAACGAACCTCCCCGGCGAGGAGAAAAATAGGCATTCAAACGTTTTGTCTCAACAAGGATTTCTTCATGGCCATCATCATCAAAATCAGTGACTTCAATGTTTCCATTCTTCGATAACGCGCCCAACTTATCGGTGATTGCCTCGGCTCTGATAAAACGATTATAGGTGGCATACCTGAGATGATTTAAATATAACCCTCCGAAAACACCATGCCAGTACGGGCAATTGCACTGCCCCTGATACAACAGGTCCTCAGCTTCGGCTAACTGTTTTTTCTCGGTGGTGCGATTCTTCAGCGAATCAATCTTAACCGCTACCCGATACATCTTCTTGTGCATATTGTTAGCTTCAGGGTACTTTGTCAAAAAACAACGCCAGAAACCACCATGTACAAGATAACCGAAGTCCTTGTACATTTCATTATCTTTTAACCAGTTTTCAAGTTCCTCGAACTGAATGAATCCAGCAGGTGGCAAAGACCATTGCCCCATCTCGGCATAAGAGGAGGTGGGAATATAAACCCGTCCGTTTGGTTCAAATTCGTCTATGGCCTCACTAAAAAAAGCCATTCTCAACCAACCAGCATTCTTTGACAGCTCTTCGAAAAATTTTCCCAGCCACTTTTCCTCGTAACAAAGATGATATGTATCAGGCCAAATGCCAAATTTTTCACCATCATCGGCATAAACCGCCAGTTTGTCCGGTGATCTTTCGGCTATTCTCTTGAAAATGTCAATGACCTCACCTACGGGTTTAAACGGGATGGCATACCTGAGTTCCTTTGATATCGGAAATAACGATAATTTCTTATGCTGTTCCTCGGTGATGAAATAACCATCAAGCTGTCGTTCGGTAAGCCCTGCCCAGCGAAAATGCGTGTCATCAAGTATGGTATACTCCATTTTACAGTCAGCCAACAAACCGGCTAACTGAGGTTCCCAAACCCTCTCTGCCATCCACATACCACGAGGGGTGACGGAAAACTTCTCCTTTAGATAAACCGATAGTTTGTTTATCTGACCCTTCTTATGGGAATCGAAAATAGCTGGCAATATCGGTTCATAATAACCACCACCAAGAAGTTCCAGCTGGCCGAGGGCCAAGAGCTTTTCTATGTATTCGAAATATTCAGGATAGTTCTCTCCAAACCAATCCCAGAGGACACCTGTATTATGAAGAGTAACCTTAACAGCCGGAAAATCAGCCAGTAACCTGATAAAGGGAAGATAACAACGCTTATAAGCATTAGCGATTACCGCATCAAAGTTACCAACCGGTTGATGGTTGTGTATGCCAAAGCAAAAATTGATCAAAATATACCCAAATGAACGTATTCTCCAGGATGAACTTTGAAATATGCCACTAAAAAATCCATTTTAACATACATATCGTCTCGATTTTTATAAATTAAACAACTAACCCTTCACACGATATTGCCAAACCCATCGATTATCTGATTGGTTCCCTCCACCTGAACCGGTTAACATGTCCTCAACCTGTGCACAAGTTTGTCAGTATCTGTATCATTAGCATTATTCGTTATAATATAAAAAAATGTTCGAAAAAGCCCTTTAATAAAAACAATCCAAGTTCTAAAAGCCCCTCTCATGAAATCATGTCCATTTAGTTAAGGCTTTAGATTAATATCGGAAGTTTAAAATATTGCATTATGCCTAAAAACCCAGAAACCATTTTTTCCGGAATTATGGATACGATAACATATATAGAGCTATTCCATATCAGCCTCAAGATATTCAGTTGTCAGCTTACGGCGTGTAAGTGCCTCAGATAATCTCTGCACAAATTTTTCTGCAGGTTTTTCGCCATATACTTTAAGCATATGGTTCATACTTATCACCTCAGATATCACAGTGATATTCTTACCGGGCGATACGGGTATCGTAACAACAGGTATTTCCACACCCAGAATAGTGGTATATTTCTCTTCTATCCCCAGACGATCATACTCCATCGAATCATCCCATTGTTCAAGCCTTACCTCAACCTCGATCCTCTTTTGCAATCTCACCGAACGGATACCAAAAAGTTTTTCGATGTCGATAATTCCCACTCCGCGAATTTCCATATGATGCCCAATTCGCTCATCGGCAACACCCATAATCACATCAGGAGCCTTCTTGATGATAGTAACAACATCATCCGCAACCATCCTGTGCCCCCGTTCCACAAGGTCAAGAGCACACTCAGACTTACCTATTCCGGACTTTCCTGTATAAAGCATACCTACACCATAAACATCAACTAAGGTCCCATGTATAGATGTTCGTGGGGCAAATAAATTGTCTAAGTAGCTGGATATCCTAATGATAAATTCAGTGGTAGTCAGATTCGTCTGAAGCACTGGCACATTGTTAAGGTCTGCCTTTCTAAGCAAAACCTGAGGAGGTTCCAATGCCTTGGTTATAACTATCAACGGAATATCAAAAGAAAAAAAATGATTCAAATGCTTCTCAAGCTCCTTTTTTGATAGGCTGTTTAAATAGGAAATCTCGGTTTTACCAAGAATCAATGTTCTCGAATATGAAAATCTCTCCGTATAACCAGCCAAAGCCAAGCCCGGGCGTGTTATCTGGTTGCTCGGAATGATCTTTCTCAGACCTGTCCCGCCCTGTAACACGTATAGCTCTAAAAACTCAGACTTATCTTTTAATAATTGTTCTACCGTCAAGCGAGGCATATCAATATTCTGTTTCCCCCGATTCATCCGTCATGCTGACCTGCCGTTTCTTAGGTGGCTCCCTGCGAGCATTCTTTTTATCCTTAAGCTTCGCCTTGTACCGCTTTATCTGCGTCTCCATTTTGGATACTACCTGTTCAATGGCAAGATACATATCATAGGTTTTAGCCTTGCTTGTAAGAGTGGTACCATAAACCTTAACAGATAAATCGGCTATCTGCCTGCTCTTCTCAATTGACATCGTCAACTGAGCATCAATTATGTGGTCAAAATATTTCTTAAGCCTTTTTATCTCACTATTTGCATAGCTGTTAAGACTATCTGTAAGGTCAAAATGCCTAGCTGTAACTTTTATCTGCATCACCAGCTCCTTTCGTAACTGGTTTTAACTCAAGTAAAATTCTAAAACACCCTAATCATGAAATCTTCAAAACCAAGTTACCTCCTGAAAAAGTGCCCGTACGGCTGTCATATTGCTTTTTATAACCTCCGGTAAAATGTTATTCTCTTTCCTCCCAAAAGTTTCAAATATTCATAATATCAGATTTAAACTTGTTAATAAGCATAAAATCTACGGCTATGTTTCCCTTTATAGAATGAATTAGATGAAAAACGAGGGATTCCAGTATGCATTATCATACACCGCCAAAGGCCCCAAAGCGTTGGCAATCGTAATTCGTGCAATTTATAAAATTCGGGGTTATTCATAATTCGGAAAGTTATTATAAAATCATATAGTAGGTGTTGGCAAGATAAATTTATATTCCTTATATATTATTAGCCAATCTCTATTAGGTCTTAGAGACCTGTTTGCGATAACGGCCGGCTTTGATGCCGAGTTCTTCACGGTACTTGGTGACTGTTCTACGGGCAAGTTTTATCCCCTGGCTGGCAAGTATTTTGGCGATCTCCTGGTCAGAATATGGTGTAGCCGTATTCTCGTTTTTTATAATATCTTCGATTTTCGTTTTCACAACACGTTTTGGTAATTCCCCCCCATCATCGGTGGCAACACCGGTGTTAAAGAAATACTTAATCTCGTACATACCTAATGGCGTCTGCACATATTTACCGTTGGCAACCCTTGATATAGTAGCCACATTCATTCCCACCTTATCGGCAATCTGCTCCATTGTCAAGGGTTTAAGATGGGACTCGCCATGCTCAAAAAACTCTCTTTGTTCCTGGACAATCGCCTCCATGACATTTATCATGGTGTTTCGGCGCTGGTTGATAGCATTAATAAGCCACCTTGCCTGTTCAAGTTTCTCACGAATATACTTTTTAGTCGATTCAGATGAACTGTTTCCCCTTTTTATCAAACTCTTATACGATTGATTTATTCTCAATTGAGGTAGGTTCTTATCGTTATGGAAAATTACAAAATCATCACCAATTTTCTCAACTATTAAATCTGGCACAACCGCCATTGCACCCTTGACAAATCTGCCTGTCGCAGGTGTCGGTGAAAGAGACCGGATAACCTCCATAGCCATCTGCACCCTTTCGGGTGAAGTACCAAGTATTTTTGCCAGTTGCGTAAGGCTTTTATTCTCAAGATTTTTAATATACTTATCGACGATATCCCAGGCCAATGAATCTCTTAAACCCTGTTCCTGAAGTTGTGCTAGAAGGCACTCTCTCAGGTCACGTGAACCAACCCCAACAGGATCAAACGTTTTTATAACCTCCAGAACCTTCCTAACCTTTTCGGGTTCAATTTTCAACTCATCGGCAATATCCTCAACTGAAACAGTTAAAAAACCGGATTCATTAATGTTGCCTATAATGTAAGCTCCTATCTC
>NATP01000144.1 GCA_002085375.1 candidate division Zixibacteria bacterium 4484_95 | reverse complement strand
GCCGGCGAGATAGAATATGGTCTTGCAGTTGGCGCTGATACTTCACAAGGCGCACCAGGTGATGCGCTTGAATATTCAGCCTCGGCCGGTGCAGCTGCTTTCATTTTTGGCAACGATAATATAGTTGCTGAATGCCATTATACACATTCATTCATGACCGATACCCCTGATTTCTGGCGTCGAGAACACCAGTTTTACCCAAGGCATGCCTCACGATTCACTGGCGAACCGGCATATTTCAAACACATCATCGGCTGTGCCAAGGCGATAATGGCTAAAGCCGATATGAAACCAAGCGATTTCGACTATGTTGTGTTTCACCAGCCCAACGGTAAATTCCCAATGAATGTTGGTAAAAAACTCGGCTTTACCAAAGAACAGATTGAGCCTGGCTGGCTATGTCCGCTTTTGGGCAATACTTATTCCGGCTCATCGCCAATGGGCCTGACAGCCACTCTGGATATCGCCAAACCGGGTGATTGGGTTCTGATGGTTTCCTATGGATCCGGCGCCGGAAGTGATGGTTTTATCTGGAAAGTCACAGAGCATATCAACGAGGTCCGTGATAAAGCAATCAAAACCAGAACCATGCTTGAATCAGATCACAGAAAATACCTTGATTACGGCACCTACTCCAAGTTCAGGGGTAAAATCAAAAAATTAAGAGCATAATATACTTTTAACATGACAATTTTTCTGGAGGATAATAGATGAGAGATGTTGCAGTAATAGGTATCGGGATGAACAAATGGGGCGAGCTCTGGGACAAGTCTATTCGTGATCTGGTTGCAGAAAGCGCCCTTCTGGCTCTCGATGATGCTGGCATAGACAAAGTTGACTCTATGTACATAGGAACTATGTCGTCGGGATTATTCACCGACCAGGAACATCTGGCCTCAATCGGAGCAGATTATTCCGCACTTTGCCCGATACCTTGCACCAGAGTCGAATCAGCCTGTGCCTCTGGCGGACTGGCTGTTAGGATGGGATTTATGGATGTTGCCTCGGGGATGTCTGATATAGTCATGGCAGTCGGCGTGGAGAAGATGACCGATGTAGATGGCAACGGAGCTACGTTTGCCCTGGCTACCGCTGCTGACCAGGAATATGAAGTTTTCAACGGTGTGACATTCCCCGGCTTATATGCGATGATGGCCAACCACCACATGTATAAACATGGCACAACTCGCGACCAGTTAGCGCAGGTAGCCGTAAAAAATCATCGAAACGGCAAGAAAAATCCACTGGCTCAATTCAGGATGGAAATCACGATAGACCAGGTTAAAAATGCTGTCATGATTGCCGACCCGCTGACGATACTGGATTGCTCACCAATCACCGATGGCTCAGCCGCAGTTATTCTGTGCTCGATGGACAAAGCTAAAGAGCTCTGCAAGAAACGTATAGTTAAAATCATCGGCTCTGGTAGTGCTACCGATACGATTCAACTTGCTCAACGCGAGGATATTTCATTTATAAAATCGACTGCTGTAGCCGCAAAAAAGGCGTTCGAAATGGCAGGTAAAAAACCCTCTGATATAGACTTCATCGAGGTCCACGATTGTTTTACCATAGCAGAAATAATGACTATCGAAGCGCTGGGGTTTGTGGAAAAGGGTAAAGGCGGTCCAGCCACTGCCGACGGTTTAACCGCTATCGATGGCAAATTACCGGTTAACTCCAGCGGTGGCCTCAAATCCAAAGGCCATCCGGTGGGGGCTACAGGCACGGCTCAGATTGTCGAACTCACCAAGCAGATTCGAGGTGAGGCAGACAAAGGTCGACAGGTCAAAAATGCAAACCTGGGGTTGGCCCAGAACATGGGGGGAAGCGGTGCCAGCTCTGTTGTCCATATTTTGGAGGGAATGTAGTTATGTCATCACCTAAATACTGGAGAGAAATGCCTCAAAGATATCGCCTTGAGGCAATCAAATGTAAAAAATGTGGCAAGGTGTTGTTCCCACCAAGACTGGTATGTCCAGCTTGCCAATCAAGAGAGTTCGAACAAACGCGAATAAACAATACAGGTAAAATCGAGACATATACAGTAATCCGTGTTGCACCCAGCACCTTTGTCGACCAAGCTCCTTATATCGTTGCCATCGTCAATCTGGAAGGTGGGGTTAAAATCCTCTGTCAGGTTGCTGACTGTGAGCTAAACGAGTTGAAAATCGGTATGCCCGTGAATTTGGAGTTCCGAAAAATCCAGCAAGAGGGCGAAGATGGCATTATTTGTTATGGCTATAAATGTGTACCGAAATTATAGATAATATATAAAGGAATTGAGGGCATTTCGTGTTTCAGATAGAATCGAAAATCAATACCAAGAGTAGCGAGTTCAAACAAAACGCAGAACATTTGAAAAAAGAGACAGCCAAGCTCAAAGAACGATTAGCTGAAGTTGAACAGGGCGGTCCGCCTCGTGCCCGGGAAAAACATCTGAAAAGAGGTAAACTTCTCACACGTGATCGGGTAAAAGGTCTTTTTGACAAAAACACTCCATTTTTGGAGCTTTCCAGTTTGGCTGCTTACGACATGTACAACAACGATGCCCCCTGTGCCGGTATTATAACCGGTATCGGCGTTGTACACGGCCGGGAGGTAATGGTTGTCGCCAATGATGCAACAGTTAAAGGCGGAACCTACTACCCGATGACCATCAAAAAACATGTTCGTGCCCAGCAGATAGCTCTTGAAAACCGACTGCCGTGTGTCTATCTTGTAGATTCAGGCGGGGTGTTTTTGCCGTATCAAAAGGATGTATTTCCCGATGTAGGCCATTTTGGTAGTATCTTCTATAATCAGGCCAGATTATCGGCGGAAAACATCCCTCAAATAGCGGTGGTCATGGGTTCCTGCACAGCCGGTGGCGCATATGTGCCAGCAATGAGCGATGAAGCCGTTATAGTCCGCAAACAGGGAACGATTTTCATAGGAGGACCACCGCTGGTCAAGGCTGCAACCGGTGTCGATGTCACTGACGAAGAATTGGGCGGTGCCGATGTCCATTGCCGTATCTCAGGTGTTGCCGATCATTATGCCTTAAACGATGAGCACGCTTTGCAGATTACAAGGAACATAATACAATGTCTGGATGCCCCCAAAAAATTCGATATCGGTAGAACCGTACCGGTCGAGCCAAAGTACGACCCGAAAGAGCTTTATGGGGTTGTGCCAAAGGATATAAAAAAACCGTTCGATATACGGGAAGTCATTGCTCGCATTGTCGATAACAGCGAATTTCATGAGTTTAAGGAACTATATGGCCAGACAATTATCTGTGGCTTCGCTCGTATTATGGGTTATCCAGTAGGAATCCTTGCTAATAACGGTGTTCTGTTTTCCGAAAGTGCGCTCAAAGGGGCACATTTTATCGAACTATGTACTATACGAAAAATCCCTCTTCTATTTCTGCAGAACGTAACCGGATTCATAGTTGGAAAAGAGTATGAGCATGGCGGTATCGCCCGCGATGGTGCCAAGATGGTCCATGCTGTTGCCAATGCCGATGTGCCCAAATTCACCATAATAATCGCTGGCTCTTATGGCGCAGGAAATTATGCTATGTGTGGTCGGGGGTATAATCCACGGTTTTTGTGGATGTGGCCAAGTGCTCGGATAAGCGTGATGGGTGGTGAACAAGCAGCTAATGTCCTTTTGACGGTGAGAATGAAGGGGCTGAAAGACAAGGGCAAGACCATGACCAAAAAAGAACAAGAAGAATTTATGGCTCCAATCCTGGAGAAATACGAGCATGAGGGCTCACCATATTTCAGTACTGCTCGTATCTGGGATGATGGTATTATCGATCCGCTGGACACACGCGCTATCCTGGGGCTGGCCATTTCTGTTTCTTTGAATGCCGATATCCCCGACCAGCGTTATGGTGTTTTCAGGATGTGATTAACAGCAGGGAATAACCATGACAAAAGATTACCAGACGATAAAGCTTGAATACCATGATCGAATCGCCAAGGTTACACTTAACCGCCCCCGGTTGAGAAACGCCTTCAACGATGTCATGATTTCTGAAATGACGGACGCCTTTAAAACTATCAATAACCAAGACGACTTGAGGGTGGTGGTTTTAACAGGTGAGGGACAGAGTTTTTGTGCTGGCGCAGACCTTAACTGGATGAAGGATGTTATTAATTATACTTACGAGGAAAACCTTCGGGACTCTCTGAACCTGTCTGAAATGTTCCATATTATGTTCAACTGCCCGTTGCCAACAATCGCCCGTGTAAATGGTGCCGCCATTGGTGGAGGGACCGGAATGGTGGCAGTCTGCGATATTGTTATCGCCTCCGAAAAAGCGGTTTTCAGCTTAAGCGAGGTCAAGCTTGGTTTGGTGCCGGCATGTATCTCCCCTTACGTCATCCGCCGCCTGGGAGACAAAAACTGCCGCGAGTTTTTTCTGACCGGTGAAAGGCTTACCGCCCAAAAAGCCTTAACCGCTGGACTGGTCAATCAGGTAGTCCCGGATGAAATGCTCGACAAAGCGGTTAATGAAAGAGTAAAACAGCTCATCTCCAGCGGCCCTGATGCCCTTACCTGGTGTAAACAGCTACTGCTGAATACGCCTACTATACCGGAAAAGGATGTGGGAAAATATACTGCCGAAATCATCACCAAGCTCAGGATGAGCGATGAGGGGCAGGAGGGGATGAAAGCCTTTTTCGAAAAACGGAAACCGAAATGGTGTGAAAATTGAATATATTGGTGTTTGGATTTATATGATGGAGTAATTTTATGTTTACAACAATCGACCCTTAACAAGAAAGTAGCCGATGATCACCGGACTCTGGGACGAATGGCATGGCATATCGTGACGACTTTCCCGGAAATGATGAACCGCATCGGTCTTAAAGTTAAGGGGGTAAAAGAGAATGCCCCGCTACCAAAATCCGCAGACGAGATTACTAAGGCATACGAGAAGGTATCGACATCACTGATACAGCAGATCACTAAAAACTGGAATGACGATACTCTTCAGGTTGAGGATGATATGTATGGTGAAAAATATAAACGTGGCGATTCCCTCTATATGTTACTAAGCCACGAAACCCATCACCGTGCCCAGATGACAGTGTTAATGCGTCAGGCTGGCCTTAAAGTGCCGGGTATATATGGGCCAGCGAAAGAGGAATGGTCGCAATACGGTATGAATGAACCAGAGGTTTAAGGTTGATTACAAGTCTGGGTCGTATTTGTTGATAAAGTAACAGATAACATGTTCAAAAAAATACTAATAGCCAATAGGGGTGAGATATCGGTAAGGGTGATACGTGCTTGCCGCGAGTTGGGAATCACCTCGGTAGCCGTCTATTCGACGGTCGACAGGGATTCTATGCATGTTCAATTAGCCGATGAAGCAGTCTGTATTGGTGAGGCATCTCCTGAAAAGAGTTATTTAAACATCGATGCCATCATCAAAGCGGCCAGGGAGACTAACGCCGAGGCTATCCATCCCGGCTACGGTTTCCTTGCCGAAAACCACCTTTTTGCAGAACGTTGCGAAACCGAAGGAATAGCCTTTATCGGACCCCATTCAAAAGCATTGAAACTGGTGGGTGATAAGGTTGCCTCACGTAAGGTGACCGAAGCTGTCGGCATACCTATCATCCCCGGTATGAAGGGTAAAAGCACCGATGTGGATGAGTGCATGGTGGAGGCTGAGAAAATCGGTTTCCCGGTCTTATTGAAAGCCTCGGCTGGTGGTGGTGGTAAAGGAATGAGGGTTATCTATTCAAAGGATGAACTTAAAGACGCCGTTGAGGCTGGTATGCGAGAGGCAAAATCAGCTTTTGGCGACCCCTCGGTTTATCTTGAAAAATACATCGAACAGCCCCGGCATATCGAGTTCCAGATACTGGCGGATAAATACGGCAATGCCATTCATCTTTTCGAAAGGGAATGTTCTATACAGAGAAGACATCAGAAAATTATAGAGGAAAGCCCCTCTACTGCCCTCGATGATGACATGAGAAAACGTATGGGCGATACTGCCCTTAAGGTTGTCAGGGTATCGGAATATTCGAACGCTGGCACGGTTGAGTTTTTAGTTGACGAAGATAAAAACTTCTATTTTCTCGAGGTTAATGCTCGCCTCCAGGTTGAACATCCGGTAACAGAACTGGTAACCGGTATCGACCTGGTTCACTCCCAGCTACGCATAGCCGCCGGAGAAAAACTCTGGTTGAAACAACATCAATTACACCAGAACGGCCACTCTATTGAATGCAGGATTTATGCTGAAGACCCTCAGCACAATTTTTTACCCTCAGCAGGGAAAATTCTGTTCATGAAAGAACCCTCGGGACCAGGGATACGTCACGATTGCGGTATATATTCGGGGTATAATGTTTCAGTTTACTATGACCCAATTCTCTCCAAGCTGATAGCGTGGGCACCAACACGTGAAACATGTTGTAAACGGGTTGCTTCCGCTCTTGCGGATTTCCCTATACTGGGAATTAAAACCAACATCGAATTTTTGCATGACGTAATCACTCATCCTGAATTTTCAGCAGGTAACACTTTCACTGACTTCATCAGTATAAATATGGCTGACTGGCGGCCGAAATCTCTGGATCAATCCGGTTTGGCCAATGGAATTTTAGATGAGGCTCTTATAGTGGCCGCTGTTTTCTCAAGCTCTATAAAAAAAAGCAAAACCCTTCCAACTAAAACCGAGAGTATTCCCTCACCCTGGCAGACACTCGGGGAATGGCGAATCGGCATTGGATTAGATTAAAAGAATAAAAGCTACCGGAGATTTAAAATGGAGATGGAATATTTAGTCGAAGGAAAAACATATACGGTAAAAATAGATGCCGATGAAAACAGGCAGGAGAAGGCTGATTGCTTTAAAGCCACCATTGGGGAAAAACAGTACCAGTTTAATGTTGCCCCAATTTCCGACAATTGTTTTTCTTTGCTTTATGATAACAACAGTCGAATAGCTTATGTGGCTGAAGCAGAGGGACAAATATATGTCCATATTGATGGCATAACGATAAATCTCGAAGACGCCGTTTCTCAACAGAAAACGTTTTCCAGAGACAGCCTGGAGTTCGGAGTTAAAGATGAGGTCACCACATCAATGCCGGGTAAAGTAGTCAAAGTTCTTGTTAAAGAGGGTGACAAAGTGCAGGCTAAACAACCTCTGGTGATAGTTGAATCGATGAAGATGGAAAACGAGATAAAGTCTCTGACAGATGGTTTTGTTAAATCGATACATTTTGGTCCGGGTGACCTTGTCGAACCCGGCCAACCCATCATCAAACTTGAAGTTGACGATTAAATCCAACATTTATACTTTAACAAACCCAAATATCTTATAACCATCAAAAACTATTGACTTTGTGTATGTATATGGATTATTTTTGTAAAGTGAGAAAGTAAAGGTATGAAAA
>NATP01000143.1 GCA_002085375.1 candidate division Zixibacteria bacterium 4484_95 | reverse complement strand
CATTTAGGAAGGGCGGCAAGCGTTGCACTCTTTCCCTTGATGCTCTATTTTATTCATAAGGGTCTCCGGTCAAAAAGGCTTGTCTATTTTATTCTCTTCGCCTTAACCACCGCTTTTGCTTTTTATGAAGGCCATTTTCAGATTACCTATTATGGACTGTTGTTTATTCTGGTCTATGCGCTCTATTATCTGATTAATAAAAAAGAGATTTCGCGCACCAGCTGGCTGAGGATTATCGGCTACGGACTTTTTGCAATACTGCTCATCTTTCTGATAATGGCTGAGGTCTGGCTCCCGGTGCTGGGTGGGTTGAAGACCGCAGCCCGGGGTGTTGCAAGGGGTTATGAATATGCAATATCCTGGGCAATGCCGCCGATTGAAATAATCAACCTCTTTGTTCCATGTTAAATTCTATCTAATTTCTGCGATTGTGGTAACGCTTATCGCCTGGGGCGGTGCAACCCCACTCTTTAAGATATTGTATTATCTCATCCCCGGGTTCAAACTGACCCGGGCTCCGTCCCTGATATTTTATCTTGCCAGTTTCAGTATAATTGTTTTAGGCGCAATCGGTTTTGAACATACCATAATCAATAAAGAGCTCGATAAGAAGGCCCTAATCAAGGCCTCAGGTGTTGTATTTGCGCTCTTCTTTCTATTGATTATTATCGGTGCAGCGGTCGGCTCAGGTCAGGCCGGGGCAAAGATCAACCTTTACCAGAAAAACCTCCCTGAATTTACCCGGGGTATTGTCTTTGCGATAATTTTAATCGGCCTTGTGCTGGTAATGATAAACTGGGCAATGAAGAGAAGGGTCGGCTACAGCTATTTAACATTGGCGATAATCATACTCAGCCTGGTCAGTCAACTTTCGGTTATGGTTAAATTCCTCCCTTCAGGGCCAGGACCAAAAAAATATTATGCTGAAGATGAGGCGGTTAGTTTCCAGAACCCTGGTATCAGCACAGTTCAGACCTTTTTCTTTTGTATCATAATATTCAGAGTGCAGGCGGTTATATCCCGAATCCGATTCAGCGTTATCAGGAGTTTATCGGCGCGGGTAAGAGTGTGATGTTCAGGCCATATAACCTGATTCGATATCCAAAACTGGTCGATATGCTCAATTGTAAATATATCATTGGTCCTTCCCTGCCTGATGACCTATCACGATTCGACCCGAAGACTCAAAGTGTAATGAAAGAGATCAGACGATACTTCTCACGATTCACCCTTATCCATAAAGGACGTGCCTCTGCTGTCTATGAGAACGATTCTGTACTTCCCCGTGCATATCTTGTCCAGGACTACCGGGTTGTAAAGCCAGACCAGGCACTTGAATTTATAAAGTCACCAGAATTTAACCCCTATACAACGGTAGTGCTTGAACAGGACCCCAAACTACCACATCCTGATACCGCTTCACACTACATCCCGGGAGAAATACTCGCATATAAACCCAATCGTATATCCTGTCATATCCGGACTTCAAAACCAGGATTTCTTGTCCTGGTGGACAACTGGCATCCAGACTGGAAGGTCTTTGTTGACCGCAAAGAGAGAAAATTGTATCGAGCCAACTATACATTCCGTGCGGTATATCTGGGCCCGGGTGAACACCGGGTAGTCTTTGAATACCGCTCTAAATTCTTCAATATCGGTAGGCTCCTGACCATACTCGGTCTGGTCCTGGTGGTTGCACTATCTGTAGTTACGATAAAGTTTAATATCTGAGACTCAAAGACAAAGTTTATTTGTATTAGTAAAAAATATTATATTTTTTTAACAAAGATTTAAGAAATACAACTACATTAATACTGACTCAGCATTACCATTTTACTAAAAAAATTGACGATTCAACTAAGTTAAACATCCGACTCTTTGCCCTGTCACAAACCGATTGAAATAACCATACATAAATTGGAGTCTATAATGAGTCACATTGATTTCATCTTGATCGGCATAATTTTGGCAATGATTTCATTAGGGGTTTGGTCAAAATCCCGGGGTTTTATATTTAAATTCTTTCTTCTGGTGATTGCCTTTATTGTGGCAGGTAAGTGTTTCTACATACCATCTTGTTATCTACTATTTTTCTTCCCCGCATTTTTGGCATTCCCGCTTGGATTTATTATCGCTATTGTCATTTATCTCGGCCTGCTGAAACTTATTTTTAATTGCTTGAGCTTTATCGCTGAACTGGTTAACCTCGAGTGGCTAAAACCGTTATTAGGTGGTCTCTGCGGTTTTTCCCTCGGCATACTCACATTTGCAGGTTTAATATTTTTGCAGGTGATTAATAAAGATGACATTCGTGCTTCACGACTGGGTAATACATTTTATTGGTTACCAACTATAAAATCAATTCGTCCTGAAGAACCAGCACCGCCTCAGATCAACGATTTAGACCGATTGGTTTGATTGATATGTCACCGGTTTGGTTTATGTGAATTCAGTATAATTAATTATAAGCCTAAAAGGAGGTGCATTATGAAGGATTTTATCATTGGCGCCCTCTTTGGCTCACTCATAGGGTGGGGCATTATATCGGTACTCGATAATAAACGATTTTATCCTGTGCCCCCACCAATAAATATTGCCTTTCGAAATGATAATCATGTTAATAATAACCTACAGAATTTATCATTGATTTTTGAGGACTTTGATAATGGATTTTCATATACCTTCCAGGCGTTTGTTCACGATGGCGAGGTTGACAACAGCCGTTGGGCTTGCAGTAATGGTTATCTTACGGTTGATAATTCAGATAATATGCTTTCATATTTTCTGCTTACTTCGAAGAGCTGGCGGACTTTAATCGCTGATGTTGATTTTAAGATTACACATTCTTATGGCAATGGACGTGTGGGTTTTATTATTGGACATAATGATATATTTATTAGATTCCGTGTCTGTTTTGAAAGCCAGACCGCTGATTTTTATTGTATCACTATTACACCGCTTACTTTTACTAAATTGAACCAGGTTTCTTTGATAAAACCATTAGCAATTGATACTTGGTACCGTTTACGATTGGTTATTAACAATGGTTTTCAGTTTTTCTTAGACGACCAATTGCTTCTTACAATTCCAGATTATATTAATATATGCATCGAATTTGAACCAGAGGGTGATTGTGTTAGTATATCTGACTATATAATGAACAGTTTCATCGGTCTTTACGCTGTTGAATGCAGTGCACAATTTGATAATTTATATGTGAAATCACTTGAAATTTACCAACATTATGGTAAAAATGCATTGGCTCAGGAACTTTCACATCTCGAATGGCGATATCAATATGTGAAAAACTTCTTTGACTGTTCAAATATGAGTGCTGCGCTGGCGCAATATTTACAATCCTTAGGTTGGAAAACTCTGATTGCCTGTGGAAAAATGCATGCCTGGGTTCTGGTCGAAACTCATCCAGGGCTTTATACCGCGGTTGAGGCGACCTGTTTAGCAATCAAATCCGATTTTCCCCAGCCGGAGGAAATTTATTCGGTTGACCAAATTATGAAATTATATCCTCGTGAATATCGGTTTGATCATCTACCACCACCGATTTTGGTAAGGAGGTAGCTATGAAAAGTCGATTCAAACAACTCAATTTATTTAAAGTAACAGATACGGAAGAGAGAAAGAGACTTTTAGAAAGACGAAAGGAGATAGAAAAGATGCTTCTCCGTGAGCCAGATAATCCAGATTATCATATTATGTATGCAGCAGGTATGTTATTGTTGGGTGAATACACAAAGGCTGAAATTGCAATAACTAAAGCGTTGTTACTCTGCGAGAGTTTTCTTGGCTACGCGATTTTGGGGGATGTCTTTATGGCACAGGAGAAATTTCAGGAAGCTGAAATTTCATATAAAAAAGCACTTGCAGTTGTTACTGAAGAAGACAAAATTACTAATGCTGATTTTATCTACAAGATAAAGCACAATTTATCCATTCTGCGTTCTTTAATCACCAATGGTAGTGAATGAAAAGGAGATTATAAAAAAATGCGCGCAGGTCTGCTTTAATGTTGACATTAATTTACACTATGTTTATAATGTTTGCAGGATTAGTATGAAAGTTACTTTCGATAAAAAAACAGTCAGGCGGAATCCAGTTCCTAAAAGTATTGAGAGGATACTGAAATTATCTGGAATGTGGAAATATTTCAAACGATTTGTTGGGAAGGAAACGCTTTTAAAATTTGACAAAAACTTACCTGTTGGAGGATATCTGATACCACGCGAAAAATATGCATACAAGATAATTGTCAAAAAATATAGTGCCCGAGAATGTGGAGGTAATCAACGGTTGGCGACTATATTAACCTGTACCCACTTAGTTCATGAATTGGGACATTGCCTTGCCCTCTATGAAACAGCTGGTTTAGATGATTCTGAACGGTCAGCCTATAGGTTAATCTTAAAATACTATAAAAACTTAGATTTAAAGCTAAAAAATCTACCCTTTAAGTTAGTAATTAAAGATGAAAAAAAGGGAGATTGGTTTGTTGATTTTAATTTCAAAAAATACCAAATGGCAAGTAAAATGTTGGTGGAAAAACCATTTAATTCAAGAATAATTTTTGGATATTTGCATCATCCGATTGACTATTGTACTCACTGCCGCTCCTTGACTAATAGTGATATATTATGTATACTACACGGCGATGAAAATAACTAAAAAAAGAAAGTGCAGGGATAATCTATTGATTAAGATTACAGAATCAATTGGTCCCAGGCGAGAAGATCTTATAGCATTGGCTAAATCACTGGACCTGTTTGACCTGGAAGAGGATTTAAGGGTGGTGGTGGGGCAGATTGTATTGTTGGGGAAAAAAGATGTGTGAGGAGATTCTTAGAAAAGCTAAAGAGTGGTTCGAACAGGGGGGTAACTATATTTTAAGAAACCAGTATCATAAGGCGGTGGAGTTATATGATCGGGCGATTAGAGGTTTTAATGAAGCTGAAAAGTTGGGTTATGATGAGAAAGAGTGCTGTTATTGGCGTGCTCGAGCCCAATACGAGCTGAGCAGGTGCTATGGTAACCAAGGTCATTATCTTGAGGCGGGGGTTGAGTTAAAAAAAGCGATTGAGGGATTTAACAGAGCTGAGGAGCTGGGTTATGATGGGAAAGAGTGCTGTTATTGGCGTGCTAAGGCCTATCGTAATCTTGGGAAATCCTACTATGATCTGGGTCATTATCTTGAGGCAGGAGTTGAGTTAAAAAAAGCGATTGAGGGATTTAACAGGGCTGAGGAGTTGGGTTATGATGAGAAAGAGTGCTGTTATTGGCGTGCTGCGACTCAATACGAACTGAGCAAGTGTTATGGTAACCGAGGTCATCATCCTGAGGCGGGGGTTGAGTACAAGAAAGCGATTGAGGGATTTAACAGGGCTGAGGAGTTGGGTTATGATGGGAAAGAGTGCTGTTATTGGCGTGCTTGTGCCTTGTATGGGCTGGGTTGGTGCTGGTATGATTTAGGTCAGTATCATAAGGCGGTAGATGCATTTAAGCGGGCGATTGAGGGATTTAACAGGGCTGAGGAGCTGGGTTATGATGAGAAAGAGTGCTGTTATTGGCGTGCTCAGGCTCAATACGAGCTGAGCAGGTGCTATGGTAACCAAGGTCATCATCCTGAGGCGGGGGTTGAGTACAAGAAAGCGATTGAGGGATTTAACAGGGCTGAGGAGCTGGGTTATGATGGGAAAGAGTGCTGTTATTGGCGTGCTAAGGCTCAATACGAGCTGAGCAGGTGCTATGGTAACCAAGGTCATTATCTTGAGGCGGGGGTTGAGTACAAGAAAGCGATTGAGGGATTTAACAGGGCTGAGGAGCTGGGTTATGATGAGAAAGAGTGCTGTTATTGGCGGGCTGGGTTGGTGCTACCATAATTTAGGTCAGTATCATAAGGCGGTAGATGCATTTAAGCGGGCGATTGAGGGATTTAACAGGGCTGAGGAGCTGGATTATGATGGGAAAGAGTGCTGTTATTGGCGTGCTGAGGCCTTGTACGGGCTGGGTTGGTGCTACCATAATTTAGGTCAGTATCATAAGGCGGTAGATGCATTTAAGCGGGCGATTGAGGG
>NATP01000042.1 GCA_002085375.1 candidate division Zixibacteria bacterium 4484_95 | reverse complement strand
AGGACTCATCACCTGATAATAATGAATGGGTTGGTCATTCATGCCGTGAGCTTGGAGAATTATCTTTATCTAATGGGAAATTAGAAAAGGCCTTAGAATATTTAAATAGGGCTAAAGAGAACCTGGCAATTGCAGGTATGGCTGATTGGGATGCAAAAGGTTATAATGAGCTGTGTGACAAGGTTACTCAGTTAAAAGCGCATATGAAAAAATTGACATACCCATAATTATTGTTATAATTTATAACACTGTAATGATTTTAACACTCAATTATTTTGTCTATGTTTCTTTATCTTAAAGAAAACGGGGTTACTTGTGAATATTTATAACAAAATCCTATAAATTTATATCATTTTTCAGGGATGCTCAACTTAATTTATTGTTATGTAGTATGTTATATTCTTAAAGATATACTATTAGATTGGCACGAGTATTGCTTAACAATTAATTGAAGTTTGCTTCTCTCCCCTCAGTTACTTTGGGTGGGGGCCGCTTTAAAAAAAGTGGCTCCCATTTTAATTTAATTATGATAAATTATTTGAAAATTAAGCTTCTTTGATGAGGGGTTATGTATGCTAAATAGCTATATCAATTTTTTTATTTTATTAGTGGGGGCGTGTAAGTTGTCTGTCTTGTTTATTTTTAATGTGTATATGAGATAGGATTCATTTCTATAGAAAAGGGGTTGACTTATTTTATTTGATATTTTAATATTATTAAGATAGTGATGGGCCCATAGCTCAGCTGGTTAGAGCAACTGACTCATAATCAGTGGGTCCCAGGTTCGAATCCTGGTGGGCCCACCGGGGAAGGGCGATTAGCTCAGTTGGTTAGAGCGTTCGGTTCACATCCGAAAGGTCACTGGTTCAAATCCAGTATTGCCCACTATTGAAAACAAACAGAAAGCAAGGGTGGATGAAAAATCCTGAGATAAAAAATAAAATCAGATTCATCCCCTTGAAAAAACTATCTTTTTTTAGGTGCGCTTCGATTTGCGCACCTTTTTATTTTGAGGATAAAATATGAAAGAAGTATTAAATGCGCTTTTAGACCTTCAAGATATTGATGAACAGCTTGGCGAGCTTGAAAGATCAAAGGTTTATTTGCCAGAAATGATTGAAAACATTACTAAAGAGATGAAAACGCTAGAAGAAAAGTTGCAAGAAAACAAAGAGAAACTTGTAGAGTCGAAGAAAAAACAGAAGCAAATCGAGTTAGATGTAGAAGAAGACAGACTAAAACTGGCAAAATATCAAGATCAGATGAAAGTAATCAAAACCAACAAAGAGTATGACGCTTTAGTTGGAGAAATCGATAGTAAAAAACAGAAGATAGGTGATAATGAGGATGAGATATTAAAGTTGATGGGTATTATCGACGAGTGCAACGAAAATATCTCTGAACTTGAGTTAAAACTTAAAGAAATAAGGAAAACGAATAAGACACATCTTGATAATTTAAGAAATGAATTGGCTTCTCTTGAGTCCAAGATAGCAGACAAGCAGGAACAACGTCGGGGATTAACAAAGACGATCGATCGCAAAGCCTTGATACTTTATGAAAGAATTCGTAAAGGTAAAGGTGGGATGGCGGTTGTTCCTCTTCGCAAAAAAGCCTGTGGAGGATGTTTTAAGCACATTCCACCGCAAATGATTCAACAGATACGGCGAGGAGATAGAATCTATACCTGTGATAGCTGTGGAAGGATATTGATCTGGGTTAATGAAGAATAATTTGCTTTAATTATGGTTTGATGTAAGCAACCGGCAGTATGCCGGTTTTTTTAAATTGACGGAAAGGAAGGTTTGATATGATCGATGATTTTGAGATAGCTTTAACGTTCGATGATGTTCTTTTAGTGCCAACTTATTCCGATGTTCTACCCAATCAGGTAGATCTAAGAACAAAACTGGCAACTAATATTTACCTGAATATACCGCTTTTATCGGCGGCAATGGATACGGTTACTGAGGCTAAGTTGGCTATTGCCTTGGCCCGTGAGGGTGGTATGGGGATAATTCACAAGAACATGAGCATAGACCGACAGGTTGAGGAAGTCGATAAAGTCAAGCGTTCCGAGTCGGGTATGATTGTTGATCCTATTACCTTACCACCTGATGCTAAAATCGGCAAGGCTTTGGAGGTGATGGAGAAATTTTCAATATCGGGAATCCCCATCACTCAGAAGGGAAAGTTGTTGGGAATTCTCACCAATCGTGATTTGCGGTTCCATCCCGACCTTAACCTGCCAATCAACGAAGTCATGACTAAAGAAAATCTGATAACTGTTGAAGAAGGCACCGATCTGGAGCAGGCTAAAAACATCCTCCATAAGCATCGTATTGAAAAGCTTTTAATAGTCGATTCTAAGGGCATGCTAAAAGGTATGATAACTGTTAAAGATATTATGAAGAAAATTAAATACCCTAATGCTTGCAAGGACCAACAGGGTCGTTTAAGGGTTGGTGCGGCTGTGGGGGTGACTGATGAAATACTTGATAGAGCTGCGGCATTAGTTGATGCCCGGGTTGATGTCATTGTAGTTGATTCGTCTCATGGTCACTCTCAGGGAGTTTTAAACTGTATCAAAGTATTGAAAAATAAATACCCTGATTTGGTTGTAGTGGGAGGTAATGTGGCCACCTCTGAGGGTGTAAAAAGTATTATCGAGGCTGGCGCTGATGCAGTTAAAATCGGTATTGGTCCTGGCTCAATCTGTACCACAAGGGTTATAACAGGGGCTGGCATGCCCCAGATTACTGCTATTATGAGATGTGCTGAGGTTGCTTCCAAATACGGGATATCTGTTATAGCTGATGGTGGTATATTATACTCAGGAGATATTACTAAGGCTTTGGCCGCTGGCGCCCAGATGGTGATGATAGGTTCACTTTTTGCAGGAACCGAAGAAGCTCCAGGAGAATTGGTTCTTTTTGAGGGACGTTCTTATAAAGTTTATAGGGGAATGGGGTCGGTAGAAGCGATGAAATCTGGTTCGGCTGACAGATATTTTCAGGAGAAGAGTTCCGGTAAGATGGTGCCGGAGGGTGTCGTTGGAAGAGTTCCTTATAAAGGTTCATTATCCGATTCTGTTTTCCAGCTTGTTGGAGGCCTGAAGGCTGGTATGGGGATATGTGGAGCGAAAGATATAGAGACTTTACAAAAAACAGCCAAATTCGTACGAGTAACGTCAGCAGGTATTCGTGAAAGTCATCCACATAATATCGCTATCACAAAAGAAGCACCAAATTACAGGGTGCTTGGCTGATTTGTTTATTTATTATGTCAGAATTGGAGTATTCAATTTGGTCATTGTAAGGAAATTTTGATATGCCAATTTAATGTATATTAAATTAACCTAATTGACTTTAAGGAAAATAATTGAGAATTTTATAAATATTTTTTGCATTATGCCAATAATGATTTAAAGGAAGATGTGTATCCAATAATATGCTATAAAGGTTATTAATAATCCATGGTTCAGTCTGTTGGAAGCGAAGCAAAAGTAATCGCCAGGCACTCCGCTGTTTATGGTTTGGCGAACATATTAGACAGGGTTGTTGGGTTTTTAATGATACCAGTATATACAAGATTTTTAACCCCGGCCGATTATGGAGTTCTGGAACTTATCTACATGACTATTAATTTCATTGGTATGATAGTCGGTCTTGGTATCGAAACTGCTGTAAGCCGGTTTTATTTTGATTACGATAACCAAAAATCGCGTAATAAGGTGATCAGCACAGCCATATTGGGATATGGAAGTATGATCCTTGTAATTTTATTTCTATTGCTTCCATTTTCAGAGCAGATGGCTAAAAACATTTTAGATTCATCTGATTATGCTATGTTTTTTGTAGTGGCTATGATAGCTCTGGCATTGGATATGATTATTCATATTGCTTATGTTTATTTGAGAGTTCGACAAAAATCTGTTTTACTTATGGTGTTTTCCATTTTAAGAACGGTTACAGCTTTGGGATTGAATATCTATTTCGTGGTGTTTGCTAAAAAAGGAGTTTATGGAATACTCTTATCCACCCTGATAACTAATGCTTTATTTACAATTATCTTGGGTTTGTATACGTTGAGTCAAGTGGGGTTAAAAACCAATTACAAGCTTTTGATTCAGATGATCAAATTTGGTTTACCGCTTATTCCGTCAAATATTTCTGCTTATGTTGTGCAGGCATCTGACCGCTATTTTATCAAGCACTATGCCAGTATGTCGCTTACAGGGCTTTATTCATTGGGATATAAATTTGGCATTCTAGTCAATCAATTCGTTACATCACCATTTATTCAAATCTGGTACCCGCGAAGATTTGAGTATTTTAAAAAAGAGGACTCAGACCGGATTTATGCAAGAATTTTTACGTATTTTTGTGCTTTAAGTTTATTCGTCGGCCTTTTAATATCGCTTTTAGCTAAAGATGTTATAAGAATAATGGCCACAGAACTATTCTGGCCCTCTTATAAAGTTGTCCCAATTATAGTCCTATCATACATCGTTTTTTCTTTTCATTATCATTTCAATGTTGGTATCCTGATGAAAAAGGCTACCAAGTATGTTGCATATATTAATATTATCAATGCAATACTTAATCTTTCATTGAATTATATCCTGATCAAAAGATATGATATCTGGGGTGCAGCATTTGCTGTGTTAATCTGTTATATATTCAAAGTAAGCCTTACTTATTATTTTTCAAATAAGTTTTATAAAATACATATGGAATGGAAAAGAGTAACGCTATTATTTGTTACTGCTTTTGCCATGTATTTTGTTATTGTTCATTTGCAAACTGGATCTATCTGGATTAATATGGCCATCAGAGGAATTTGGGGTTGTTGTTATCCGTTTGTTAAGGTATGTTGGTAAAGGGTAATATCAAGTATCGATAAAAAGCCTGTTGAATATTTCAAACGAAAGAAGTGAAGAGAGAACATAAAAAGAGTCGCCACCTTTTCGTTGACGGGTAAGAAGATATTCTAAATAATCTTTGTTATAATATCCTCGGTTTATCGTTTTTTTATCTAATAATATCTCTTCGAAATATTTGCGGATTTTCTTATGGGATCGGTACCATTGATTGAAGTGAAGGTAGTTATTCATGTTATATAGTATTAGTTGTCCCCTGGAAAGCCTTTCGAGGTAGTATCTGATTTTATATTTATACATTCTATATTTTAATTTGAACATCGAAGGCTTGTGATAAAGGTCAACTCCTGTTGCCTGGTAGGCGATTTTGGCTAGATCGGGAAATTTGATTTTGAAATATTCAATCAAGAAAGTTCGCGATGGCTTTAACCAGGAAGGGAGTTTGATATAGAAATCGACTAACCGGTCGTCAACTAAAGCAAAATGGTCATGCCATATGAAACGATTGCAGTCTACCTGGTTCATATGACGAAACTGGTCATTTTTAATGAAAAATACATCTTTCTGATTACAAAAAAGCGTAGAAGTATTAAGACAATGGGAAAATTCCTCCTCGATGCTTGAGAGATAGTTATTTCTTATTTCTTCTTTGATATCTTCTTGAAACGGTTTGTAATATTCATCATTAATATAATCTCCGGTAAGTGTGCGTCTTACCCTGCGCAGTTTTTCCTCATAACTTAAATTGTCGACTATATCCTGTTGTTTGAAAAAAGCCGTGCTGAAGTGACCAGCTGTACCGAATATACCGTTTAAAAATACGGTCGACTCGGCTGGAAGGTCGTACTGTTTGCTTATACCAAGAAGAATTGCCGGACTTGAATCAACCATGCCATCGGTTAGGAAGATAAATTTCTCAGTATAGTCCGGCAACCAGAGCGGGTCTATCTTTATAAATTTGTAATTCGTGATGCCTAGAACATCAATTACTCTTTTGGCTATGCGGTAATCGAGGCATTTTCTTTGGCCATGGGTAAATACATGGGGTTGAACACCAAGACGCATTGCATGACCTGTGATAAACCTTGAGTCTAACCCTCCAGAAAGGGGGATAATTATGTCTTTGGCTGTACCAATTCTATTTTTGATTGTATTGCAATAAATCGAATCGGCTTCTTCTATCAGTTCATCTATGTTCTGTTTTGACTCTTCACCAAATCGGTAATCCCAATACTGCTTATGCTTAATACGGTGGTTTTGGAAGCTTATTATATGACCACCTTTAAGTAGTTTTACATTTTCGAAGAAGGTCTTATCACCAAGTAAAAAACCGTAATTAAAAAAATCGGATACAGCTTTTAAATCTAAATTCTTGGAAAATCTATGATAGGCCAGAAACGCTTTCATCTCAGCTGAAAATAGGAAAAGTTCATCATCCTCGTAATAGTAAAGCTGACGGTGTCCAAACCTGTCATTACAGATTAACGCCTTTTTTGAAGCCATATCAAATACAGCTATATTGAAAGAACCATCGATTTTCTCAGGTAGTTCATGATGATATTTTTTGAATAACTCTATCAGGCGTCCAGACTTATCTAAAGTTGGGGTTACCAATCTGGATTCCATATTTTTCCAACTGTAGATATATCCCGAAAAGGCAGCCGATATTTGTTGGTTGACATCTATAACAAACCTTTGTTCCCCGGGAACTTGCAGGCCGATATTTCCCAGAGCAAACCAATCATCAACATAAGTATCACTAACATATTGCTCATTATGGGAAAGCCAGTTCAACATGCTCCTTATGATGCTCTCGTTGGCTTTTTTGTTATTAGCTCTTTTCCTTATAAGTCCGAATAAACCAGGCATATATAATCCTTGTTTTTTATTATATGATCAATAAATATTTTTTCAAACTAATAATTTAATTTGACAGGAAAATAATTAACTTGGGTTTATGTTTTATAATAGAATATTTGGTCATTAAAGTGTATTATATTTAGTTTAATATTTAATATGAGTATGTTAGAAATTGTTCAGATCTTATTATTCTCTGAGTGTATTTTCATAAAGAAAGGTTGCTCAAAAATAAAAATTCTTGATTGTGGAATAGCTATAAATTATAATCATCAAAAATTGGAGGTGCAATGAAAGGTATTGTTTTAGCGGGTGGGCTTGGCACGCGCCTTTTCCCGTTAACGAAAATTACCAATAAACATCTTCTACCGATGTATAATAAACCGATGATTTACTACCCAATCCAGACGCTTGTTGATGCTGGCATCAGGGAGATAATGATAGTTACCGGTGGAAATAACGCTGGTGATTTTTTAAAGCTTCTGGCCAATGGCTCGGAGTTTGGTTTAAAACACTTGGATTTCACCTATCAGGCTCATGAGGGTGGTATCGCCGAGGCTGTGGGATTATGCGAGTATTTCGCTGAGGGAAAGAAAGTGGTGATAATTCTGGGTGACAATATCATAGAAAAAAATATAAAAAAAGCGGTAAAACGGTTTAAACGACAAGAAGAGGGGGCGATGATTTTTTTGAAGAAGGTTAAAAATCCCAGTGAATATGGAGTGGCTGAGGTAAAAGATGGCAAGGTTATAAATATTGTTGAGAAACCAAAAAAGCCGAAGAGTAATCTGGCTGTCGTCGGTATTTATATGTATGATAACCGCGTGTTCGATATAGTCAAAACTCTTAAGCCTTCCAGGCGTGGAGAGCTTGAAATCACCGATGTTAATAATATCTATATTGAAGAGGGAACGATGAAGTATGAAAGGCTTCTGGGTGGTTGGGCAGATGCGGGAGAATCGATTGATGCTTATAATGATGCCATTAATTTCGTTAGAAAACGTTATGCTAATAAACTTTAATGGAAAAAACAGGTTGCAGGATGGAGGTATATGATGAAACTTATTGACGGTGTACACACGAAGCTGTTGACGGTTATGTCTGATGAGAGGGGCCGTTTGGCGGAGATTTTACGCTCTGATAGCGATATATTCAAAAAGTTTGGGCAGGTCTATTTTACAACAGCATATCCGGGTGTGGTTAAGGCCTGGCATTATCATAAAATTCAGACCGATTATTTTTTCTGTGTCAAGGGGATGACGAAGTTGGCTCTGTATGATTCCCGTGAGAATTCGCCGACATATAAAATGATAAATGAATTCTTTACCGGGGAATATCATCCACTTTTGGTAGTAATACCCCCGCTTGTTTACCATGGTTTCAAAGCGATATCTACTGAGGAATCGGTAATGATCAATATTCCTACGGAACCCTACAATCGTGATAATCCCGATGAATACAGACTTGGGGCTTATACTGATGAAATCCCCTATGATTGGGCTCGAAAGGATTATTAACAGGAACATATTATGAAAATTCTGGTAACTGGGGGAGCTGGTTTTATCGGTTCAAATTTTATTCGTTATGTTCTTGAGAATCGCCCTGATTGGGAAGTTGTTAATTTTGACGCTTTAACCTATGCCGGTAACCTGGCCAATCTTGCGGACGTAGCTGATAGTGAAAATTACAGGTTCGTTAAGGGTGATATCAGTAATCCGGATGATGTCAGAGGAGTTTTTGGTGAAAAGTTCGATTATGTAGCTAATTTTGCAGCCGAATCTCATGTTGACCGATCTTTGTATGAACCAAATCTCTTTTTAAAGACAAATGTTTTGGGCACTCAGTTATTATTGAACCAGGCTTTAGAGTCCGGCGTTAAGAGGTTTCTTCATGTCTCAACAGATGAGGTTTATGGGTCGCTTGGGCCGGAGGGTTATTTTAGCGAGATATCACCACTTGAGCCGAATTCTCCGTATTCAGCCAGCAAAGCATCCGCCGATCTGGTTTGCCGTTCGTATCATATGACATTTGATATGCCAGTGGTGATAACCCGTGCTGGCAACAATTACGGACCTTATCAGTTTCCTGAAAAGTTGATACCATTTTTTATAACGAGAGCACTAAATAACGAATCCTTACCGCTGTATGGTGATGGCCTTAATGTGCGGGACTGGTTGTATGTGGAGGACCATTGTCATGGGATTTTAACTGTTTTTGAGAAGGGCAAAGATGGAGAGACTTACAATATCGGCGGTGCCAGCGAGATGACCAATCTGGAGATAACCAGGATGATATTGAGTATCCTCGGCAAACCGCAAAGCCTGATTAAATTTGTCAAAGACCGCCCCGGCCATGACCGGCGTTATGCGCTTGATTATACCAAAGTAAAAAAGACTCTGGGCTGGCAACCGAAAATGAAATTTTCCGAGGGGCTGAAAAAAACCATCGATTGGTATTGTAATAATCAGAAATGGTGGAAAGATATTTTAAGCGGTCAGTATCGCCAGTTTTATGAACTTCATTATAAAGAACGCAAATGAGAAGAGTTCTCGTAACAGGCGCAGCCGGACTTTTAGGACAATATCTGGTAAATTTTCTCAGGTCTGTTGAAGCAGTACATAAAGACATTTCAATTCTTGCTGTAGATAAAGCAAATAACCCGTTTGAGTCCTCTTTTGAGCTGGATTATCTCCAGGCTGATTTGATATCATTCGATTCCATAAAATCAACTATAGACAATTTCAAGCCTGATTTTATCTTTAACTGTGCGGCTTATACAGATGTTGACGGATGTGAGAAAAACAAGCAACTGGCTGATGCTTTAAATGTCCGTCTTGTGAAAAACCTTCTTGAAATCCACTCGTTTAAAAAGATAATCCATTTTTCAACAGATTATGTGTTTAACGGCCTTAATGGTCCATATTCAGAAGAAGATGATACTGACCCTGTTGGTTATTATGGCTTGACAAAACTCCAATCAGAAAGACTTCTTCAGAATTCACGAAGATATTTTTTAATTATCCGCACCAATGTCCTTTATGGAACAGGCAAGAATGTGAGGCCGAATTTCATTACTTGGATGATTGATAATTTGCGCAAAAATAAAAATCTGCAAATCATCACTGACCAGTTTAACAATCCAACTTACGCTGGTAATCTGGCCCAAGCAGCTATCGAGGCCGCTCAAACAGATTACACCGGTGTGTTGCATATCGCCGGTGCTGATTATCTTTCACGCTACCAGATTGCCTTAAAAACAGCGGTTCATTTTAACCTCAATTCGGAATTGATAGAGCCTATCAGAACCCAAAAGTTAGGTCAGGAAGCCCGAAGACCATTATTTGGCGGATTAAAGATCGATAAAGCAAAAAATCTTCTGAAAACAAGGTTAATAGGGCTAAATGAGGGATTGAAGTTGATGGATAATTATTGAGGCATTCTAACCTTAAATCCTTATGCTCAATTTGAGATCGATCTTCTGATGGATTAAAATTTTTAAATAACTACTCTGATTATTACTCTTGACAGTTATTATAATTTATGTAAATTGTTATATATGAGGTCATAATCGTTAATCGATGAGGGAGATGAATCATGAAAAATCCTCGTTTCAACACATAAGAAGAAACTGATGATAGGCTTACATATTGAGAAACATGACACTATAATAATTTCTTAATGTAATAGTTAAAGGTTATACAGGTTGAAATATTCAAAGACGCAAATGCTGAAAATCGATGTTGGCCGGATTCTTAAAATTTGGCTGGGTATTTTTATATTGTTGTTTGTATGGGTGGTATTAAACGAAGCGGGCATTTCAAAAAACCGGTCCACCATAGTAAGTCTAACTGGATCAGTCGGTTTATCAAAGATAGAACACAATAGAGGAGCTTACAAACTTAGACCAGCTTTACCTTATTTTGATGCTGGCGAGGTGGTTCTTCACTGGACAGCTCCCGGAGATGATGGTTATGAGGGGCGGGCAGAAGGTTATGATGTTCGTTATCAACCTTGTGAATCGGGTCCAATTGATACCGAATCAAAGTGGCAAAACGCTATCCAGGTAGAGGGTGAACCTCAACCATCTCCAGCGGGTCAGATGGATTCTATGATTGTAAGTGGTTTGGAATGGGGAGAGAGTTATTATTTCTGTATAAAATCTTTTGACGAAGAATATAACTTATCTGGATTATCTAACTCGCCACTTATCACAGCTGATACAATCACTTATGATTTTATTCCCGGGGATGCCAACGGTAATGGTGTTTTAGATGGTTCGGATGTTATATATCTTGTAAGTTATCTGAAGGGTTATAATCAACCACCAAACCCGTTGTTGGCCGGTGATGCTAATGGCGATTGTTTGGTAATAGGATCGGATGTAATTTATTTAGTTATGTATTTTAAAGGAATTGGCCCGCAACCAATCAGGGGAGATTGTAAAAAACAAATATAATTTAAACACGATATATAAGTTAGTATTTTGAGTATCAGATATTTTATTTACTAATTTGAAATTGTGATTTACACAAATCCCAATGAAAATTAACATGGAAAAGATTATTAAAATATATTAATATATTTATGTTATTATAATATTTTTGGCTCTTGATGATAAAATTAGGATAGTGTAATGTCGAGTAATGGAACTTATCGTGTTACAGTAGATTGAAGCTTGAGGAAATGGTTATATTGGGTTTTAGCTTATCTTGTATTGCAAGGTAGGTTGGGAAACTAATATAGAAGGAATGAAGTTATATAATTTTTACGTTATAACGGATTAAAGGAGCGGTTAAAAGATGAAAACATTGTTGATTGGGATTTTGATAGTATCAATAATGGGTAATTTTATAGGGGCTTATTTTGTTTATAAGGCTTTTAGGCTGAGAGGTGAAGTGAAGGCATTGCATCGCTATCTTGATGATGCTATATCGAGGAATAAAGCATTAAAGGATGACTATCCTGGTTTATCGGTTTTTGCAGATGAAAACCAGCGATTATTGGCTAGGATGACACCAGAGCAGAGAAAGTCGATGACCATTTTGTATGGAGCTTCGATTACTGAGCACTGGGATGTCGATAAATATTTTTCTGGAATGAATGTGATTAACCGTGGAGTGAGCGCTCAGTCGGATACTCAGCTTCTAACGAGGTTTTCCGCTGATGTTTTACAACTTGCCCCAGGACAGGTTGTGATCAAGTTCTGTTCGGGTAATTTTCAGCCAGGTGTAGATATAGAAATGATGTGGGATGAATATGAAATAATGACGATTGCCGCTGAGGAACATGGCATTAATCCCTTACTTGCTACTATAATACCGGTTGTTCGTAGAGCGGAAAAATATGAAAATTATAACATCACTAAGCAGATTAAAGATTTTAATAAAAGAATAAGGGATTTTGCAGTTGAACGTAATTTTAGGGTGGTTGATTATTTTCAGGCTATGGCAGATAAGGAAGGGTATTTACCTGAAGACCTTGCCAGGGATGAGATTCACCCCAATGAGAAAGGATATGAAATTATGGCCAGTACACTTAAACCCTTTTTGGATTGATCGGTTGTGTTAACTTAAGATATACCCAAAAATTTAACTGTATTATTTAGATTGACGACAATTGAAGTAAGAGTAATTATAATCAGTATTTGAGATATTAACCTGTGATGTCAGAAAAAGAAAAAAAGTTGATTGAATTTAAGAATATTAATTATCCGGATAATTCAATAATTGAGAAGCATGATTATTTTACAAGGGATGGAAAACATCTTTTTTATGCGATGTTTCTGCCGGAACAAAAACAGGATATAGGGGTAGTTTTTTGTAGCCCCTTTGCCGAGGAAAAAGTCCGCACATTAAGGATATTTGTCTCGTTTGCTCGGGTTTTAGCTTCAATGGGCTTGTCGGTATTTTGTTTTGATTATTTTGGTGATGGTGATAGCGAGGGCGATTTTGAGGAGGCGTCATTTGGTGACAGGATTGAAGATATAAAAGCGGCCGTTAATTTTTTCAAAAAGGAACAAGCTTTAAGTAAAATTGGTTTATTAGGTTTGCGCTGGGGAGGAACATTGGCCGCTCTTGCTTGCGAAATACTTGCCCCAAAGTTCCTGATTCTCTGGGAACCAATTGTGAGCAGTGAAAAATATTTTTATGACTATCTTAGATCGAATATTGCCTCACAAATGGTGATTGAGGGTAAAGTTAAAATGACCCGTAATGATCTCATAAAAGAGCTTGAAACAGGTGGTAAGGTTACTGTTGAGGGTTATGTGTTAAATGGTGATTTTTATGTTAAGGCCAGGCAGTATAACCTTACAGAAAGAAAACTTAATTATAGGGGGAAAACCTTGATAGTCCAGATCTCCCCAAATCCGACTAATGTTCGACCTGAGCTGAAAAAGTTAGAAAGTTCTTTTTCAGATGCTGAGGTTGTGATGGTTGTTAAAGAATTCGAGTGGGAGAAAACGGAAACATGGCAACCAGCTCCCCCGCAGTTGTTCAATATAACTATAGGTTATCTTAAAAAATATGCCTTTTTTAGAAGAGACATTTAGCCTTAAGAACGATAGTGGGCAGACCATTTATGGTATAATCCACCATCCGCAAAGTCCAAATGGTGGTCTGGTAGTACTGTTCAACATTGGTTTGCATTACCGGGTTTGTCATGCACGCCTTTTTGTTCGGCAGGCAAGGTACCTGCAAAATGCCGGTTTTACAGTTGCCAGATTCGACACTGCTGGTTTGGGCTATAGCCAGGGAGAGATACACGTCAGCCGTGCCATAGATTCATTTGATGCAATCCAGACTGGTCTGTTTAAGGATGATGCGCTGATGGTGGTAAATTATCTCAAACGGCGTTTTAACCCAAGAAAAGTATTTTTTTCTGGATTGTGTGGTGGAGCGTTAACCGGTATAATAACCGCCGCTGTTTGTGGGGATGTGGATGGTGTTATTTTTATCGCGGGACCGGTAACCGTAACCTCAGCTGAACGAGAGCTTTCAATGTTACACCCGTTTGAGGCCGATGTCTTGTTTACAGGATATTTGAAAAAGATATTCAACCTTAGAGCCTGGGCTAGATTTTTTTCAGGGAGAACATCTTATAAGGATTTATTTAACTCGCTGAAAGTAAAAATAGCTGACAAATTTGCTAAGTCTCAACCGGTCGAGGAAGGTGTTGAAAGCCAGGAACAGCTGGAGAACAAAGGGGATTTGTTTAACCGGGTCTTTTTTCAGGCGTTTAAAAGGTTAATGGAATCGGGAAAGGACGTTTTATTTTTAATGCCGGAATTAGATCGGGCAACTTATGATTTTGATAAGATGTTTGCCAAACCTATTTTGAAAAATTACACCAAATATGAAAAACATTACAGTATTTCCCGAATATCCAGGGCGGACCACACGTTTTCACGTCCTGAATCATCGAAGCAGCTTTTTGATGTTACACGGAAATGGATGCTAGCGAGATTGAATCATTAGATGGCTAAGCTGGTAGTTATCATAGTAAGCTGGAATACAGTGGATTTAACACGGGATTGCCTTCGTTCGCTTTATGATGACCTTAAAGGGATTGATAATGAGGTTTGGGTAGTCGACAACCATTCTTCCGATGATTCTGTAAACATGATAAAAAGTGAATTTCCGCAGGTGAAATTGATAGAGAACACTGAAAATGTTGGTTTTGCAAAAGCCAATAATCAGGCGCTAAGAGAAGCCATGGGTGACTATTATCTTCTTTTAAATTCCGACACCATAATTCCTTCGGGGTCAATTAGGGCTATATGTGATTTTATGGAGAATAATTCTCAGGCTAGCGCTGCAGGGCCAAAGATGAGAGATGCAGATGGTGTTGTTCAATTGCCGTTCAGGTCGTTGCCTTCTATTGGCAGTGAAATTCGCTACTGTTTGGTCTATCATTTTTTCCCTTTAAGCAGGATTTTTAAAGCCTGGTTTGAAAGAAAACAGGTTAAATTAGAATCGCTTTGTAAACCGATTGTAGTGGATGTATTATCGGCTGCATGTTTAATAATAAGGAAAGACGTTATTGACAAGGTTGGTGTTCTGGCCGAAGAGTATTTTTTATTTTCCGAGGAAAACGATTATTTTTACCGCATGCGTAAGGCTGGATTTAAGAGCTATTTTCTACCTGATATAGAAATTATCCACCTTGTTGGTAGAAGCCGTCGGAAGAGAAATATTATCGATTCGGAGGTGAATTTCGTCAAAAGTCGAAAAATATATTTTAAAAAATTTCATAGGCACAAGTTGTTTTTGTTTAAGGCAATATATTATTTCTTTTTTAGCTGGTCATGTGTTATGGCAAAGATGTCTCAATTGTTAAAAGGAAAAGGCGATAATGACTATTTTACTCTTTATCGCACATTGCTAAAAACTATTGGTCAGAGAGAATAAAGGAATATACCGAGTTAAAATATTTTATGAAGAAGGTTTTGATAATTGCCTATGATTTTCCACCGGCTCGCACCAGCGGGGTTTACCGGACAGTAAAATTTGCCAAATTCATGATAGAATATGGTTGGCAACCGGTAATCCTGACTGTAAAAAATTATCCCAAAGAGCTTTTAGATGAAACGCTTCTCAAAGAGATTCCCCCTGATACTCATATATATTATAGCTACTCATGGGAGTTGAAAAGATTCGAGAAGAAAGTGTTTAATAGGTTTTATAAAAAGAAAGAACAACCAAGTGTGAATGATGACTTGATAAATCCTGTAGAAACCAGACTGAAAAGAACCTTAGTGTTTCTAATAAAGAAATATTTATTTTCTCCTCTTAGTAGTTTTACTCATGGCTTTCTTTACACGCCGGATGATAAGATTGGCTGGTTGCCTATGGCGGTTTGTAAGGGGTTGAAAGCCATAAGGAGAGAGAAGATAGACTTGATATATTCAACCTCACCACCCGAAACCAATCATGTGGTTGGTTTGTTGTTAAAAAGGTTAACGGGTATTCCCTGGTTGGTCGATTTTCGCGACCCCTGGACGAACCATTATAACAGGAAGAATAGACCACACCTTCAACTTAAAGTCGAAGATCGGCTTGAACATGGTATCTTGCGTAAAGCGGATGCAATTGTCCATGCTTCAAGCGGATTTTCTCGTTTATCTGAAAAGACGTTTACCGATATTTCTCCTGATAAATTTCATGTTATTACCAATGGGTTTGATGAAGATGATTTTAAAGGTTTGACAGTTGATGAAATCTACGGCCAGAATAAGACATCGTTTTTAAATTTCGTGAGTGTGGGAACAATCTATGAAAAATCTGGATTTTATTATTTTTTGAAAGGGCTGGAGCGGGTTTTACGGAATAAAAATATAGGGCCTAATTTAAAAGTTAGCCTTATAGGTGATATTTTTCAGTACTGGCGTGAATTATTATCCAAGCCCCCATTTGATGGTCACATAAATCTACTCGGTTATAAACAACATCAGCCGACCGTTCGTTTGATGATGGCAGCGGATGTTTTATTATTAACGTTACCCCACGGTGATATTCTGACACGGGATAAGATTATCCCGGGTAAGATATTTGAACTGATGCGATCTGGACGTCCCATTTTTATAGTGGGTTGTGAGGGAGAAGCCTCAAGGATAATCGAAAAAAGCGGACTTGGAAATTTGGTTCAATATGACGATATTGATAAAATAGAAAAGAGCGTAATTGAATATTACCATAAAAAGCGTAAAGGTAGGTTAGATGTAAAACCTGATTGGGACTATATAAATCAATTTAACAGAAAAGCACTTACCGGCAAGCTGGTGGAACTGTTCAACTTGATATATGATAAATATAACAAGTGAATTTTATATTTAGATAAATTTATGTGAGAGGCGTTTCGAACTATAAGATTGTATTCGATTAATTATTCGCTTTAGTTATTTTACAAGCCGAGTTTTGTAAAATTCTTGACAAGTTGAAGTATGTCCAAGATAATTAAGTGGGAGGATAAAATCAGTGGTATGCCAGTATGGAGAAACATTTTAAGGTAGATTTTATAAAAGTTGGACTGGATATCGGTAAATTGTGAAGAGTTTTTGTATTGGAAATGATGAGTATTAAGATACAGCCTGGAATACGGTGTCATGGAACAGGTAAAAATTAGACGGATTATAAATAATAAACTTATCTTAGAATTACTGATTGCAATCGCGGCCGTTATTTTAGCATTTCTAATGGTTTATTTTGGTTTCATATTCTCCCTAGCACTGGTCATTGGGATAGTTTCTTTACTTATAATCATTAAAAAACCATTCTGGGGATTTTTAGTATATGTTGCGCTGGTATATCTTAGGCCGGTTGACCTTTTCCCCGTATTGGCTCAGATAAAGTTGCAAACGCTTATATTATTTTTTCTATTGATTCTTCTATTTCTTAATCATTTTGTTTTTGGCAGAAAAGGATTGGAGATAAAGGGATTAGATATAATAATTTTAGCTTTTTTAATGGTTATGTTCATTTCGGTTTTTAAATCTATATGGATAAGCGAATCTCTTAATTACTTTTTTGAGTATTTCAAACTCTTTGTTTTTTATCTACTCGCCTCTTACATCATTAAAACAGAGAAACAATTAAAATGGTTTATTCTGATTGTTATATTCTGTATGGTGTTTGTATGTATTATACAGATATATACATACTTAACGATAGGTTTAACCAGAACAACCGGAATTGGTGGCTATGGTATACATATCGGCCCGATAAACCTTTCTACGGGTAGAAGTATTGGTCCTGTTTCGGAAAGTGTATACGGTGTCGGGGGTTATTCATTATCTTTTTTAGGAAACGCATCGGAGCTAGGACTTGCCATACTGATATATTTCCCTTTCGCATATTATTTTTACATGGTTTTCAATTCAAAAGTATTCAAGCGAGCTATTATGGTTATCATGGGTATTTTTTGTATATCGTTAATCTTAACTGGTTCTAGGGGAGCGGCTGTGGGTGCATTATTTATGGTTTTAGCTATGTTTATTAAAAGTAAACACAAGCTTCGCATAGCAACTATTGGATTACTAATTGGTTTGATTGCTTTACCGATATTGCCTCAAAAATATGTTGCTCGAATCGAGAGCATCTCAGATTATGAGGTTGACGAATCCGCCAATATAAGAATAGCTTTGTGGAAAGCCGGTCTTAAGATGGTCAGAGACCATCCCTTGCTTGGTGTTGGTGTCGGCAATTTTTCCACTGCCTATGGTAGTATTTATCGTGAAGTTGGTTCATCTAATTTATGGTGGAAACCTCATAACAATTTTATCCAGGTTAGCTCGGAGATGGGCTTATTGGGATTGATAGCATATTTTTCTATAATGGTTTTTATATTTAGAGAAAATAGAAAAATTAGGTATAAATTAAATAGATATGGTATTTACAATGAATTTTTATTTCAGTGTACACAGGCTGTTGATATTAGTATGGTCGGGTATATGATTGCTGGATTTTTTATTACTAGTGCATATTATCCTTATTTGATTACCCTAGCGCTCATAAGCAGAGCTGTTAGTATATTCGTTGAAAATGAGGTTAAAGGCTCAAGAAATGCCGGTTATATGGTAG
>NATP01000041.1 GCA_002085375.1 candidate division Zixibacteria bacterium 4484_95 | reverse complement strand
AGAAGCGTCGATAGAATTATCTACGGAATAGTCGCTTATGTCCTGGATAACCGTAAATCTGAAAATCCTAACAATTTTACACAATTTGCTTGACATCCTCTTCGATTTGAATACCAGTTAATAATATTGACTTTTATTGGTAGCATAAGTAATTTTACAGGGTTGGTTTTGATGTATATATATGTGCCGAATATGAATATTTAGAAAAGATATGAGCAAAAGAGACCCAAAAGCGGAGAACAACCAGATTACTGTGAGCAAATCAGTAGAGGATTTCAGCAATTTCTCGCATCAGGTATTAAGCTATGTAAACCGTGCTGTCCCAAATATTGACTACCTTCGCGAAATCTCAAAAATGTTGATGGATTTCTCCCGGAGCGATTCAGTTGAATTGTGGCTAAAAAAGGATGATAAATTAGCACACTGTAAAATTACTCGACAGGCTGAACATTCCTTTCACTATGAGGAAATAGTTCCTTCAGAATATAAAAGGGAAGAGATAGTTACTAATCGAAAAGGATATTCAATAATCGATCGTTTACGGACAGACATACTTCAGGGGAAATTTGATCCATCTTTACCTTTATTTACATCCAATGGCAGTTTCTGGACAGGTAACATAGAAGAATCTTTGACATCTATACCAGGGTTTGAAAGACGGGGATATCATCATGATCCCAGTGCACTTGAAGATTATAAATCGCTTGCCTTGATACCGCTTGTTCTTGCTGATGAGAACATAGGTCTTATGCAAATGATGAGCAAGCAGCGCGATCACTTCATTGAGAAGGAAATTGAGCTTTATGAGAGTGTTGCTCAAACCCTGGGGATCGCATTGGTGAGTCAGCGTACACAAGCGGCCTTGCTCGAACGGATCAAGGAGCTGACATGCCTATACAACATTGCCCGCCTGGCAGGGCAGGAGGAGATGTCAAATAGTGAAATTTTACAGGCAATTGTATATCTTATTCCGCCAGCCTGGCAATACCCGGAGATAACAGTTGGCAGGATAACCATAGATGGACATTCATACACAACCTCTAGTTTTCATCAGGGATGGCAAAAGCAGGTAGCAGATATTGTTATTAAGGGTAAACGACGTGGCACTGTTGAGGTAAGCTATACGAAACTCAAACCTGTTCTTGATGAAGGGCCATTTCTCAAAGAGGAAAGAAATCTACTTGAGGTTATAGCAAAGCAGGTAGCTCTTATTTTGGAGCGGAGAGAGGCCAAGGAGGACAGTATTAAACTTCAGGAACAGCTCAGGCATGCAGACCGTTTGGCAACTATTGGACAGCTTGCAGCAGGTATTGCACATGAACTTAATGAACCGCTTGGCAGTATTCTTGGATTCGCTCAGCTTGTAAAGAAGTCTCCAGAGCTTCCTGATCAGATCGGACAGGATATCGAAAAAATTGTGAACGCTTCTCTTCACGCACGTGAAGTTATAAGGATGCTTATGATATTTGCTCGACAAATACCGCCTAAGACTACTCGTGTTCAGCTTAACCAATTGGTAAACGAGGGATTGTACTTCTTTGAGGCTCGCTGTGCAAGTGCTGGAATTGAATTGGTCCGTTCGCTTTCACCCGATGTTCCAGAAATTGCTGGTGACCAATCTCAACTGAACCAGGTTTTAATAAATCTTGTGGTCAATTCCATTCAGGCTATGCCGAATGGAGGAAAACTAACAATACAAACCTTCACAAGCAAAGATTATGTTTCTCTTGTAGTGGAGGATACGGGGATTGGTATGAGCGAGGATATAGTGGAAAAAATATTCATTCCATTTTTTACGACTAAAGATGTAGATAAGGGCACAGGTTTGGGTTTGGCAGTGGTTCATGGAATTGTAACTTCGCATAAGGGAAACATAAAAGTTAAAAGCAAGGTTGGCCAGGGTACGCGCTTTGAGATTCAATTACCCATAGTTTATTCTAAATAAAAGACAGGAGCTTTTTTCTATGGTTCAACAATCTGACAAGAAACGGATTTTAGTTGTGGATGACGCTCCAACAACACTGGAAATCCTTCGAAGAAACCTGACATCACAGGGATATCTGGTTTTCACTGCACCTGGTGTGGAAGAGGCGATTAAGATATTAGATTCTACCCCGATAGACCTTGTCGTAACAGACCTGAAAATGCCCAAAATTAGTGGGCTTGATTTAATCAGGCATATTCGGGAGAATTTCAAAGATACTGAAGTAATGATGATAACCGGTTATGCTACTGTTGAGGGAGCAGTTAAAGCGGTTAAAATAGGCGCTGAGGAGTATCTTCCTAAACCTTTTACAGATGAAGAGCTTTTTTCTGCGGTTAAACGTGCACTTGATAAGCTTAAAGCCCGTAAGACAGGAAATGGTCGGGTGCTCCCCAAGTCAGAAAGTTTCTATGGCCTTTTAGGTCAATCAGGGGCTATGCGCAAGGTATATGATGCTATTGCCAAAGTCGCGCCTTCTAATGCAAATGTGCTTATTACCGGTGAAAGCGGTACCGGTAAAGAGCTTGTAGCTCGAGCTATTCATTACAGCAGTAAGCGTTCATCAGCGCCGTTTGTACCTGTAAATTGTGGAGGTATTCCTGAGGGTTTATTGGAAAGCGAGCTATTCGGATATGTTAAAGGTGCGTTTACCGGAGCTGTAGAAACACGGGCAGGTTTTTTCCAGACTGCTGATGGGGGAACAATTTTCCTCGATGAGATTAGTGAAACCAGTTTGGCCATGCAGGTAAAACTTCTCAGGGTACTCCAGGATAAAGAGGTATGTATGGTTGGAGCCAACCGATCTCGCCCTGTGGAAGTGAGAATATTAGCAGCAACAAACAAGGATTTGCTTAGCTTGGTCAAAAAAGGGACTTTCAGAGAGGACCTATATTTCCGTTTAAATGTCATTACAATTGCTGTTCCTCCTTTGAGGGAGAGAAATAGTGACATTCTTTTATTGGTTAATCACTTCGCAAAAAAGTTTGCCAAGGAATCTGATAAACCAGCCCTCAGGTTTTCGGACAAAGCCTTAGAGGCTTTAAAAAATTACAACTGGCCGGGAAATGTCAGAGAACTTGAGAATATCATCCAGCGCATCGTGGTCATGAGCGAGGGTGAATTGATAGATGTCCCAGATATGCCGTCACTCTTGCGGTTCTCGGTAATGAAGGAAACAGGTTTCAAACGAACCTTAGCCGAAGTGGAAACTGAGCATATAAGCAATGTTCTGGCAAGCGTGGGCGGTAATAAAACACGGGCGGCTGAAATTCTTGGAATTGACCGAAAGACTTTAAGAGAAAAACTTAAGCACCAGAAACCCAACATGGGAGAACTTTTATAGCGGGGAAATATTCCTCAGTGGTTCAAAATTCCCCATAAAAAATCTTGATTTATCTATTGGTTGTTTTGAAAAATTAAGAATTGATGGAATTACCTATTATATCATTTTATTTATTTACTTATTAATTATCAATAAGTTAACAGGCTACACCTTATTTTTTTAATAATCCAAGGATAAGAATAATATTCTGGTGTCTGTAAAAGTTGTCTGGCATAACATTTGCACTAATGATGGAATGGGTACAACATTGAAAGAGATACCTGGTGAGAAAACCTAGTAAAAGAAGGTTTAGAGTAGTGCCAATTAAAAATAATCGAAAGAAATTGAAAGCCAAAGTTCAAAAACCAGTTCAGAAACCCATTAAATATTCAGGTCTATGTTCTACCTGTATTTATGCCTCGGAGTGCCTCATTGCCAGAAGGTCAACCGAACCGATTCTTTTCTGCGAGATGTTCGATGATTCTGTTGAGCTCCCTCAGACAGAGAAACCGGAACCTCAGACGGAACTCACACCTGTAAAAGAAGATACCGGTAAATTTAAAGGTTTGTGTGTTAATTGTGCAGACCGTTATATCTGCAAATTTCCAAAACCTGAAGGTGGAGTCTGGCATTGCGAGGAATACCGGTAGGCTATCCTGAACCATCTATGAATTACAGATCATTCACTCAAAATTTTGAAACCTTAATATTACTCGAATTGGTTCAGGTATGTCCTTTCTTAAACACGGCGTACGAGATTCAAGGAGTTAGTTATGGCAAGCAAGGAAGTTTCTACGGGATACATAAAGAAAAAGGTAAGCGAGGATAAGTTGATGGTGCAGGAAAGGCCTAATCTTTATGATAATGTTAACAAGCAGTTTACTAAAGCGGCTGATTTGATGGGGCTTGATGCCAACGTTCGTAAGATTCTCCAGACCACAAGTAATGAAATTACAATTCATTTCCCTGTGAAGATGGATGATGGTCAAATTGAGATGTTTACCGGATATAGAATACAGCATAACGATGTCCTGGGTCCCTATAAGGGTGGATTACGCTATCATCCATCGGTTGACATTGACGAAGTAAAAGCACTTGCCACCTGGATGACCTGGAAGGGTGCAATCGTAGATATTCCATTTGGCGGTGCAAAGGGAGGGATTGCATTTGATCCATCCAAATATACAAACAATGAATTGGAGCGGATCACCCGCCGATTTACCTTTGCCCTGGGTAATAATATCGGCCCTGAATATGATATCCCCGCCCCTGATATAAACACCAATGCCCAGATAATGGCCTGGCTTCTTGATACATACCTGTCAACTATACCACCCCATGTGCGACAGAGCTGTACACATGTCGTTACAGGAAAACCTATTGAGTCAGGAGGAAGCATCGGGCGTGAGAAGGCGACAGGACAGGGTGTTGTATTCACAATCGAGGAGTGGGCCAAAGATAATAACTTTAACCTTAGTGATGCAACATATATAGTCCAGGGGTTTGGAAATGTTGGTTCCTGGGTTAGCCGAATATTGAACAGTCATGGCTCGAAGCTACTGGCGGTTGAAGATGTTACGGGAGCGATTTTGAATTATGAGGGTATCGATCCTGATGATCTTGCCAGTTATGTTAATGAACATAGAGGCGTAAAAGATTACCCAAAAGCTAAACCAATAAACCATGAAACATTTTTCCAAACCACAGCCGATATCTTTATCCCAGCCGCTATGGAGAACCAGATCACGGCGGAAACCGCACCCTGGTTGAATGTTAAGCTGGTGGCCGAGGGTGCTAATGGCCCTACTGACATCGACGGGGATAAGGTATTAGAAGAAAGAAGAATCGATTTGATTCCTGATATCCTTTGCAACTCCGGCGGTGTGATAGTCAGCTACTTTGAATGGCTACAGAACAAGCGAAGTGAATTCTGGGAACTCGAAGAGGTTGATACTAAATTACGCAAAAAGATAATCAATGCCTATGCTAAAGTTCGTAAGACCGCTAATGAATATGATATCGACTGGCGAACTGCGGCTTATATAGTGGCTCTATCTCGTTTAGAGAAGGTTTATAAAGAGCGGGGTATTTTCCCATAATGGAGGGATTATATAAATTAATTACTTATAATGTAAAAAAAGAGATGTGTTTCAATTTTCATCCAAACTCTGATTTTAAAGAAGAAAAACTCATGTAATTTGAGGGATAATTTTAAGTTGAGGGAAATAAAATGTCTGATGAAATAGAATACACAGGTATTTGTAAGACCTGCAGTCATGCCCCAACCTGCGCTTATCGAAAAAGGAGCGATAAACCAATATGGTACTGTGAGGAGTTCGACAATTATATCCCTGCCCCCAAAAAATCTACAAGTAGTGGGCTTATTTCAATACTTGAAGATATACAGGCTAGATATGGGTATCTTCCGGAAGGTTCTTTGAGGGTAGTGGCTGAGAAAACCAATCGATCTTTAGTTGATATTTATGGGGTAGCGACATTTTACAGGGCATTCAGTCTGAAGCCAAGGGGGAAACACCTCATATCGGTTTGTCTGGGAACTGCCTGCCATGTTCGTGGTGCTCCTGCGATCGCTGAAGAATTCCAGCAACAGTTGGGAATTAGAGCAGGTGAAACTACTTCAGATAAGGAATTTACTCTGGAAACTGTAAACTGTCTTGGAGCATGCGCGCTGGGACCTATTGTGGTTGCGGACGGACATTATTTTTCAAGCGTTAAGGCATCAATGGTCAATTCAATAATTGAAAAGACTCTTGCAGGTCTTGATAAGGTAGAGATTAAGACCGACCAGCGCGTGTTTCCAGTGGAAGTTAGTTGTTCCCGTTGCAACCATAGCCTGATGGATACAAGACATCTCATAGATGGTTACCCCTCTATCAGAGTAACCGTTTCATTCAACCATAAACATGGCTGGCTGGCATTATCGAGCCTTTATGGAAGTGATAATGTGGACTCAGAGTATCCGATTCCCTTAGATACTATTGTTAATTTTTTCTGTCCTCATTGTCATACAGAGCTTATTGGATCATCTGATTGTGCTGAATGTGGAGCGCCGATGATACCAATGATTGTTCGCGGAGGGGGCGTGGTGCAAATATGTTCCCGCCGGGGTTGCAAAGGCCATATGCTGGATTTGAGCGGAACCATTATTGACTGATGGGTTTACATGCTATTACAAGGAGAAATTGACTTATGAAAAAGCTTTCATCTATCAGTGAACTTACAGACTTTCGCCATCGAATATTGAGTGAAAAAAAGTTCGAACATGAGAAACTAACCTTGGTAGTGAGTGCCGGAACATGCGGTCAGGCAAGTGGTGCCAATGATATCATCAGGGTAATTAAACGATGCATTCTTGAACGGTCATTGCAAGAAAATATTGAAATTAGAGTAACTGGTTGCCATGGCTTCTGCGATACGGAGCCTTCTATTCTAGTTGAACCTGGCTTGCATCTATATCCTAAACTAAGCATAGAAGATGTGCCTCGGGTTATTGAGGCTGCCTTAACCGGTGATATAGATGAAGAATTGATTTACAGAGAGCCCCAAGGTCAAAAAAGGTATTATTGTCAGAGTGACATACCATTTTTTAGAAAGCAAACTCGCACCATTATTGCTAGCAATCAAAAGTTGGATCCAATAAGAATCCATAATTATATCGAGCAAGGCGGATACGCCGCTTTGGAAAAAGTATTGCTAAAGAGTGATCCGGAATGGATTATCCGCGAAGTTCAAGAGTCCGGATTAAGGGGACGTGGCGGCGCTGGATTTCCAACCGGGAAGAAGTGGGAATTAGCCCGGGCTTCAAATAACGGAAAAGGGCAGAAATATATTGTGTGTAATTGCGATGAGGGTGACCCGGGCGCTTATATGGATCGCAGTCTATTGGAGGGAAACCCGCATTCCATCATTGAGGGAATGATGATTGCGGGCATAGCAATTGGCGCTACCAAGGCATTCATTTATGTCCGTGGCGAATACCCGTTAGCAATCAAGCACACAATTATAGCTCTTAGACAGGCAACAGATTTAGGCCTTTTAGGGGAAAATATCCTGAATACGGGCATTGATTTTGACATAGAGATTGTTCGCGGTGCGGGAGCTTTCGTCTGTGGTGAGGAAACGGCTTTAATTAAATCTATTGAGGGTTACATGGGGGAACCCAGACAGCGACCTCCCTATCCAGTAGAAAAAGGGATTCGAGGTTGTCCAACCTGTATCAACAACGTAGAGACGTTAGCGAATATACCCGTAATCATTTCAGGTGGGGCTAAAGAGTATGCCAAAGTGGGAATTCCTGGAAATACCGGTACGAAGATATTCTCCTTGGTTGGAAAAATAAGGAATACCGGTCTTGTCGAGGTTCCACTGGGTATTAAAATCAGTGAGGTCGTGTATGATATTGGCGGTGGCCCCTTAGGTAAAGCTAAGATCAAAGCGGTTCAGACAGGCGGACCATCAGGTGGATGTATTCCCGCAAGCATGTTCGATCTGCCCATCAGTTACGATAGCCTGGCAGAGGCTGGCTCGATAATGGGATCCGGCGGTATGATCGTCATGGATGATAACACTTGTATGGTCGATGTCGCCAAATATTTCATGAACTTCCTGAAGGGTGAATCATGTGGTAAGTGCTTTACATGTAGAAAAGGTACTCAGCGCATGTACGAAATTCTCGATGATATCACGAAAGGCAAAGCCAGACTTGAGGATCTCGACCTTCTTGAGGAACTGGCACTTGTAGTGAAAGATACTACCATGTGCGGTCTCGGGCAGACCGCTTCAAATCCAGTTCTAAGCACTTTGCGATATTTCCGCCACGAATTCAAGCGACACATTGTTGACAAGAGGTGTGATGCTTTTGTCTGTAAAGAACTCGTTGGTGCACCCTGCCAATCAGCCTGTCCGTTGGGTACTGAGGCCTGGCGTTATGTGGCTCATATAGCCCGCGGTGAATACAAAGAAGCTTACCGCGTAATTCGCGAACCGAATCCTTTCCCATCTATATGTGCCCGGGTCTGTGACCATCCGTGCGAATCCAAGTGCCGAGCTGGTACCACCGGTGGAGAGCCGGTGGCGATACGGTCGCTTAAGCGATTTATCACGGATCGTTTTGATCCCTCTACTTATACACCAAAACGAACTGAATGGTCAGATGGCGAACCTCCTTCTGTGGCTATTATCGGTTCAGGACCCGCCGGCCTTACGGCGGCACATCACCTATCATTGAAAGGCTGTAAGGTGACTGTTTTTGAAGCAGAGGCTGAGACTGGAGGCATGCTGACCTGCGCTATTCCGTCCTATCGTCTGCCAAGAGATATTATAAGGAATGAAATAGATTCTCTTCTTGACGAGAACATAACGGTCAAATGCAACACCGCACTGGGTAAGGATATTACGATTAAGGGGCTTTTTAAAGATAATTATAAAGCGGTATTGTTAGCAATGGGTGCGCATAAAAGCCGACCACTTAAACTTGAAAACGAGGATGTGGAAGGCGTTTATCCCTCAATTGAATTTCTTAAAGCTTTTAACTTGAGAGGGGAACTACATGCAAAAGGGAAAGTCGGTGTCATTGGTGGAGGCAACTCAGCGATCGATGCTGCCCGCGTGGCTATTCGCCAGAGGGATGTAGAAAGTGTGACTATCCTCTATCGCCGGACTCGCGACGAGATGCCCGCCTTTGTTGAAGAGATTGAAGCGGCTGATCAGGAAGACATCAATATCCAGACGCTTGTTACGCCTGTTAAGATCATTGCTGAAAATGGGCATATCTCTGCCATCGAGTGTATCAAAAACGAGCTTGGCGATGTTGATTCCAGCGGACGACGCCGACCAGTCCCTATTGAAGGTACCGAGCATACTATCCAGCTTGATACTTTAATTGTTGCTATTGGTGAAGATTCAAGTACCGACTGCATAGATCCTGTCAGTGAAAGTGAAATCGAGATAACCAAGTGGGGAACGGTGCAAGCTGATTCTAAGACATTTCTTACAAATCTACCGGGAGTGTTCGCTGCAGGCGACCTTGTTACCGGACCGAATACGGTTGTTGAAGCAATTGCTGCTGGCAAGAAAGCGGCTGTAATGATTGAACGTTTTCTAAAAAATGAAGAACTGGTTCGGCCAGCTGAGCCATGTATACCAAAAGTTTATATCGAACCGGTTGCGGTGGATGATGAGATGCAAAAGGCTGGTCGCGCCAGAACACCTCAGGCACCTGCAGAATGGCGTAAACGAAGTTTTGCCGAGATTGAGGTGTCATTATCTGTTGATGAAGCCACTCGTGAGGCGATGAGATGTCTCAGGTGTGATTTGGAATTTACAAAGAAGCCCGAAGTAGAGGAAAAGAAAACCCTTCCAATAGGAGAAAAAATGGCATGATTAGATTAACGATTAACGGTTTAGAAATATCAGTTGAGGAAGGCACAACTATACTTGAAGCAGCAAAATTTTATGGTTTTCCCATCCCGACCTTATGCTATATGGAGGGACTTTCACCTTACGGCGCTTGCCGGCTCTGTGTTGTGGAAATAGGAGAGGGGCCTAAAGCCAGATTGGTTACATCGTGTACCTACCCGGTAGAGGAGGGACTTAAAGTAAGAACTGCCTCATCTCGTGTCATTAAAGCCCGTAAGATGATTTTAGAGCTTCTTCTGGCTTCATGTCCTCAATCAAAAACCATTCAGGACCTCGCCGCAGCCCATAATGTACGTCGGCAACGCTTCAAACAAGAATACGAAGATTGCATACTATGCGGGCTGTGTGTTCGAATGTGTGAAGAGCAGATGATGGCAAAGGCCATCGGTTTCCAGGGGCGAGGTGAAAATAGAAGCATCGGCACACCGTTTAATATTAAGTCGGATATTTGCCGATTGTGTGGTGGGTGTATTTACATCTGTCCCGCTTGTCAATTAAGATGCACTTACACTGAACCAGAAAAGGCGATTTGTGGTGGTTGCGCAAACCTGAGCCCACCTTGTTTGGAAAAAGAACAATTTGATGATATGATGTGCTACATGGAACCCTGTGTTGCATGTGAAATAAAGAAAGATTAAGAACAGTTATGGAGGATAGAACAATGCCAACAACGTTTTCGAGAATCAACTCTTCAGCAGCAACATTAACAAAAAATAGGACAGAAGGATCGGTAACGCCTTCATCTGGCATGTGCGTTACATGTGTTGATGGTTGCATCGGCATGTGCGAAATTGGCAAATCTGCCTACAGGGGCCATGAGGTAATATACCCACAACCTTTCGGTGTTATTACCACCGCCGCTGAGAAAACTTATCCTGTCGATTACTCGCATTTTAATATCATGGGGACTGCGGTTGGGGCCTATGGTATCGAAGCTGACAGTGATAAAGCCATATTTCCGGCAGTAAATCTCGAGGTTCGTATCGGTCACGATAAAGGTATAAAGTTCCGTTACCCGTGGATAATTCCCGGTATTGGCTCAACTGATGTTGCTAAGAACAACTGGGAGGGATTAGCAATAGGTTCAGCTTTAGCAGGAACGGGCTTGACGATTGGCGAAAATGTTGGCGGTATGGATATGGAATCGGTAATCAAGAAAAATCGAATATTCGATACTGTCGATCTTAAGCGACGTGTAAAGCTCTACAAGGATTATCAGAGAGATGGTTATGGTGCTATTATCGTTCAGGCCAATGTCGAGGACACTCGCCTTGGGGTGCAGGAATATGCTATCGAAAAACTTGGTGTTGAAATAGTCGAGCTCAAGTGGGGCCAGGGAGCCAAGGATATCGGTGGTGAGGTAAAAATAAAAAGTCTTGAGAAAGCCAAGATGCTTTATGAGCGCGGTTATATTGTCTTACCAAACCCTACGAATCCGGATGTGATTAAAGCCTTTGAGAAAGGTTCATTCAAAGAATTTGAACGCCATTCCCGTGTTGGAATGGTTAGTGAAGAATCTTTTGCACAAAGAGTTGAGGAGTTACGTAAAGCCGGTGCAAAATATATCTTTTTAAAAACCGGTGCTTACAGACCGGCTGACCTGGCACGGGCAATAAAATTTGCATCCAAGTATAAACTTGACCTTCTCACAGTTGATGGTGCGGGTGGTGGAACCGGTATGAGTCCTTGGAGGATGATGAATGAATGGGGTGTGCCGCCAGTGGAACTGCACTCACTTTTGTATCAATATGCTAAACGTTTGCATGAACAGGGTGAATATGTGCCAGCACTTGCATTGGCAGGTGGATTTACACTTGAAGACATGATCTTCAAAGGCCTGGCGCTTGGGGCGCCATTTGTAAAATTGATTGGAATGGCTCGGGCCCCGATTGCCGCCGCTATGGTTGGAAAAACTATAGGTATTAGCATAGAAAATCACCAAATACCAGTGTATATAGAACGCTTTGGAACTACAAAGGATGAAATCTTTGTAACTTCCGGTGAACTTCGACATGAGTTGGGAAATAAAGAGTTTGATGGACTCCCATCTGGTGCTATAGGATTATATACCTATTATGAGCGTTTAGCCCAGGGATTGCGACAGCTTATGTGTGGTTGCCGGAAATTTACACTAGAACACATTGCGCGTAATGACATTGCGGCCCTCACACCTGAAGCAGCTAAAATCAGTGGAATTCCTTATGTGATGGATATTGATAAAGCGGATGTCAATGATATTTTAAAATAACAGAACAAACTAGCATTAGCTGAAACTAAATGTTGATCAACGAACCAGACATTGAGATTCTCCTATTAGGGTGATTTTCACCTTTTATCTTAATTGGCAAGTTGGTTGACATACGGCCCCGATGTCCTTTTTTTGCATCGGGGTCGTTCTATAATTGGTAATTGCCTATATTCGCACGTTGAAACCAAACCTGTTTGATAATGTTGTAAAGTAAGCTATCGACCAGATACAAAAATTCAAGTATTCACGAAATTATGTAAAAGAACTTCAAATTTCAAAATTGGTCCTAATCCCTGGCAATTGAAAACACCAGACACTAAAAGATAATGACAGCAATAAGTTAGCTTAACCTTTTGTATGCTGTTTTGGTTAATTCTATCAGGAAATTGTTAGAAAGTGTAATCGGTAGCTGCTAATCGTGCCAGCTGATTATAACCCGAACAGTGACACGACAAGGAGAGTGGAGTTTTGAATCCTTCGAAGACTTGCTATAGGTGCGATTCTCGTTAAAGCCCTGCATTTTTGGCTATCTGTATCGGAACCTCGGGTTTTTCGTTCTTGGGTTCGTAATTTCGCCTTTGGGATTTTAGGACGTGCCACGTTTCGTAGATCAAGCAATTGTACTTTGGTGAGCCAGTTCACTTTTTTAATTGAATACGATATACGAAATTTCTAACCATTTTCCAACCGCGAACTTCACTTAACTTAATGTTACTTAACTGAACTTAACACTACTTAACTTTCGCAAGTCTTTGATTTCTATGAAATTACTGCTATTTGATTTATCTGTTGAAGATTAGCAAAAAGGCCTGTCGAAGATTCCCAGTCTCTCCGCTTGTTTTTTTACTAATTATGCAACATATTTTTTGACAACGGATTATGAGGATATATATCCAGCTAAAAACATGGGTAGCCATCCAGGATTCTAATTATAAGTATTTGCTTTATATAAGCAAAAAACTACAAACAGTCTTCTTGTAACCGAGTTAGGTCCTGAAATAGCGTAATTGGCGTAGGATAGCCGTAATAAATGTCTTATTAGCAACTTGAGATTTTAAGGCAATTGCGGTCATGAAAAGCTGGATTTGAAAAGAACCTTTATGAGTATTCTGTAAAATCCGTTCTCTGCAATAACATGCTCATCTACGCTTCCTTTTTTGACGATTTTTCAAGAAACGAGATTACCGATAAAAGCTTCTGGCGAACCTCCTCGGCAATCGGTCTTATCGCATCGTTACCCACAATTGACATTGCTACTACGGGGTCGATTGCTGTAACCCTAGTTTTACCTTCCGAAGTTTCGTAAATGATGACATTACACGGTAGAAGTAAACCGATTTCCTCCTCCTTCGACAACACCTTGTATGCCAACGGTGGACGCGTCGCTAAAATCGAGCTTAAGTTCAGTGCTTATGCCGTATTTTGTCCTGTCCATATCACTTCCTTTTTATAAGAACGAGCCGACAACTAACACTTCCAGTTCATCTTGGCTCGTTCATTAAACTACTTGTCATGCCTTATACAATAAGCCATGCTTGGATTTTGCTTTATGCGTATTTGCAAATATGTTACTATAGTAATTATGATGAATAGCTTTTAATACATCAGCTTTGCAGTCGACTTTCTGATTGGATAGTAGATGTTTTAACATTAAGTTTATTTACTTCTCCGGTGAGAACTCATCCTTGCCTGCACCGCACTCGGGGCAAACAAAATCATCGGGTAAATCCTCAAAAAGCGTACCTGGATTAATTCCTTCTTCAGGGATCCCTTCTGCCGGGTCGTAGATCCAGCCGCAAACATTGCAAACGTATTTAATCATCCAGCCTCCTTCATTGATTAAAGATTTGATCTATGGTTCTATACAAATATTTTCATCTTAAATATCTTGAGCAATTTTTTTTGCCTTCTCGCCAAGCGTTCTACCCACTGTCCGGCACTCATTTAACAGTTCCGATGTTGGCTTGTATCGTGATTTGATAGATTCATTTATTATATTCCATTTCATACTCTTAAAGTATTCTTCTATCGCCTCCGGAGCTCCTCTACCCCAACCATACGAACCAAAGGCAAAACCTGCCTTGTTTTCCGGTCTTAATTCTTTCAAATAAGTCAAGACAGCTACTGCCATTGGCATCATACCACCGTTAAGTGTAGATGACCCAAACGCGATGCATACGGCTTTTTTACTGTGTCTATCAGCACTGAATTATCATCTTGTATCGGATAGGCATTATAAGTAACGCCGTGTTCGGTTTTAAAACTGTGAAAGTCACGAACCGTCCAGTCAACATATCCAACCCAGTTAATATTCTTTCGCAGTATTGTATCCATTTGATTTTTTTTGTTATCTCCTTTAATCGTTGCTTTTTTCAGAACCATATCATCTTGCTTACCACCTCGGCTGAGAACTGAGGTTTACATAAATTAGAAAGGAGACTGGTATTACTATTACTAATCTTGCATATAGCTTTTACCAGTTCTCGGCTAAAAGTTCAAAATGTGCTTGAGGATGGGCACAGGCTGGACAGACTTCCGGAGCCTCTTCACCTTCATGAAGAAAACCACAGTTTTTGCATCTCCAGACTACCTTTTTAGTTTTCTTGAACACCGTTCCTTCTTCTATATTTTTCAACAATCCGAGATAGCGTTTTTCATGCTGTTTTTCAGCTACTGCAATAGCTTCGAACACCCTGGCAATAACATCAAAACCTTCCTCACGGGCAACCCTGGCGAATTCGGGATACATGTTTTCCCATTCGTAATGTTCGCCACTGGATGCTGATTTGAGATTCTCAGCAGTGCTTCCTATGACGCCGGCCGGGAAAGAGGCCTGAACTTCAACGTCGCCACCCTGGAGAAACTTGAACAATCTCTTGGCATGTTCTTTTTCCTGGTTGGCAGTCTCCTCGAAAATACTCGATATCTGAACGAACCCCTCCTTTTTGGCTTGGCTGGCAAAATATGTATATCGATTCCTCGCTTGGGATTCACCAGCAAAAGCGGTTAACAAATTTTTCTCCGTTTTAGTTCCTTTCAGGTTTGACACAAAAATCCTCCTTCATTTTTTTATTTTTCAAATGCATTTTCTGTTTTCCAGACCTTCCAGACTTTACCGACTAAATCAGGTCCTGGTTTAAGCGTGGGTTTTCCCGGTTTCCAGCCAGATGGTGTGGCCTCACCTGTTTCACGTACATGCTTGAATGCTTGGACCTGTCTTATAAGTTCGCTGACGTTACGACCCACCGGTGGAGTTAATATTTCCATTGCTTGAATTACACCATCCGGATCGATAAGGAACCGGCCTCTTATATCAACTCCTGCTTCTTCATCATAGACACCGTACACTTTACCGATCCTGCCTCCCTGATCTGAAAGCATAGGATATGGAACGCCACCGGAAACCATCTTGGAAAGTTCTTCTTCTTGCCAGATTTTATGAGTAAAATGGCTATCAGTGCTCATTGAAAGCACCTGAACTCCGAGTTTTTTGAGTTCATTATATTTAACAGCAACTGCCGTTAATTCTGTGGGTCAGACAAACGTAAAATCGCCAGGATAAAAACATAGAACAACCCACTGTCCTTTATAATTGGATAGTTTGATATTTTTAAATGCACCATCAACATAAGCGTTTGCTTCGAAATCGGGTGCAGGTTTACCAACTCGAGCTAACATCTTTAAATCTCCTCCTTTCTGTTTTACCTCATCCTGTAGTAAATCATCGGTGTCATCCAGATCTACCGGTCCTTTTGCAGGTTGAACACACGATTGTTTTTCATCCTTGTTCATATCTACTTTTTCTTTTTCAAGTACTTTGCTCTGATTGACCGGGTGGCACAAAGGTTCGTGTCCCCAGTTCGCGGTTTATCATAAATATCCCCTGCCCTTTTTCACCAACCAGCTTAAGTTGCTGAACAATTTCATCCACAGAAGCTTCCTCTTCAACCTGCTCGTTGACAAACCAGTCCAAAAATACCTGAGTAGCCCGGTCTTTTTCTTCGATTGCCTCATAAACAAGATCATTTATACAACCGGTTATATGTTGTTCGTGTTTGTATGCGGACTCAAAAGCGGCCAATGGCGAATCCCATTTATCGGGTGGTTCATCGATCTGCTGGAGCTTAACCGTACCCTGCCGTTCATTAAGGAAATCAAAGATTTTTGTAGCATGGAACAATTCTTCCTGTGTCTGGACTTTCATCCAGTTGGCGAAGCCTTTAAGATTTATTGTTTCAAACCAAGCCGACATCGACAGATAGAGGTACGCTGAATATAATTCCTCTCTTATCTGGCCATTTAAAGCTTCTTCCATTTTTTTGTTGATCATTTATTTTCTCCTTAAAACTGAAGTGAATATAATCTACATTAATGTACGATCGTTTTAATGTTACTGCAGCTTAAAAAAATAAGCATAGGTTTTTTTCTATATAAAAAAATCAATCCTCCTTTAAAACATAATCATCGTATTCGACCTCGAAGCGTAGTTTATGCTTGGCTTCTTCCTGGGCAAGGTCAAGCAATGTGCTCCTCAGGTGTTCATTATCAATTACTGATGCGAGGTCGTTATAAAGCCTGTAAGCTGCCTTTTCAGCTTTCATAGCTATAATAAGTGCCTCTTGATAACTAAGATTAGAATCTAAATCGACATCGACTAAATGATCACCAATTTTAAGATCCAGGATTTTTTGTTCTGAACCAATCATCGGCTTTTATCTCAAATAAAGCCTCTGGAGTATCACCCGGGGTTAAGAACTCCCTGTATGCTTTGCCGTCAGCAATGACCTCGATCCATTCGATATGGTGTTTATCTTCCATCGGATGAGCAACACTGCCCACTTTTACTTTAAAACCATCAGCGGTTTTTTCAATTACGGGAACATGCTTTTCAGTTGCGGCATCGGTTGTATTCTCGGTCTTGAGTGTCATTGGTTGACCACAGCAGACAAGCTGACCGGCGCCAGTATGAATGACCTCGACTATGTTCCCGCATATCTGGCACTCATAAACCTGTAATTTCTCAGTCATTTTAATCCTCCTTTAAGATTTTACCCTTGTTTAAGTTTCCTTATTGCCTTAAGCACTTCGTCATAATCAGGTTCAGAGGCGGTTTGCCTTTCATCTCTATTATACCGGTTCTTTCATTCATAAGCTTCTCCTGTTTTTATTAATTATTAAGTACTTTTTCACTTATAAGCCTTTTTGGAAGATTTTATGCATTTAGGACA